>NZ_JBQCEE010000064.1:0-32369 GCF_051960575.1 Jatrophihabitans sp.
GCCCGTCCGGCGCGGGGGGGGGGGGGGGGGGGGCGGGTGGCGTGGCCCGGGCGCCGCCCCCCCCCCCCCGCCCCCGGCGCGGGGCGGCGGCGGCGCGGGGGCGGGCCCCCCCCACGCCGCCCCCGACCCCGCCTGCCGGTGGCGTCGGCGAGGTGCTGCGCCACGAGGGCCTGTGGCCCGTCGGCGTCCGCGAGAGCGGCCGACAGTCCCGGGGGCAGCGTGATGGTGCCGCGCGCGAGCGACACGACGTCGACCCGCGCGCCGAGCGACGCGGCGAGGTCGGCGAGCCGGGCGTCGTCGTCGGCCGAGCGCAGGTCGACGAGCGCGGCCAGGACGTACCGCCGACGCGGCGCCAGCGCGTGCAGGGCGGTGATGGTGTTGAGCGCCGTCGCGCCGGTCGAGAGCTCGTCGTCGACCAGGACGAGGATCGTCGTGGCGTCCAGCAGCGGCCCGGGATCCTCGGGCAGCAGCCGGTGCGCGGTCGCGTGGCTGTGCTGTTCGTCGAAGCCCGCCACCGCCTGCACGGTCGCCACCGCGCGACGGGTCGAGTGCAGGCACGGCGCGTCGAGCGCCTCGGCGACGCAGTGCCCGAGCGCCGTCGCGGTCTCGGCGAAGCCGAGCACCACGGCGGGGGCGGGCTAGCCGCCGGCGAGCGCCGCGTGCACCGCCTCGCCGAGCGACCGGCCGGCCGCGCGGACGACGGCCGGCTCGGCGGGCACGTGCTTGCCGAGCACCCCGGACACCAGCAGGTGCGCGCGGCGCGGGTTGTCGCGCAGCGCCAGCCCGACCAGCGGCTGCACGGCCGGATCCAGCTGCACCCCCAGCCGCTCGCTCACCCAGCGGCTCGCGGGCCCGGTCACGGGTGCACGCACGCGGCGAGCAAGTCGACGAAGGAGACGCCCTCGTGCGCCACGCCGAAGGCCCGGGCGCGCAGCATGGTCCGCTCGGCCCAGGCGGTGTGCGGCTTGCTCTCGTTCATCTTGTTGCCGTAGCTGGACGCCGCCGCGCCACCGCCGCGCGCCGTGTCGAGCACCGACCGCGCATCGGCGTACTCCTCGTGCGCCACCACCGACAGCGCGTGCACCGGCGCGACGTGCGACGGATGGATCACCGTCTTGCCGAACAGGCCGTTGGCGCGGTCGAGGGTCAGCTCGTGGATGAAGCCGTCGAGATCCTTCGCGATGAGTTCGGCGCGCAGCCGGCGCTCGTCGTGCCGCCGGAACGGCGTCTCGCGCAGCATCGGCTTGAACAGCCGCTCGGTGGCCGAGTAGTACTCCCACACCGGGCCGGTGAGGGTGAAGCCGCCGTCGGCGCGGCCGAGCACGTTGACGAAGTCGGTGATCGCGTCGGCGATCACGCGCACGTGCCACACCGTGAGGTCGCGCGGACGGCGCAGCCCGTACACCGACGACAGGTCGGTCGCGCCGACCCGCACCGCCGGCACCATCTCGCGGTACTTGTCGAGCAATCGGCGCACGCCCAGCAGCGCGTCCAGCCGGGTCTCGGCATGCAGCAGCTCCGGCGCCTCGAGCACCGGCATCACCAGGAACCGCCGACCGGCGCGCTCACCGGCCGCGGCGATCTCGTCCAGGAAGTCGCTGCCCGTGTCCTCGACGAACTTCGGCACGACGAAGCCGGTGAGCAGGGCGGCCGCGTCGCCGAGACCCTCGACCAGCGGACGCACCTGCTCGGCCGACCGCACCCGGACGAAGATCATCGGCACGGCGTCGCCGCGCTCGGCGAGCAGGCGCAGCTGGGTCACGGCGTTGCGCTCGGCCTCGTCGAGCAGGGCGTCCGGCACGGCGTCCTCGAGGCAGACGACCATGCTCACCACCCCCTCCGCCGCGCGCCGGGCGATGTCCCGCGCGAGCGAGGGCCGGGTGGCCGGGCAGTAGAGGGTGCCGCCGAGGGCCGCCCCCACCAGGATCGGGTCGTCGAGCGCGACGTCCTCCGGGTCACGGAGGAACAGCCGCTGCCGGTCGTCGGCGCGCAGGTTGGCGAAGTGCCGCATGGCGCTGCATGGTGCCATGCCCGGATCACCGGTGGATGTGCGTGCACACCACTTCACGATCCCGACATCTCGCCGTCGCCCCGGCGTCGATCCTGATCACTCGGCCGGGGTGCGGTCGTCCCGCCACGTGATGCGCTCGAAACCGTAGGCGCGGCACGCCTCACGGATCGCCCCGCCGACGACCGTCTCCATCTCGGCCCGCACCCAGAGCTCGCCCGCCACGTTGGTGATCGACAGCAGCACCGCGATGCGCCCCGGGAACAGCGTCTCGAGCGGCAGGTCGGCCCGGGCGCCCGCGAAGGTGGTGGTCACCAGGGTGCCCGTCCAGGGGGCGTCGGCCCCGCTGGGCCGGAAGGCGTAGACGACGGCCCGGCGCAGGTCGCCCACCTGGCGCAGGTCGAACACGAGTTGCTCGTTGTCGACCTCGTCGCGGTGCGCGAGGATCACCGGCCGGCGCGCGGCGGACGGCGGCGCGAAGCGATGGCCCTCGGCGAGCTGCACGGTCGAACTCAGCCCCGACGCCAGCTCGTAGGCGCACCCGATGCGCAGGTCGTCGCTCGCGGTCACCGCGTCGACCGTCAGCTGCCCCACGCCGCTCTGCACCCGGGTCAGCGTCACCACCGGCCGCTGCACCCCGAGCACCTGCTGGCCGCGCAGCCGAGCCGCGGCCGGCACCCGACCGTCGGGCCGGGCCGGGCGACGGGGTCGCGCCGCCGGGGCGGCCGACGCGGCCGGGGCGGCCGGGGCGGCTGGCGACGCGCCACGATCACCGCGCCGGGAGACGACCGGACCCGATGCCGGCGGTGCGGGCGGGCCGACGGGCGGCCCCGAGAGGTCGAGCGAGGACGAGCCGGACCTCGTCGCCGGCGGCGGGCTCGCGGCCGGACGCCCCGGGGGTACGGCGGGCGGCGTGCCGGCGCGGCTGCGACCCGGCCGGTCGAAGGAGATCGTCGGGGTGTTCGGGGTCGCCGCCGGCCCTGATCGGGTCGCCGGGGCAGCAGGAGCAGGCGGCGTCTTCGGCCGCACGCGCCGCCGCAGGAACGGCAGGTCCGACCGGCGCGGCGCGAAGCGGGGGTTCCGCTCGCTCAGCCCGGCCATCGGCCCGCCCCGGTCGTCACGGGAGCCGTCACAGCGGCCGTCACAGCGGCAGCCCGTAGTCGGCGGCGATGCCGGCGAGCCCCATCGCGTAGCCCTGGCCGAGCACCTTGAACTTCCAGTCCGCGCCCCGCGACGGGTGGCGGTAGAGCTCGCCGAGCACGATCGCGGTCTCCGTCGCGAGTGAGCGGGCCAGTTCCTCCGAGCGCACCAGCTCGCGGTCGTCGGCGAGATCGAGCACCCGCAGCACGCACGAGCGCAGCTGGCCGAGCGTGCGGTGCTGGCCCGGCCCCTCGTTCACGTAGAGCACCGCGACGATGCGGTCGATGTCCGCGGGCACAGCGGCGAGGTCGACCTCGATCTGCTCGGCGTCGTCGCCGGCGGCCCTCTCGATCCGCTGCACCGAGGCGTCGCTCGACTGCAGCTGGTTGAAGAAGACGAAGTCCTCGTCGCTGCGGGCCCGGCCGTCGGCCCCGACGAGGATGACGGCGAAGACGAGGTTGTCGGCGAGTACGCGCTCGGCGCCGACCGAGTACTTCATGCCGAGCACCACGCCCGACAGCCCGGGGATCTCGCGGGTCAGGGCGACGTTCGCGCCGCGCTTCATCTCAGCCATGTCACGCCGACAGTAGCCACCGGCAGCGGCACGTCCCGATCACAGGTCGAGGTCCGACCGGGTGAACTTGGTGCGCAGGAACGAGCCCTGGCTGAGCAGCGCGTCGACGTCGTGCGCCTTGGTCGCCTCGAGCAGGTCGGTGGCGGCGCTCAGCAGGGCGTCGAGCTGCTCGCGCAGCGCCGCCCGGGGCGTGCGGCCGGTGGCCAGCGGCACCTCGACGACCGCCGGGTCGAGCGCGAGCCAGGTGCGCAGGGTGGTCGGCAGGTAGTCGCCGATCACCCCGTCGAGCTGGGCGACCGCGTGCGCCTCGAGCGTGCGCTCACCGGAGGTGTCGATCACCTCGCGCAGGGTGTCGGTGATCCGCCGGGCGAGCACGAGCGCCTCGGTCGGAAGCCGGCCGCTGCTGCGGTTGACGAACTGGACGAGTTCCCAGAGCCGCCGCAGCAGCGCCTCGGGCGCGTCCGGATCGGGGGCGGGTGGCTGGCCGGGCGGTGGGGGCGGCGGGTCGGCCGTCCCCCGGCGGAACCACGATGTCACTGGCCGCCGGGCAGCTGGCCGGGCAGCGTCTGGCCGTAGTCGGCCTCGCCCCGGCGTGTGCGCTCGAGATAAGGCTTCGCCCGCTCGATCTGCCCCTCGAGGGCCTGCACCGTCTGCGCCATCGAGTCGACGGCCTGCGTGCGGAAGGTGTCGATCGCGTCCATCGTCTGGAAGACGTTCTCGAAGGCCTGCTGCAGCTTCTGCACGTCGATGGTGGCCGACGACGCCTGCTCGTTGATCTGCGCACCCTGGATGCGCAGCTGGTTCGACGTCGCCTCGATGAGGTTGGACGTCGTCGTATTGAGCGCGCTGATCTGGTCGAGCACGAGCTTCTGCCGGCTCAGCGCCTGCGACACGATCACCGCGGTGCGCAGCGCGGAGATCGTCGTGGTCTGGGCGCGGTCGACGCCCTTGATCAGCTCGATGTTGTTCTTGCGGATCAGGTCGAGCGCCATGTAGCCCTGCACCGACACGGCGAGCTGGGTCATGATGTCCTGCCGCCGCTGCCGGATGGCGAACAGCGCGTCGGACTTCAGCGCGTTCGCCGCCTCGCTGTTGCCGGCGGCGTCGAGCTCGGCGACCTTCGCGGTGACCGCCTCGTCGAGGGCGGTGGCCAGCTGGTTGTACTCGCTGAGCTTGCCCATCGTCGTCCACATGTTGACCTTCTCGGTCTCGATGGCGGCGTTGTCCTTGCGCAGCTCGTCCTGGCCCGACTCGAGGGACTTGATGATCGCGTTGAGGTGCGACTGCGCCGACTCGTACTTGGCGAAGTAGCGCTGCACCTTGTCACCGCCCGGCAGCCACTTCAGCACCTTCTTGACCCCGCCGAGGTCGGCGCGGTTGGGGTCGAGCTCGGTGATCGTGCCGCGCAGGTCGACCAGGGTGTTCGCCACCCGGGTCTGGGCGTCGCCGCCCTGACCCTTCGCGCCCCGCAGCGCCGCGGCGGGACGGTCGAGCAGGCGGCTCGAGACCGCGGCGGACGCGCGCAGCTCCTTGTCGCCCATGGACGTGATCGTCTCGATCTTCTTCGCGAACTCCGGCGAGCGGTGGTCGATCGTCGCGAGCTCGTCGGCGAAGCCCTGGGCCCGCTGGGCGAGCTCGGCCTTCTTCGGATCGTCGATGGGCAGCGCGCCCGCCGCCTCCTCCTGCTTCACCAGCGGCACCGGCGCCGGCGGTGCGAGCACCAGACCGCCGGCGGGGGCGGCCGGTGCCGTGGCCGGCGCAACGGTGCTGGCGGAGAGATCGAGGTCGGACATGGCGACTCCTGGCAGACGGGACGGGCCGGTCAGAGATGGGGCGTGATGGCCGGCACCAGATCATGCAACGTGCGGTCGGACGCCGGGGTTCCGACCAGGTCCTCGAGCGGGCTCACTTCCGGCCCGGCGTCCAGTTCATGCCCCACCCGTAGGTCTGGTCGAGCAGGCGCTGGCCGCCGTTGATGTAGTTGACCTGCCGGTCGACCGACAGCGTGCCACCGCCGCCCTGCAGCATCGCGATCGCGCAGGTGCGGGCGCCGTCGCGCGGATCGTCCAGGTGGATCTCGATCTGGGGCCCCTGCGCGGGGAACAGCGTCACCACGCCCCGGGCGTCGGCCCAGTTCGCGGCGCCCTCGTAGATGAAGGCGAAGACCAGCACCCGCTTGACCTGGTCGGCGTACGCGAGGTCGATGAACAGGTTCTCGCCCTCCGTGTTGGCCCCGCTGCGGTCGTCCTTGTCGAGCCAGATGACCCGCCGGGACACCCCGCGGGGGCTCGCCTCGAACGAGTTGCCCAGCGCCTGCACGACACCCTTGCTGCCGTCGGCGAACTCGTACAGGCAGCCGAGGTCGAGGTCGAGCTGCTGGGTCTTGCGGAACAGCCCGCCCGCGGCCGGCCGGGCGTTCCAGTTCAGGTTCACCCGCAGCAGGCCGCCGCCCGCGTGCTTCTCGAGCGAGACGCGCGGTGCCGCCTTGGTGAGCGTGACCTTGCTCAGCGACACCGGTGCGGCCTGCGGCGCGGCCGGGGCCGGGGCGGCCGGGGGCGGCGGCGGGGCCGCCGGGGCGTAGCCCGGCGGCGGGGGCGGCGGCGGGTAGCCGTACCCGGCCGGAGCCGGCGGCGGCGGGTATCCGGGGCCCCCAGGAGGCGGGGGCGGTGGATACCCCTGGCCCGGCGGCGGTGGCGGTGGCGGCGGCGGGTACCCCTGGCCCGGCGGTGGCGGTGGCGGCGGCGGGTACCCCTGGCCCGGCGGGGGCGGTGGTGGCGGCGGCGGGTACCCCTGCGCGGGCGGCTGCGGCTCGGGCTCCGGCTGCGGGGTTCGCGGCCGCTTGGTGTAGTCGATGGGCACGTCGGGTCTCCTCTCGGGGGCGGCGGCGGGGTCAGACCCCGACGGCCGCGCGATCGGGTGTGTCGGCGGTGTCCAGCCTCTTGTTCCGGACGATGGACGACAGCAGCGCCAGGCCGATGAACGCGACGCCGATCAGGCCGGTCACCACCTCGGGCACCTCGTACTCGATGGTGATCAGCAGGATGACGGCCAGCGCGCCGATCGCCCAGAGGGCGCCGTGCTCGAGGTACACGTACTCGGACAGCGTCCCCTTCTTCACCAGGAAGACGGTGAGCGAGCGGATGAACATGGCGCCGATGCCGAGGCCGATCGCGATGATGATCGGGTCGGACGTGATCGCGAACGCGCCGACGACGCCGTCGAAGCTGAACGACGCGTCCAGCACCTCGAGATAGAGGAAGAGGAAGAACGCCGCCTTGCCGACGACGTGCATCGTCTTCTTCTTCTCCAGCGTCGCCGCGAGGTCCTCCTCGTCCTCGTCGTCGGCGTCGTCGGTGTCGAACAGCTCACCGAGGGCGTTGACGAGCAGGTACGTCGCGAGCCCCAGCACCCCGGCGACCAGCACGGTCGCCTTCCGGTGCGGGTCGGCCGTGTCGGCGTGCTCGGCCACCGTGTAGGCCGAGACGGTGAGCACGACCAGCGCGATGATCACCGAGAGCTGGTCGAGCCGGCCGATCTTCGCGAGCGGTCGTTCCAGCCACGACAGCCAGGTGATCTCGCGCTCCTCGAAGACGAAGTCGAGGAAGATCATGAGCAGGAACATCCCGCCGAAGGCGGCGATGGCCGGGTGCGCCTGGTGCAACAGGTAGCCGTAGGTGCCCGGCTTGTCAGGGTTCCCCTTGTCCAACGCCAGCCGGATCGCCTCGACCGGGCTGAGCTTGGCGGTGACGCCGACGATGAGCAGCGGGAACACCAGCCGCATGCCGAAGACGGCGATGAGCACGCCGACGGTGAGGAAGATCCGCTGCCAGAACGGGCTCATCCGCACCAGGACGGTGGCGTTGACGACCGCGTTGTCGAAGGAGAGCGAGACTTCGAGGACGGCGAGGATCGCGGTCAGGGCGAGCCCGGTGCCGCCGCCGTAGAGCCAGCCGACGATGAGGCCGACGACGGCGACGACGAACGAGCCTGCGAAGGTGCGGACGAACACGGAGGCGGCCCGCTCGTCAGGCGACGTTGACGCCGAAGTCCTGCGCGATGCCGCGCAGGCCCGAGCTGTACCCCTGCCCCACGGCGCGGAACTTCCAGTCGCCCTGGTTGCGGTACACCTCGCCGAAGATCATCGCTGTCTCGGACGACGCGTCCTCGGACAGGTCGTAACGGGTGATCTCGGCGTCGTTGGCCTGGTTCACCACGCGGATGTAGGCGTTGCGCACCTGCCCGAAGGACTGGCCGCGCGCCTCGGCGTCGTAGATCGAGACGGTGATGACGATCTTGTCGACCTCGGCCGGCACGCCGGCGAGGTTGACCTTGATGGTCTCGTCGTCACCCTCGCCCTCGCCCGTGAGGTTGTCGCCGGTGTGCTCGACCGAGCCGTCCGGGCTCACCAGGTTGTTGAAGAACACGAAGTGGCTGTCGGACAGGATCTTCCCGTTCGCCCCGATCATCAGCGCCGAGGCGTCGAGGTCGAAGTCGGCGCCGGTGGTCGTGCGGACGTCCCAGCCGAGCCCGACGAGGACGGCCGTCAGCCCCGGCGCCTCCTTGGTCAGCGAGACGTTGCCGCCCTTGGACAGCGAGACACTCATGGCTGGTTCCTTTCCTCAGACGTTGACGCCGAAATCGCGGGCGATGCCCGCGAGCCCGGCCGAGTAGCCCTGGCCGACCGCCCGGAACTTCCACTCGGCGCCGTTGCGGTACAGCTCGCCGAAGATCATCGCAGTCTCGGTCGACGCGTCCTCGGACAGGTCGTAGCGGGCCAGTTCGGCCTGCCCGGCCTGGTTGATGACGCGGATGAAGGCGTTGCGCACCTGACCGAAGGTCTGCCCGGCGTTGCCCGTGTCGTAGATCGAGACCGGGAAGACGACCTTGTCGACCTCCGGACCCATGGCGGCCAGGTTGACGTTGATCTGCTCGTCGTCACCCTCGCCCTCACCGGTCAGGTTGTCACCGGTGTGCTGCACCGTGCCGTCGGGACTGGTGAGGTTGTTGAAGAAGACGAAGTGCTGGTCGGACAGCACCCTGCCGTCCGCGCCACAGACGATCGCGCTGGCGTCGAGGTCGAAGGCCTGGCCGTCGGTCGTGCGCGCGTCCCAGCCGAGCCCGACGGTGACGGCGGTGAGGCCCGGTGCGGCCTTGGTGAGCGAGACGTTCCCGCCCTTGGTGAGGCTGACTCCCATGATGCGTCCTTCCCCGAACTGCGAGCTGTCGTGGGATCTCGTGTTTCCCGGTACAGCGCCGTAGCTTAGGGACACCCGCCGACGAAAAACGATGCCCGGACGCGGAACCGGCCAGGGATCGGCTGTGAGTGGGCGAGGAGTGCGGGCGTCAGGCCTCGACGATCGCCTTCGCACGCTCGAGGGTGCGCCGCATGCCCTCGACGTTCGTGCGCCCGCGCCAGCGGCCGGCGAGCGCCCAGTACAGCCGGGTCAGCGGGTGGTCGGCGAGACGGAAGAACTCGGTGACGTCGCACCCGGTCGGAGTCGGGGTGATGCGGTAGCCCCACGTGTTCACCGGACGGTTGCCTGCCAGCACGGTGAAGACGAACTCGCGGTCCGGCACCGCGGCGTCGACGCGGCACACCGTCCAGTAGACCGGGCCGCGGCCGTTGCGCTTCACGTGGCCGCGGAACCGGGCACCCGGCACCGGCCCGCTGGCGCCGTCGAGCCACTCGGCCTCGAACGTCTCGGGGCTCAACTCGCCGATCCGCGTGACGTCCGAGAGCAGGGCCCAGACCTTCGCCGGCTCGACGGCCATCGACACCGTCACCTCATCGCGCATGGCGCGACGGTAGCGGCAGGGTCAGGGGGCGACCGACTCGAGGCGCCCGCGCTGGTCGTGCGTCACGACCGCGACGTGCTGCAGCGACTCGCGCTGCTCGGCGTAGTGGTGCGCGCAGAAGGTCAGCGGCAGACCCGAGCGGATGATCGCCACGCGGACGAGCGCCTCGGCCCCGCACCGGTCGCACCGGTCGAGGCCGCGGACCAGCCCGGGCAGGGTCAGGTCGGGAAGGATGCTCATCGTCTACCTCTTCCGTGCGTCGGGCGGTGCGTCGAGCGGGCGGGTCGGGGTGGCGCCGCGGGCGTCAGGCGGCGAGCGACCGGACGGCCGAGTGCTCGAGGATGGCCTCGTGCAGGCGGTCGTAGGCCGCGGCGACCCACGCGTCGATGTGGGCCTGGCGCGCCGCGTGCAGCGCGCACTCGGCGCGGTACATGCGGTCGGCGGCGGCGGCGAGCCGGTCGGTCATCTCACCGGCGCCGGTACGGCTGGCGTTGTCGATGGTGTGCACGGCCCCTCCAAGAGCATGTGTGGTGCGTCACCGGAATGGATCGACCATCCCGAGCAGGACTTTACCCAGACCTCACGGGAAGTGAAGTCCTTGTTAGGCAAATGCGGCACAGAGTGTGCGGGTCGATGACGGAACGGCATCACCTGGGTGTCGGCTCTTCCCTCGCAGGCGGCGTGACGCTTTCATCTGGACACGCCTCAAGCCGCGAGGTCGGCCCTCTCGAACCACGACAGGACCCGGACACCCAGTGCCGACGACCCAGCCGCGGCCGGATGCCGCACACCCGACTCCCATCCGGATCGCGCTCATCGACGACCACCGTGCCGTCGCCGAGGCGATGGCCGACCGGCTCGGGCGGGAGGCCGACCTCGACGTGGTCGCCGTCTGCGTCGACGCCCGCTGCGCCGCCGACACCGTCGCGCGGCACGCACCGGCGGTGGTGCTCGTCGACTACGTGATGCCGTTCCTCGACGGGGCCTCGATCGCCGCCGAGATCCGCGCGCTGCAGCCGGAGGCCCGGGTGATCATGCTGACCTCCGAGTCGACGGACGAGGCGCTGCGGGCGGCGCTCGCGGCCGGTTGCGCGGGGTTCCTCGGCAAGGACGCCGGCATCGACGAGATCGTGTCGACCGTGCGCAGCGTCGCCGCGGGCGGCTCATCGTTCCCGAGCGGTGCGGTGGCGCGGCTGCTGCCGACCGTCGACGAGGACGCCGAGCACGGGTCGGATGCGGCCGACACGTTGACCGAGCGCGAACGCACCGTCCTCGAGCTCCTGGCCGAGGGCTGGGGCACCCGCGAGATCGCCGCCCACCTGGAGCTGTCGATCAACACGGTGCGCAACTACGTCCAGGCCGTCATCGGCAAGCTGCACGCGCACTCGAAGCTCGAGGCGGTGGCCACGGCGCTGCGCCAGGGGCTCGTGCAGGTGCACCACGGCGGGCGGCGGACCGACCGTTGAGCCGGGGCCGGCGGGCGCCGGTCAGGCGCAGAGCGCGTCCTGGACGGCGTCCACCAGGTCGCCGAAGCCGCGCGGCGAACCGCCCGGCACCGCCGGTGCAGCGACCGGACGCGGGCGCGGCCGGCACCGGCCGACGTACTCGCCGGTGTAGTAGACGACCGGGATGCGGCGCCGGTCGTCCAGCCGGCGGAGCGCCGCGAGCGCGATCGCGTCGGCGCAGGCAGCGGTGATCTCGGCGACCACCAGGTCGGGTCGGGCGTCGCCGAGCAGCTGCATGGCCGCGGCCGCGGTGTCGGCGCTGACCGTCCGGTGCCCGCAGGAGGCCAGTGCCGCCTCGATCGCGGTGCGGTGGGGCACGACGTCCTCGACGACCAGAACGATGGCCACGGGCTGCTCCCTGCTCGATCCGCCGGCGGTCGCCGACCGGACCAAACCTAGGAGCGGCGCAGGACCGGCCCGCAGGGCCGAACGAGGCGAACACCCCGGGGAACGACCCAGCGCGTGGGCGGTGCAGGTGCACCGGTCCGGCAGGGCCGGGTGTCAGCCGCCGTGGCGCGCGTGGGCCCAGCGGGACATCCGCCGCGCGGTGCGGGCGCCGGCCTGGGTGCCGTGGTGCACCGCGCCGTGCATCCGGTGCGGACGCCGGCGCAGCACGCCAGCGTAGCCGTGCGGATTGGCGACCTGCCAGCGCCACGCGTCGCGGCAGGCGTCGGCCAGCGAGCGCTCCGGGTGCCAACCGAGCCCCTCGGCCGCGGCCGACCGATCACCGACCCGCACCGCGAGGTCACCCGTGCGGGCCGGCGCGGCGACCGTCGGGACCGGGACGCCGGTGGTGCGCTCGAACACGTCGAGCACGTCGTGCACCGACCGGCCCTCCCCCGTCGCGAGCTCGTAGGCCCGCACGCCGGCCGCGGCGTCCGCCCGCTGCACGGCCAGCCGGACGGCGCGGGCGACGTCGGCCACGTGCACGTAGTCGCGCACGCCTGTGCCGTCGGGCGATGCGTGACCGGTGCCGTACACCGGCAGGTGCGGCAGCCATCCCGCCGCGGCCCGGGCGATGGCCGGCAGCAGCGCGAGCGGTGGCGGGCGGTTGTCGCCGATGACGCCGCTCGGGTCGGCGCCCACGACGTCGTGCATGTGCAGCACGGTGGCGTGCCAGCGCGGGTCGGCCCGCACGAGGTCGGCGAGCACGTCGAGGTCCATCGCCCGCGACCGCAGGGCCGGCCGTCCGGGCGGTGCCGCGGCGGCCGCCTCAGCACCAAGGACGAGCGTGCGCACGCCGACCGAGTCCATCGTCCGCAGCAGCGCGAGCACCGACTCGAGGTCGTTCTCGTAGCACTCGAGCACGTCGTCGGCCCGGTCGTCGGCACGACTCGGCGCGGCCAGGTGCACGACGGCGCGTACCTCGTGGCGCGCCAGCACCCGGCGCAGGGCGGGACGGTCGCGCACGTCCGCGACGTGCACGGCGATGCGTCCGCCGGTCAACCGGCCGACGCGCACCAGCGCCTCGGCGTCGCCCACCGACAGGTCGTCGACGACCACGACCGGCATCCCGGCCCGCGCCAGGTCGAGCACGACATGGCTGCCGACGTAGCCCGCTCCGCCGGTGACGAGGACGGTCACGTCCGTGCGGCGTCGACCGCTGTCAGCAGCGCCGCGTCCACGCGGGCTGCGAGCTCCCGCGGGCTGAACGGCTTGACGACGTAGTCGGTCGCGCCGGCGGCGAAGCCGCGCTGCAGATCGGCCTCCTGGGCCCGGGCGGTGAGCAGGATGATCGGCGTCGTCACGAAGTCGGGGTCCTGCCGCAGGGCGCTGCACACCTCGATGCCGGTCAGGCGCGGCATCATCCAGTCGACGAGGACCAGTTCGGGCGACAGGCGGCGCGCGGCCGCCAGACCCGCCTCGCCGTCGCTCTCGGACGTGACGTCGTGACCCATGCGGGCGAGCTTGAACGTGACGAGCTCGCGGATGTCCTGTTCGTCGTCGACGACGAGGATCCGGGCCATGAGTCGCTCCTACCCGCGCTCAGTGTGCCCTCGCGCATCCAACGGTTCGGCGTCCCCATCGGCACCCGGTCCGGCGATCTGAGGCGGGACCACCCGACGGGACCATCGGCCGTCCGAGCGGGCATCGCTCGCACCTGCTCATGCCCCGCGTCGCCGCCCACACTGGACGCATGGCCCCCGAACACGCCCTCGCCGCCCTGGCACCCGAGTGGGAGGTGCGCCGCGAGCACGCGGACGACCCCCGCGCCCGCTTCGTCGGTCACGCGGCCGCACTGCTCGGCGGCCGCGTGCTGACACCGCAGCAGCTCGACGAGCTGACCGGCTTCCTGAGCTTCACCGCCTACGCCGACGTGGTCGTCGACTACGACAGCATCGAGGGGTTCGCGTTCCGCCGGCGCGACCCGGCGCTGGACGCGCCCAGGGCCCTCGTCCGGCGGACGGCGAGCGCCTGACGCGCGGTCAGCGCAGCGCGACCGCCGACGCGGTGATCGGGGCGGGCAGCGCCGTCTCGCCCATGAGGTGGGCGTCGACCGCCGCTGCGGCCGCCCGACCCTCGGCGATCGCCCAGACGATGAGCGACTGGCCGCGCCCCATGTCACCCGCGACGAAGACGCCGTCGACGCTGGTGGCGAAGCGGTCGGTGCGCGCCACGTTCCCGCGGGCGTCGAGCTCGACGCCGAGGTCGGTGAGCAGGCCCGGACGCTCCGGCCCGACGAAGCCCATGGCCAGCAGCACCAGCTCGCAGGGCAGTTCGAACTCCGAGCCGGCGACCGGCTCGAAGCGGCCGTCGCGGAACTCGACCTGGTGACCGCGCAGAGCCGTCACCGCCCCGTCGACACCGACGAACTCGGTGGTGCTCGCGGCAAACAGCCGCTCGCCACCTTCCTCGTGCGCGGAGCTGACGCGGTACATCAGCGGGTAGGTCGGCCAGGGCGTCGAGTCGGCGCGGCTCTGCGGCGGACGCGGCATGATCTCGATCTGGTGCACCGACGCCGCGCCCTGCCGCAGGGCGGTGCCGAGGCAGTCGGCACCGGTGTCGCCGCCGCCGATGATCACGACATGCTTGCCGGCCGCGCTGATCGGTGTCTCGGCGAGGTCGCCCTCCTGCACGCGGTTGGCCAGCGGCAGGTACTCCATGGCCTGGTGGATGCCGGCCAGCCCGCGTCCCTGCACCGGCAGGTCGCGCGGGTCGGTCGAGCCGCCGGCGAGCACCACGGCGTCGAAGTCGGCGCGCAGCTGCTCGGCGGTGATGTCCACGCCCACGGTGACGCCGGTGCGGAAGGTCGTCCCCTCGGCACGCATCTGCTCGAGCCGGCGGTCGAGGTGGCGCTTCTCCATCTTGAACTCGGGGATGCCGTAGCGCAGCAGGCCGCCGAGGCGGTCGTCGCGCTCGAAGACGGTGACCGTGTGCCCTGCCCGCGTGAGCTGCTGCGCCGCAGCCAGGCCGGCCGGGCCCGAGCCGACGACGGCGACGGTGCGCCCGGTCTGCACGTCGGCGCGCACCGGGGTGACCCAGCCGTTGTCCCAGGCGTGATCGATGATCTCGGCCTCGACCTGCTTGATCGTCACGGGATCCTGGCTGATGCCGAGCACGCACGCCGCCTCGCACGGGGCGGGGCAGAGCTTCCCGGTGAATTCCGGGAAGTTGTTCGTCGCGTGCAGGCGGTCGATGGCCTCGCGCCAGTCGTCCTTGTAGACCAGGTCGTTCCACTCAGGGATGAGGTTTCCGAGCGGGCACCCCTGGTGGCAGAACGGGATGCCGCAGTCCATGCACCGGCTGGCCTGCGTGCGCAGGGTCTCGTCGGGGAGGTCCTCGTAGACCTCCTTCCAGTCCCGCAGACGCACGGGCACCGGTCGCCGGGTCGGCGTGATGCGGGTGGGGTGCTTGAGGAAACCGGTCTTGTCGCCCAAGGCTCGCTGCACTCTCAAGGTCGTCGGGTACTCGGCGATGCCGGCACGAAGCCGGCGTCGACGATCCAGCGGCATTGCTGCGATCGGGCCGATCCAGGGTCAGGCACAGTCTACAAGCGCTCAGGTCGCAACTTCGCCGGCCGATGGGACGATGACGATTCGTCCGGTTCAACCGCAAAGGTTCACGTCGAAAGGTGGGTCCGCATGCGTCTGCGGCGTCGTTGGTCCGCACTGCTGCTCGTCCCCGCGCTGGTCGCCGCCGCCCTCACCGCGACCTCGGTCGCCGGCGGCACCGCGCCCGCGGCCGCGGCGAGCGTGCCGAACCCGACCGACCCGCTGCGCGGCCCGCACTGGGGCGTCTACACGGGCAACACCGACAACATCTGGCCGGCCTACACCGCGGCCACCGGCACCACCCGCACGCTGCTCGGCAGGATCGCGCTGCGCCCGCGGGTGCGCTGGTTCGGGTCGTGGTCGACCACCGACAGCATCGCGGACATGATCCACCAGTACGTCCTGAACGCGCAGCACGGCGATCCGAACACCCTCGTCCAGCTGGCGATCTTCCGGCTCTGGCCGTACGGCGAGGGCGCGGCGAACCGGGCGTGGAGCGCCGCCGACCAGGCCGCGTACCGCGGCTGGATCGACGCCGCCGCCCGCGGCATCGGCGGCAGCAGGGTCGCGATCATCCTCGAGCCGGACGAGGGCGTGGCGCTGCCGGGCTGGCGTCCGGACGTCAAGGAGGCGCTCGTGCGCTACGCCGCTTGGCGGTTCGCGGCGCTCCCCCGCGCCACCACCTATCTCGAGGCGAGCGCACCCGACTGGCTGCGCATCCCGCAGGCCGTCGCGATGCTGAAGGCCAGCGGCATCCAGTACGTGCGCGGCTTCGCGCTCAACGCGACGCACTACGACACCACGGCGGCCAACGTGCGCTACGGACGCAACCTGGTCATCGCCCTGCACGACGCCGGGGTCGCGTGGAAGCACTTCGTGGTGAACACCGCCGACAACGGGCGCGGCTTCACCTGGCAGCAGTACTGGGCGGCGCACCCGCACGGCGACTTCGACAACGCCGAGACGTGCACCAGCCGCACGCAACAGCGGTGCGTGACGCTGGGCGTCCCGCCCACCACGGACGTCGCGAACCCGCGCTGGGGCCTGCCGTCGACCGTCGCCGGCTGGGCGGCCAAGTGGTGCGACGGCTACCTCTGGTACGGCCGGCCGTGGCTGGTGCGCCAGGCCGCGCCGTGGGACCAGCGCCGCGCCCTGGCGGTGGCGAGCACGACGCCGTACTGACCCCGCGGGCCGGCACCCCTACTGCTGGGGGCGTCCCAGCGCCGACGCCTCGGCCAGGATCGCCTCGGTCGGGCGCGGCGGCGTGCGGCCGTCGCGCAGCCCGCGGCGCAGCCCCGACCACAGCGTCGGGCGGTCGTGGCTGCGGGCCAGCGTGCGGGCCCACCGCCGCAGCGTCGAGCCGCCGTAGACCAGCCGCTCCCACCGGGCGAGCGCGTCGCTGTAGCGGAACAGCCACACCTTGTTACGCACCTCGTAGTAGAAGCGCGCCCCGGGGTCGACGTCGGTCGAGCCGAAGGTGGCCGTCTTGTGCACCACCACGCTGTCGGGGCAGAGCACGCCGGTGCCGTCGCGGATGAGCCGGGCGGTGTACTCGAAGTCGTCGTTCCAGAGGAAGTAGTCGGCGACCGGCAGCCCGCGCTCGCGGATGACCTCGGCGTCGAACAGCGCCGACACGAACGACGCGCTGCGGATCGGCACCCCGCGGGCCAGTTCCGCGGCGACCCGCAGGCGGCGCGGGGCGAACGGTCGCGGGCGCGGGGTGTTCATCGGATGCGGCCGGCCGTCGGTCCAGACGACCCGGCTGGCGAGCACCGCAGGTCGCGGCAGCGGGTGCACCTCGCGGGCCCGCAGCAGCGCGGCGAGGGCGTCGGGTTCGGGCACGGTGTCGTCGTCCATGACCCACACCAGGGCGGCCCGGTCGGCGAGCGCGGCGGCGATACCGGCCGCGAACCCGCCGGCGCCGCCGGTGTTCGCGCTCATCGTGACGAGCCGGACGTCGGGGTGCTCGGTGCGCACGAGGTCGGCGGTGCCGTCGGTCGAGGCGTTGTCGACGACGATGATCACGTCCGGACGGCGGGTCTGTGCGGCCACCGCCGCCAGTGCCTCGGTGAGCAGCGCGCGCCGGTTGTAGGTCACGACGACGGCGGCGACACGATCGGTGGTCATACGCCCCGTCCCGCGAGCTGACGGGCGGTCTGCCTGGCCCGTGGCGGCAGCAGCGAGGCGGCCACCGGCGTCACCGGACGTCCGAGCGCTGTGCCCTCGCCCGCAACCGCCGTGCCGTGTTCACCGTGTGCCAGTAGCCCCGGCGCAGCCGGTGCAGCGCCGGGCTGCGCTGGCTCAGCGCGATGAGCGCCGCCTTCACCGTCGGCGTGTTGCTCGGGCGCGGTTCCTCGGTGGTACCGGGCCGCTGCACGCCCTCGACCTCGGCGCGCTCGACCAGCAGGGCGTCGATCGCGTCGATGGCGGCCTCGAGCAACTGCTCGGCGGTGGCGTCGGCAGGTCGCGGACGCGGACCGGTGACCGGCCTCGGCAGGAGGTCCTCCAGGTCGCCGACGACGCGGTAGCCGCCGCGCTGCAGGCCCTCGACGACGATCTCGCCCTGCTCGCGCGCCCACTTGTCACGCGACTCGGGCAGTTCGAGCCGCGACGACGACGCGCCCGCGCGGTTCGCGAGCGCGTCGTGGGCCAGCAGGTCCTTCACGAACCGCTGGTAGAACCAGTCGGGCACCTGCTCGGGCAGGGTGAGGTTGATGCGCCGGATCACCTCGGTCTCGGTGAGCCCGAGCGAGGCGTTGCTGCGCGCGAGGGAGGTGTCGAGCGCGCCGGGCGGCAGGCCGGTGACCTGGCAGAACCGCTCCCACAGCAGCCCGCGGGGCGCGCCCCGGTGCGGCACCGTGATGACGTGCAGGTGGTCGAGCGGCACGTGCTGCCGCCACACGTCGAGGACCGCGAGGGTGTCGTGGACGCGCCAGAACCAGTACTTGCGGCGGTCCGGCGAGAGCGCCTCGTGATCGATGACGTCGCCGAGCCAGTCCTCCCAGCCCCGGCCGTTGCGGTGCTTGACCGTCTCCTGCCACTCGGCCGGCAGCAGCGTGCCCATGTCACGCACGGTCAGGATGACGTGCAGGTCGGCGGCGTCGAGGGACGCGACCGCGCGGCCGGCCTGCTCGCCGTCCAGGGCCGCGAACAGCTCGTGGCTGATGACCGCGGCCTTCGGGGCGCGCAGCGCCTGCCGGGCGAGGCGGTCCCAGCTGCCGTGGAAGCCGCCGGCCGGGTCGTTCGGCAGCGGGACGACGCCGCGGAGGTCCTGCGCCGCCTTCCAGTGCGCGACCGGCCGGGCACCCGGGAGCATGAAGCCGTGATGCGCCAGTTCGGACCGGTTGCGCCACAGCACCTGCTGCAGGAACGTCGTGCCGGTCTTCGGCTCGCCGACGTGCAGGAACACCGTCGGTGTGGGCACGGACGACAAGCCACCACTGGTCACAGCAGTCACACCTCCCACACGCCGTTCGGCAGCACCGCCCCGCGAAGATCCCTCGTCCGGGGTGTCTCACGCTAGCGGATGCCCCTGGCGACGCGGCTCGCGCTGCACGACCGGATCGGCCGGACGGGGTACCCTCGGAAGGTCCGACGCACCTCCTGCCGCCGAGTCCGGAGCCCTTCTTGCCCGAGCCGTTCGCACTGCTGCTGCCAGTCTGCGACAGCGACTCGGAGCAGTTCCTCACCCGCGCCTTCACCAGTGCGGTGGTCGACCAGACCCTGCGTCCGGACGAGGTCGTGCTGGTGCGCGACGGCGCGGTGCACGCGTCCCTGCAGCAGACCATCGACACGCTGCGCGCGCAGAGCCCGGTGCCGGTGAAGTACGTGCCGCTCCCCCACAACGGCGGTCTCGGCCGGGCGCTCGACGCCGGCCTGGAGGCGAGCTCGTACGACGTCGTGGCCCGCATGGATGCCGACGACGTCTCGATGCCCCACCGCTTCGCCGTGCAGCTGCCCCTCATCGCCGAGGCCGACATCCTCGGCGCGGCGCTGCTCGAGTTCGGCACCGACATCGACGACATCGTCGGCAAGCGGGTGCCGCCGACGCAGCCGGACGAGATCCGCGCCTACGCCCGGCTGCACGACCCGTTCAACCACCCGACGGTGGTCTACCGGCGGCAGGCGGTCCTCGCGTCCGGCGGCTACGGCGACCTGCCGCTCATGGAGGACTACTGGCTGTTCGCGCGCATGCTCGCCGACGGCGCGGAGCCGCTGAACGTGGCGGAGCCACTGCTCTACTACCGTGTCGGGGCGGGCGCCTACCAGCGCCGCGGCGGCACCACCCTGCTGCAGTCGGAGCTGCAGCTGCAGCGGCTGATGCGCAACGGGGGCATCACCACCCCGGCGCAGTACGCCCGCAACCTGATGGTGCGGGGCAGCTACCGGCTCGTGCCGTGGCAGCTGCGGCGTGCGGTGTACCGGCGGGTCTTCGTGAGCCGCCACGACCACCCCGCGGCGGCGGCCGAACCGCCGACGCCGCCCGAGCGCCCCGAACACCCCGACCGACCGGACCGACCCACCGTGGGAGCAGCAGCGTGACATCCGACATCGTGATCGTCGGGTCGGGATTCTTCGGGCTGACGATCGCGGAGCGGTGTGCCCGCGAACTCGGCCTCAACGTGCGCGTCATCGAGCGCCGCGACCACCTCGGCGGCAACGCCTACAGCGAACCCGAGCCGCAGACCGGCATCGAGATCCACCGCTACGGCGCGCACCTGTTCCACACCTCGAACGAGCGGGTGTGGAAGTACGCCAACCGGTTCACGACCTTCACCGGCTACCAGCACCGGGTGTTCTCGAACTACGAGGACCAGATCTACGCGCTGCCGATCAACCTCGGCACGGTGTGCAGCTTCTTCGGCAAGGCGATGACGCCGGACGAGGCGCGCGCGCTGATCCGCGAGCAGGCCGGCGAGATCGACACCGCCGAGGCGACCAACCTCGAGGAGAAGGCGATCTCGCTCATCGGCCGCCCGCTCTACGAGGCCTTCATCAAGGGCTACACGGCCAAGCAGTGGCAGACCGACCCGCGCGAGCTGCCCGCCGAGATCATCACGCGGCTGCCGGTGCGCTACACGTTCGACAACCGCTACTTCGCCGACACGCACGAGGGGCTGCCGACCGACGGCTACACCGCGTGGCTCGAGCGGATGGCCGACCACCCGAAGATCTCGATCGAGCTCGGCGTCGACTTCCTCGAGCACCGCGACGAGCTGGTCGGCTCGGTGCCGGTCGTCTACACCGGCCCGATCGACGCCTACTTCGACTTCGTCGAGGGCGACCTCGGCTGGCGCACGCTCGACTTCGAGCTCGAGGTGCTCGACACCGGCGACTTCCAGGGCACCTCGGTGATGAACTACGCCGGCGAGGACGTCCCGTTCACCCGCATCCACGAGTTCCGGCACTTCCACCCCGAGCGCAGCAGCTACCCCACCGACCGCACGGTGATCATGCGCGAGTTCTCGCGGTTCGCCGGCCACGACGACGAGCCGTACTACCCCGTCGACACGGCCACCGACCGCGAGCGGCTGCTGAAGTACCGCGCGCTGGCCAAGCGTGAGCCGAACGTGTTGTTCGGCGGCCGGCTGGGCACCTACAAGTACCTGGACATGCACATGGCCATCGCCTCCGCGCTGACCATGTTCGACAACACCCTGCGTCCGCACTTCGAGGCGGGCGCCGACCTGACAGGAGACGACGCGTGACGGTCGAGGCCGCTGGCCCGGGGGCGGACACGACCGGCACCGGGGGGCGCGCGCTGCGCACCCTCGCGCGCGTCGTGCTGCCGGGCAACGCCGATCTCGACGTCGTGCCGCTCTACGTCGAGACGAAGATCGAGCGCGGCGCCTCTGCGGCGGCCGCGGAGGAGAGCGGGCACGGCGAGACGGCCGAGGACGAGGGCGGCGTGCGGCACGCCGCCGCCGTCGAGCAGCAGTCCGAGGTGCAGTACGGCGTGGGCGCGCGGGGCATGGGCGACATCGCCGGCCGTCGCAGCGCCGAGATCCACGCCGGGTCGCGGGTCTCGTTCGGCACCTACTTCAACGCCTTCCCGGCCGGCTACTGGCGTCGGTGGACGGTGCTCGAGGAGGTCGTGCTGCGGGCGCAGCTGACCGGCACCGGCACGCTGGTCGTGTACCGCTCGACCGCGTCGGGCCACAGCTACCCGGTCGAGTCGCTGCCGATCGACGGTCCGACCGACATCGAGCTGGCGCTGCCGCTGGACAAGTTCGTCGACGGCGGCTGGTACTGGTTCGACGTCGCCGCCGGACGCACCGGCGCCACGCTGGTGCAGGCCGAGTGGGCCGCCCGCACCGACCGCCTGACCCCGGGCCGCCTCAGCATCGGCATCACGACGTTCAACCGCACCGAGATGTGCGTGCGCGGCCTGGCCGTGCTGGCCCAGTCGCCCGACCTGCTCGAGGTGCTCGACCACATCTACGTCGTCGACCAGGGCACGCAGAAGGTCAGCGAGCACCCCGACTACGCGATGGCGACCAAGCCGTTCGAGGACCGGCTGCGGCTCATCGAGCAGGGCAACCTGGGCGGCTCGGGCGGCTTCGCCCGCGCCATGGACGAGACGGTGCAGGCAGGACGCAGCGACTACGTCCTGCTGCTCGACGACGACGTCGAGACCGAGCCCGAGAGCATGCTGCGCGCGATCGCGTTCGCCGACCACGCCCGTCGGCCGACGATCGTCGGCGGGCACATGTTCAGCCTCTACAACCGCAGCGTGCTGCACGCCTTCGGCGAGTGGGTGCAGCCGTACAACTGGTGGTGGGGCGCCGCGCCGTACACGCGCACCCAGCACGACTTCGGCCGCCGCAACCTGCGCAACACCGCCTGGCTGCACCAGCGCATCGACGTCGACTACAACGGCTGGTGGATGTGCATGATCCCCACCGCGGCCGTGCGCGAACTGGGGCTGTCGCTGCCGGTCTTCATCAAGTGGGACGACGCCGAGTACGGCCTGCGGGCCAAGGAGGCCGGCGTCCCGACCGTGTCGCTGCCGGGCATGGCCGTCTGGCACGTGCCGTGGCAGGACAAGAACGACGCGCTCGACTGGCAGGCGTACTACCACCTTCGCAACCGGCTCGTCGCCGCGCTGCTCCACTCGCCCTACCCGCGCGGCGGGTCGGTGGTCACCGAGAACCTCGAGTTCCAGTTCCGGCACGTGTTGTCGATGCAGTACTCGACCGCCGAGATGCGGCTGATGGCCATCGAGGACGTGCTGTCCGGCCCCGACCACCTGCACCGCGACCTGCCGCGCAAGCTCGGTGAGTTGCGCACCCTGCGCAAGCGCTACGACGACGCCACGACGCAGGTCGACCAGGAGCACTTCCCCCGCGTCGTGCGCAAGAAGCCGCCGAAGCGCGGCCGCGAGCCCGAGCCGCCGAAGAACCCGGTGTCGCTGGTCGTCAAGGCCGCGATCGCCGCGGTCAAGCAGCTGCGGCCGGTCGAGCCCGCCGACCTCGAGCACCCGCAGGCGATCGTCCCGAGTCAGCGCGCCGAGTGGTGGGTGCTCGCCGGCCTCGACGGCGCCCTCGTGTCCTCGGCCGACGGCACCGGCACGGCCTGGTACAAGCGCGACCCGCGCCAGTTCCGCGAGCTGATGAAGCGCAGCTCGGCGCTGCACAGCCGGCTGCTGCGCGAGTGGCCGCAGCTGGCCGAGCAGTACCGCGCTGCCGCGGGCGAGTTCACCTCGCCCGAGCGCTGGCGCGAGACGTTCCGCGCGTCGACCTCCTGACGCATCCGCCCCGCTGCGCCCGCGCCGCTCAGGCGCGGGGCAGCGTGAAGCGCAGCGTCGCTCCCCCGCCCGGCGTGTGCTCGGCCCAGATCCGGCCGCCGTGGCGGTCGACGATGCGATGGCAGGTGGCCAAACCGATGCCGTGACCGTGGCTGTCGGTGTTGTCGGCCTTGGCGAACATGCCGAAGACGCGGTCGAGCTGGTCGTCCGGGATGCCGTGGCCGTTGTCGGCGACCGTGACCGTGACCGTGTCGTCGCCGCGCTCCGGGCCGTCGTCGACTGACGCGGACACGGTGATGCGGCTCGGCACGTCGGCGCGGCGGTACTTGATCGCGTTGTTGACGAGGTTCTGGACGAGTTGGCGCAGCAGCACGGCATCGCCCCGCACACGCGGCAGCGGCTGCACCTCGAGCTCGGCGCCGGAGCGGGCGATCTCGTCCTGCAGGTCGGCGAGCGCCTGGCCCGCGACGTCGTCCAGCTCGACCGGCTCGGCGACGTTGTCGCCCGACTCGACCCGGGCGTACTTCAACAGCGCGGCGATGAGGCCCTGCATGCGCGCCGCGGCCTTGCGGGCGACGCCGATCCACTCGAGCGCCTGCGGCTCCAGGTCCTCCTCGTACTCGTCGGTCAGCAGGTCGAGGTAGCCCTCGATCACCGTGAGCGGCGAGCGCAGGTCGTGGCTGGCCACCGAGGCGAGCTGGGCCAGCTCGGTATTCGAGCGCTGCAACTCATGTTGCGCCGCTTCGAGGGCCGCGCGCTGGGCGCGGTCGCGAGTGACGTCGTGCTGGGCGACGACGGCGCCGAGCAGCGCCCCGTCCCGCCTGTGCAGGCCGCGTCCGTTGACCACGACCTGACGGTTCGGGCCGTCGACGGGCGCGATCACCATCTCGGCGTCGGTGAGCGCGCCCTCGACCAGTGCGCGGCGCAGCGGCAGGTCCTCGGGCGCCAGCGGCGTCGCGCCGTCGGCGGTGAGCAGCCGGTAGTACTGGCCGTGGTGGGCGGGGTCGACCGAGAAGTCGGCCGGCAGGCCGTGCCACTGCTGGGCGGTGCGGTTGAACAGGGTGAGCCGGCCGTCCGGTCCGGCGGCGACCACCCCGACCTCGATGGTGTCGAGGACGGCGTCGGTGAACTCCTGCCGCTCCTCCAGCTGTTGCAACGCCTGTTGATGCAGGGCGCGCTGCTCCTGCTCGCGCGCGGCGGTCTCGGCATGCCGACGTGCCTCGCGACGGCGCTCGAACAGCGCGACGATGACCGTGGCGAGGTCCTCGATGGCCTCGATCTGCTGCGCCGAGAGCTCGCGCACCTCGTCGTGGAAGACGCACAGGGTGCCGAGGATGGCGCCCTCGGCGGTGATGAGCGGCGCCGACAGGTAGAGGCGCACGTGCGCCAACCGGCCGGTGACCCACGGGTTGTCGACGTAGTCCGGCGAGGTCCGCGCGTCCGGGAGGTAGACGGTGCGGCCCTCGTGCATGCGCACCGCGCACATCGAGTCGTCGCGCGAGCTGGTGGTGCCCTCGAACCCGACGGTGGTGAGTTGGCACTGCTGCGCCGAGTCGATGATGTTGATCGTCGCGGTCGGGACGCCGGCGACGGCGGCCGCCGCGCGCACCAGCGCGGTCAGCTCGGCCTCGACGGGCGCGTCGAGCAGGTCGTAGTCGATGAGCGCAGCCAGGCGGGCCTGCTCGGTGACCGTCACGACTCCCCCTCCGTGCGGGGCGGCCGGGCCCCCTCGACGACGATAGCGACCCGCGTCAAGATCAACCCGGGTGATCAACCGGCGCGCAGTGCGGCCAGCCACGGCTCCGCGAGACCTGCCTCCTCCTGGGTGCGACGGGCGTGCAACGCGAGGGCAGCGGCGACGCCCTCGTCGACGGCGGTGCGGATGTCGGCGGCCGGCAGCTGGAACAGGTGCGGGGCGCGCAGCACCAGCCGCGCCGGATCGGCGGGCTCGAGCACGTGGTGCAGACCGTGGAAGCGCGCCAGGCGCTCCTCGAGCTCGGCGTCGATCTCGTGCCGCATCCGCGGCTCGACCCCGGCGGACAGGGCGGCGGTGAGCGGCACGGCCAGCTCGTAGCCGTGCTCGGTCCAGGCGTAGGTCGCGCTCGGCCAGTCGATGTGGGTCTCCATCACCGCACGGTAGCAACCATGTGAGTTCTGTGTGAAGTGGGCGAAGGTCCTGACCGCTCGGTCAGCCGGTCCCCGTCCGCACCCCGGTCAGGTCGGTCGGGACGCCACCGAGCGCGGCACCCTCCTCGGCGACCGCCTGGCCGACCGTGTGCGGGCCGCCCTCCTCGTGCACGTAGCGCTTGCCACGCAGCAGCGACGCCCCGGCGGCGAGCACGGTCATGATCGCCGCGGCGGTGAAGACGACGGCGAGACCGCTCGTGAACGGCCCGCTCATCAGGTGCGGGAAGAACGACGAACCGGTGAGGGCGGCCCGGTCGCCCGGGGCCAGCGACGACAGCAGGTGCGGGTCGACGCCGTCGAGCAACCGGCTGATCGGGTTGTCGCCCAGGAACGCGGCGAACAACGTGCCGACGGGCGGCGTGTGCGAGGCCGCCTGGGCGGTCGCGGCCGGGACGCCGTGCGCCTGCAGACCCGAGGACAGCGCCCCCGGCAGGCTGCCCGCGAGGCCGACGGCCATGAGCGAGAAGAAGGCGCCGATCGAGATGACCATGCCGGCGTTCATGCCGGTGGCCCGCACGCCCGACGCCGCGCCGCGCGCCGACGGCGGCACCGCGTTCATGATCGCTGCCGAGTTGGGCGCAGCCATCAGGCCCGAACCGATGCCGTTCAGCGCGAGCAGGGTGGCGAACAGCGGGTAGCTGAAATCGGCGGGCAGGGCGAGCAGGCCGAGGTAGGTGGCGGCGACGAGCAGCAGGCCACCGGTGGCGAACGCGCGCGCACCGAGCCGGTCGCTCACCGCGCCCGACACCGGGCCCGCCACCAGGAAGCCGATGGTCAGCGGCAGCATGTAGATGCCGGCCCACAGCGGGGTGTCGGCGAACTTGTAGCCGTGCAGCGGCAGCCAGATGCCCTGCAGCCAGATGATGAGCATGAACTGCAGGCCGCCGCGGGCCATCGACGCGAGCAGGTTGACGGCGTTGCCGGCGGCGAAGGCGCGAATCCTGAACAGCCGCAGGTCGATCATCGGCTCGGCGATGCGGGTCTCGATGACGCCGAAGACGACGAGCAGCGCGACGCCGCCGACGAGGGCCGTGAGCACGGTCGGGCTCGTCCAGCCCATCGTGTGGCCGCCGTAGGGCTGCAGGGCGTAGGTGATGCCGACGAGCACGGCGATGAGGCCGACACCGAAGGTGAGGTTGCCCCACCAGTCGACGCGCACCTTCTCCTTCCGCGTGCCCGGGGCGTCGTGCAGCGTGCGGTAGCCGGCGATCGTGCCCCAGACGCCGACCGGCACCGACACCCAGAAGACGGCGCGCCAGTTCCACTCGGACAGCACGCCACCGATGACCAGGCCGAGGAAGGAGCCCGCGAGCGCGGCGACCTGGTTCACGCCGAGGGCGAAGCCGCGGCGATCGGGCGGGAACGCGTCGGTGATGATCGCGGTCGAGTTCGCGGTGACCATGGCGCCGCCGACACCCTGGATCACGCGCAGCGCGATGAGCTCGAAGGCGCCGGCCGAACCGGTGTTCGGCGTCAGCGCACAGGCGGCCGCCGCCACAGTGAAGATGAGGAAGCCGAGGTTGAACAGCTTGGCGCGCCCGTACTGGTCGCCCAGCCGCCCGAAGGTCACCACCAGCACCGACGTCGCAAGCAGGTAGCCCATCAGCATCCACAGCAGGTAGGTGATGTTGGCCGGGCTCAGCGGGTCGAGGTGCAGGCCGCGGAAGATCGCGGGCAGCGAGATGATGAGGATGGACGCGTTGAGCGTCGCGGCCAGGATGCCGACGGTGGTGACGGTGAGCGCCACCCGGCGCTGGTGGACGTTGGCTGCCGACACAGGCACCTCCCATTCGTTAGCCAGACTAACCACATCGCGGGTCGAGCGGGAGCGGGGCGCGGCGGACGTGATCGATCCCGCAGCCGGTCGGCACGCGGGGCGGCGCGACAATGGCGCGATGACCGAGCTCGGCACCAGCTTCGACGTCGCCGCGCTGCGGGCGGGCTTCCCGTCCCTGCGCAGCGGCACCGCCCACTTCGACGGCCCGGGCGGTACCCAGACGCCGGACGCCGTGGGCCGCGCGATGTACGAGGTGATCACCGGTCCGCTGTCGAACCGCGGGGTCGGTACGGCGTCCGAGCGCAACGCCGAGGCGGCGGTGCGGGCCGGGCGGGCGGCGATGGGCGACCTGCTGGGCGTGGCCGCGGACACCGTCGTGTTCGGACGCAGCATGACCGAGCTGACGATGGCGATGGCCCGCACGGTCGCGCGCACCTGGCAGCGGGGGGACGAGGTGGTCGTGACCCGGCTCGACCACGACGCGAACATCCGGCCGTGGGTCATCGCGGCGGAGGCGGTCGGCGCGGTGGTGCGGTGGGCCGACTTCGACCCGGCGACGGGCGAACTCGGCGTCGACGACATCGCCGCGGTGGTCGGTGGGCGCACCCGGCTCGTGGCCGTGACGGCGGCGTCGAACCTGCTCGGCACGCGCCCCGACATCGCAGCGATCGCCTCGCTGGCCCACTCGGTTGGGGCGCTGGTGTACGTCGACGGCGTGCACTCGACCGCGCACGTGCCCACGGACGTCGCGGCCCTCGGCGCCGACTTCTACGCCTGTTCGCCGTACAAGTTCCTCGGCCCGCACTGCGGGGTGCTGACCGGGCGGGCGGACCTGCTCGCGTCGCTGCATCCGGACAAGCTGCTGCCGTCGACCGATGCGGTGCCCGAGCGGTTCGAGCTCGGCACGCTCCCCTACGAGCTGCTCGCCGGGACGGCGGCGGCCGTCGACGTGCTGGCCGGGCTGGTGCCGGCCGGCGCCGATGCCGACGGCGACCGGCGGTCGCGGCTGCTCGCGTCGTACGCCGCGCTCGAGGCGCACGAGGACCGGCTGCGGCACCGCATCGAGACGGCGCTGGCCGACCTGCCCGGCGTGGTGGTGCGGTCGCGGGCCGCGCGGCGCACGCCGACCCTGCTGCTCACCTTCGACGGACGCGACGCGCGCGAGGTGGCTGCGGGTCTGGCCGAGCGCGGCATCAACGCGCCGGCCGGCTCGTTCTACGCCCTCGAGGCGTCGCGGCACCTCGGGCTCGGCGACGCCGGCGGCCTGCGCGTCGGCCTGGCGCCGTACACCGACGACAGCGACGTCGACCGGCTGATCGACGCGCTGCGCGAGCTCACCGTTCGCTGAGCCGGCCGCCGTCCATCGCCCACCGCCGCGTCACGCGCACGGTGTCGAGCATGCGGCGGTCGTGGGTGACCAGCACGACCGTGCCGGCGAAGCTGTCGAGCGCCTGCTCGAGCTGTTCGATGGCGGGCAGGTCGAGGTGGTTGGTGGGTTCATCGAGCACGAGCAGGTTGACCTCGCGCGCCTGCAGCAGCGCGAGCGCCGCCCGGGTGCGCTCGCCCGGCGACAGCGATGCCGCCGGTCGCAGCGCGTCGTCGCCGCGCAGGCCGAACTTCGCGAGCAGCGTGCGCACCTCGGCCTCGGGCCAGTCGGGCACCGCCCGCCCGATCGCCTGCGCGACCGACTCGGTCCCGGTGAGCAGCGCTCGGGCCTGGTCGATCTCGCCGATGCGCACGTCGGCGCCGAGCGTGGCGCGTCCCTCGTCGACCGGCACGCGGCCGAGCAGGGCGCTCAACAGCGTGGTCTTGCCCGAGCCGTTCGGGCCGGTGAGGGCGATGCGGTCGGCCCACTCGATCTGGGCGTCGACCGGGCCGAGGGTGAACCCGCCGCGGCGCACGACGGCACCCTGCAGCGCCGCGACGATCCGACCCGAGCGCGGCGCGGCCGCGATCGTCATGCGCAGCTCCCACTCCTTGCGCGGCTCGTCGACGACCTCGAGCCGCTCGATGGCGCGCTGCGTCTGCCGGGCCTTCGCGGCCTGCTTCTCGCTCGTCTCGGCGCGCTTGTTGCGGCCGATCTTGTCGTTGTCGGTGCTCTTGCGGCGCGCGTTGCGGACGCCCTGCGCCATCCAGTTGCGCTGCATGACAGCGCGGTCCTTGAGGTCGCCGAGCCGGTCCTCGTACTCCTCGTAGGCCTCGCGTGCGTGCCGGCGGGCGACCTCGCGCTCGGCGAGGTAGCTGTCGTACCCGCCGTCGTAGACGGCCACCTGGTGCTGCGCGCGGTCGATCTCGACGACGGCGGTCACGGTGCGGGCGAGGAACTCGCGGTCGTGGCTCACGATCACCGCGGGCGAGCGCAGTTGCTGGACGAACCGCTCGAGCCGTTCGAGGCCGTCGAGGTCGAGGTCGTTGGTGGGCTCGTCCAGCAGCAGCACGTCGTAGCGCGACAGCAGCAGCGCCGCGAGGCCGGCGCGGGCCGCCTGCCCGCCGGACAGCGCCGTCATCGGCGTCTGCAGGTCGACGTCGAGGCGGAGGTCGGCGGCGACAGCCCCCGAGCGTTCGTCGAGGTCGGCGCCACCCAGCGCGAGCCAGCGTTCGAGGGCGATGGTGTAGGCGTCGCCGTCGTCGTCGCCGTTCGCGAGGGCCTCGGCGGCGGCGTCCATCGCGACCTGCGCCGCGGTGACGCCGGTGCGCCGGCCGAGGAAGCCGAGCACCGTCTCGCCCGGACGCCGCTCGGGCTCCTGCGGCAGGTGGCCCACGGTCGCGGTCGGTGGGCTCAGGGTCACCATGCCGTGCTCGGGCGCATCCTCGCCGGCGAGGATGCGCAGCAGCGTCGACTTGCCCGCGCCGTTCGCACCGACCAGGCCGACGACGTCACCAGGTGCGAGCACGAGGTCGAGATCGGTGAACAGCGACCGCGCGCCGTGCCCGGCGGCGAGGGCCGTCGCCTGCAAGGTCGCGCTCATGACACCGAGCAGCGTAGCGTGCCGAAAATCCTCAACATTTGTTGCAGCGCCGAGCTCGTGGTTCGGCATGATCGGGCGCGGGACGGCGATGGACGATGCCGCCGCGATGGCGCATACTTCGCGATCAGCGGGTCGGGGGGCCCTGGATCACGGGGGAAGCACGCCATGAGCACTGAGGTCGCTGTTCGCCGACACGGCCGGCATCTGCCGGCACTCGACGGATTGCGCGCCGTCGCCGCACTGCTGGTGCTCGAGTTCCACGCCACCGTCGATCGCTGGTCCTGGGTCAACGGATGGGCGGGCGTCCCCATCTTCTTCGTGCTGTCCGGCTACCTCATCACCCGGCTGGCGCTGGCCGACGAGCACGGCGACGGCTTCTCGTTCGCGCCGTTCTGGGTCCGCCGACTCACCCGCATCGTGCCCCTGTACGTGCTGGCTCTCGGCGGCTTCGCGGTCCTGGCGGTGATGGGGTACCGCGGCGGCCTCGGCGCGTTCGGCCGGGCGCTGCCGTACTACCTGACCTTCAACGCCGAATATGCGCCCGCGCACCACCCCATGACGGTGGCCTGGTCGCTCGGCATCGAGGAGAAGTTCTACATCCTGTGGCCGCTGCTCGCCTTCGCCGCGCTGGCGAACCGTCGGTGGCGGCTGGAGCTGGCTGCCGTCGGAGCGGTGGCGTGTCTCGTCGTCGCGGCCGTCTGGGACCTGTCGAACGTCCCCTGCTACGGCGCGTTGTTCGTCGGGTGCACCCTGGCCTTCGCCGAGGAACGCTTCGGGTGGCTGCACGGCCGGGCGCCCGCGGCGATCACCCACCCGGCCACCGGCTGGATCGCGGCCGCGGCGGTCGCCGGCTGCCTGCTGTCGGCATCGGTTGTCGAGCACAACGCCGTCTACCTCTACCTCGCGCCGGTGGTGGCAGTGCTGATCGCGCATGTCACCTACGGGGCGAGCGCCGTCCGGACGGGCCTCGGATCACCGGTCATGACCTGGCTCGGCCGCAGGTCGTACGGGATCTACCTGTTCCACACGCTCGCGCTGGCGGTCACCGCCCATTTCGTGTCGGGACACGGCGAGGCGAGCTTCGCGGCGGGTGTGCTCGGGTGCCTGGTCGGCGGCATCGTCGCGGCCGACCTGGCGCATCGTCTCGTCGAGCGGCCGTGCATCGCGTGGGGCCGCCAGGTCGCCCGACAGGTCGGCCGGCGCCAAGCGACGGACCACGCATCCGGTCTCGCCGACATCGAGCCGGCGGGACGCGTCGAGCCCTCGCCCGGGTGGTGACGGACGCCGGTCGGTGCCGGTCGGTGCTGGTCGGTGCCGGTCGGTGCCGGTCGGTGCCCTGGATCGGATCAAGATCGTCCGATCACCCGACGGCGTCGGCACCGGCGCTGCCGATCAAGGTTCTGACGGCCCCGTCGCCGACAGCGGGGGAACGCGGCGGGGCCGTCCGCGCGCCTGCCGACCGACGTGAGCACGCGCCGGGCTGACCATCTCGCAGTCGCCAGGCTGACCAGGTCGCAGTCGCCGCGCTGACCAGGTCGCAGTCGCCGCGCAAATCGTGTCGCATCAGAACGGCGCCGGGTCATCGGCCGGATCGGGCCGGCGCGGTGCGGTGCCCTGGTCCTGGTCCTGCGCGGGGTCCAACTCCTGGTCGGCCCGCACAGGTCCCCGCGCCGCACCGTCGAACATCGGCACATCGAGTCGCTCACCGACCGCATCGACCGGTTCGAGGGACGGCAGATCGACGCGGGTGATCCTGCGCGGTGCGGGCTGCACGACGCGGGGCACCGTCACGTCGTGGTGGCGTCGATAAGGGCTGATCCATCGGAACGTCCGCGGCCCGGTGCGCAGCAGCCGCCAGCCCCACTCGCTCTTGTTGTCATGGTCGTGGTCGCAGGCCGGACCCAGGTTGGACTCGGACGTCTGCCCACCCCTGGCCCAGTCGAGCCGGTGGTCGATCGGGCAGTTGCGTGCCGGCCGCCGGCAGCCCGGGAAGAGGCACCACCGGTACGTCATCTCCGTGCGTCGGCGCAGCGGTCGACCAGGGAACCTTGCGCGCGGATCCTGCTCGATCGCCCGTTCGGCGGAGAACTGCCCCGCGATGTCGGCGAGCACCCCGGTCCAGCCGGTGTCGGGCGGGACGAAGGCATGCGTCAGCCATCGCGCAGGCAGCAGGATCTCGACGACGCCGTCGACGGGCGACGGTGCCTGCTCTGGCGTGCCGGTGACGGGTGGGCGGCGCCGCGTGATGCCGTCGAAGCGCAGCCAGCCGTCGTCGTCGTGCACCCCGAAGCGCCACTCGCAGCGCCGCTGCGCCGCCACGATCGCGCGGGCGACGGACGCCGGCACCACGCCCCACCCGGCCACCTCGCCCGGTCGCTCGTCCAGCCCGAGCAACGTGCCCAGCCCGATGATCACGTGCACCCCGACGCGCGGCCGCGCGGGAGCCATCGAAGGCGGCGGGATCGGCGGCGGCGGGGTCGGCGGCGGCGGGACCGGCGGTGGCGGGACCGGCGGCGGCGGGACCGGCGGCGGCGGGACCGGCGGCGGCGGCGGGTCCGGCGGAGGTGGCACTGGCTGAGGATGCGCCCGCGGCGGGCCCCGGGCGTATCGAACCAGGGGCACGACCACCCGACACGGAGGCCACGCACGGCCGGTCTCTCGCCCCACGGTCCTC
>NZ_JBQCEE010000065.1:0-3620 GCF_051960575.1 Jatrophihabitans sp.
GGGTTCACCGGGTGGCGACCACCGGACGTCTTGCCCTCACCACCACCGTGCGGGTGGTCGACCGGGTTCATCGCGACACCGCGGACGGTCGGGCGCTTGCCCTTCCAGCGCATGCGGCCGGCCTTGCCCCAGTTTATGTTGCTCTGCTCGGCGTTGCCGACCTCGCCGACGGTGGCGCGGCAGCGCACGTCGACGTTGCGGACCTCGCCGGACGGCATGCGCAGCTGGGCGTACGGGCCGTCCTTCGCGACGAGCTGGACGCTCGCGCCGGCGCTGCGGGCGATCTTCGCGCCGCCGCCCGGGCGGAGCTCGATCGCGTGCACCGTCGTACCGACCGGGCTGTTGCGCAGCGGGAGCGCGTTGCCCGGCTTGATGTCGGCACCCGGACCGTTCTCGATGCGATCGCCCTGCTTCAGGTTGCGCGGGGCGAGGATGTAGCGCTTCTCGCCGTCGGCGTAGTGCAGCAGCGCGATGCGCGCGGTGCGGTTGGGGTCGTACTCGATGTGCGCGACCGTGGCCGGCACGCCGTCCTTGTCGTGCCGACGGAAGTCGATCACGCGGTAGGCGCGCTTGTGCCCGCCGCCCTGGTGGCGCGTCGTGATGCGACCCGAGTTGTTGCGGCCGCCCTTGTTGTGCAGGGGCTTGACCAGCGACTTCTCGGGGGTGTCGCGCGTGACCTCGGCGAAGTCGGCCACGGACGATCCGCGGCGACCCGGCGTGGTCGGCTTGTAATTACGGATAGGCATGTCAGGAACCTCAGCCGATCTGTCCGAAGACGTCGATGCGGTCGCCCTCGCGCAGGGTGACGATCGCGCGCTTCACGCTGCGCCGTTGGCCATAGCCGAAGCGGGTGCGCTTGCGCTTGCCCTGGCGGTTGAGGGTGTTGACGTCGAGCACCTTGACGCCGAACACCTTCTCGACCGCGATCTTGATCTGCGTCTTGTTGGCCTGCGGGTGCACGTCGAACGTGTACTTGTTGCCGTCGAGCAGGCCGTAGCTCTTCTCCGAGATCACCGGAGCGAGCAGCACGTCACGCGGGTCGTCGAACATCAGGACTCCGTCCCTTCAGCTGCGTCGGTCGCGTCGCTGGCGCTGAGCTCGGCGACCGCGGCCTCGCCCGGCACCTCGCTGCTCGTGGCCGTCGCCTTGGCCGACTTGCCCTTGACCGGGCCGGCCACGAACGCGTCGAGCGCGGCCTGGGTGAACACCACGTCGTCGCTGATCAGCACGTCGTAGGCGTTGAGCTGGCCCGGCTCGAGGATGTGCACGGACGCGACGTTGCGCAGGCTCTTCCAGGTCAGCTCGTCGCTGCGCTCGGCGACCACCAGCACGTTGCGGGCGCTGGACACCGCGGCGAGCGTGGCCGCCGCGGCCTTGGTCGACGGCGCGTCGCCCGAGACGAGCGAGGACACGACGAACACGCGGCCGCCGCGGGCGCGGTCGGACAGCGCACCGCGCAGGGCGCCCTGGATCATCTTCTTGGGCGTGCGCTGCTCGTAGTTGCGCGGCTGCGGGCCGTGCACGGTGCCACCACCGGTGAACTGCGGCGCACGGGTCGAACCCTGACGGGCGCGGCCGGTGCCCTTCTGCTTGTACGGCTTCTTGCCGCCACCGGACACCTCACCGCGGGTCTTGGTGGCGTGCGTGCCCTGGCGGGCGGCCGCGAGCTGGGCCACGACGACCTGGTGGATGAGCGGGATGTTCGGCTCGACGTCGAAGATCTCGGCCGGCAGGTCGGCCGACACGATGAGGTCGCTGGACGCGGTCATGTCAGGCCTCCTTCGCCGCGGTGCGGATGAACACGAGGCCGCCGTCGGGGCCCGGGATGGCGCCCTTGATGAGCAGCAGGCCCTTCTCGGCGTCCACGCGGTGGATCTTCAGGCCGGTGGTGGTCGCCTTGACGGCGCCCATGCGGCCGGCCATGCGCAGGCCCTTGAAGACACGGCCCGGCGTGGCGCAGGCGCCGATCGAACCCGGCTTGCGGTGGTTGCGGTGCGCACCGTGCGAGGACGAGACGCCGGCGAAGCCGTGACGCTTCATGACACCGGCGGTGCCCTTGCCCTTGGTGGTGCCGGTGACGTCGACGCGGGTGCCCGCCTCGAACACGTCCGCACCGATCTCCTGACCCACCGTGTAGGCCTCGATGTCGTCGGTGCGCAGCTCGGCGATGTGCCGGCGCGGCGTGACCTCGGCCTTGCGGAAGTGCCCGGCGACCGGCTTGGTCACCTTCCGCGGGTCGATCTCACCGAAGGCGAGCTGCACCGCGGTGTAGCCGTCGGTCTCGAGCGTGCGGATCTGGGTGACGACGCACGGCCCGGCCTTGACGACGGTGACCGGGACGATCCGGTTGTTCTCGTCGAAGACCTGGGTCATGCCGAGCTTCGAGCCCAGGATGCCTTGGGTTGCGGTAGCCATGTCTTCCTACTGGATGTTGACGTCGACCGAGGCCGGGAGGTCGATGCGCATGAGGGCGTCGACCGTCTTCGGCGTGGGATCGAGGATGTCGATGAGTCGCTTGTGGGTGCGCATCTCGAAGTGCTCGCGCGAGTCCTTGTACTTGTGCGGCGAGCGGATGACGCAGTAGATGTTCTTCTCCGTCGGCAGCGGCACGGGGCCGACCACTCGGGCGCCCGTGCGGGTCACCGTCTCGACGATCTTGCGCGCACTGGCGTCGATGGCCTCGTGGTCATAGGCCTTGAGCCGGATGCGAATCTTCTGTCCCGCCATGGGAACGACTCACCTTCGCTGTTCTCGGTGTCCTGCAGGTGCGGGCTCGCGGCCGATGTGAACCGGAGCAAGGCACCGGGCGGGCTCAGTGTTCCGAGCCCGCCCGGCGGCCGAACTACGTGATGATCTTCGTGACGCGACCGGCGCCGACGGTGCGGCCACCCTCGCGGATCGCGAAGCGCAGACCCTCTTCCATGGCGATCGGCTGGATGAGCGCCACCGTCATCTCGGTGTTGTCACCCGGCATGACCATCTCGGTGCCCTCGGGGAGGGTCACGACGCCGGTCACGTCCGTCGTACGGAAGTAGAACTGCGGGCGGTAGTTGTTGAAGAACGGCGTGTGCCGGCCGCCCTCGTCCTTCGAGAGGATGTAGACCTGGGCCTCGAAGTCGGTGTGCGGGGTGGTCGTGCCCGGCTTGATGACGACCTGGCCGCGCTCGACGTCCTCACGCTTGATGCCACGCAGGAGCAGACCGACGTTCTCGCCGGCCTGGCCCTCGTCGAGCAGCTTGCGGAACATCTCGATGCCGGTGACGGTCGTCGTCTGCTTCGTCGGGTGGATGCCCACGATGTCGACGGTCTCGTTGACCTTGAGCACGCCGCGCTCGATACGACCGGTGACGACGGTGCCACGACCGGTGATCGTGAAGACGTCCTCGATCGGCATCAGGAACGGCTTGTCGGTCTCGCGGACCGGGTCCGGGATAGCCTCGTCGACAGCGTTCATGAGCTCGAGAACCGAGTCGCCCCACTGGCCGTCACCCTCGAGCGCCTTGAGCGCCGAGACCTTGACGACCGGAGCGTCGTCGCCCGGGAACTCGTACTGCGAGAGCAGCTCGCGAACCTCGAGCTCGACGAGCTCCATGATCTCCTCGTCGTCGACCATGTCGGCC
>NZ_JBQCEE010000066.1:0-19840 GCF_051960575.1 Jatrophihabitans sp.
CAAGAGCGCAGGGTGGGCCGTCGCCATTGGTGCCGCGCTGGTCGCCGTCGGGGGCTGCGGGCAGGACGGCGGATCAGCGGCGGCCCCGTCGGCGACGAGGACCGTCACCGTCACGGCGCCCGCCGCCAAGCCGTCCCCGCATCCTCGGCCGCACCATCGCAAGCCCCGTGCGTCGCACCGGCCGCAGGCATCGGCCCCGGCGGCCACATCCCTCGACGTCGCAAGCGGCGGGCCCTACCGGGTCCCGAACTTTGTCGGCATGGATCTCGCGCAGGCGCAGTTGCTGCCTTTCAATGCGGCTTCACCAACCTCGGGGTTGTGGATGCCTCGGGGCAGGGCCGCTCGGTCGACGACGGCGCCAAGTGGGTGGTGTGCCGGCAGAGCCTGCCTCCGGGCAGCGAGGCGAGTGAGACCGGGCCGCCGCTGACGATGTACGCCGCGCACGCCGACGAGGGCTGCTGACCGCGCGTCACCGCCGGTCCGACCGGCTATGCCTTACGCCTGCGGATTGTGGGAGAGCGCAAGCATCATCTCCTCGCTCTCGTTGGCCGTGCGGGTGACCTCCAGGACATCGCCTTCCACGATGGCCCGCTGGATGAATTCGAGACGCTACGGCGGCACATCGCGGCCTTGCGAGCAGATCGTCGACCACCACGCATGACGTCGACTCGCGCGGCCCGTAGCGCGCCAGCCACGCGCCGTGGTTGGCTCGCGGCCGTGACCGCAGCGGACGACAGTTCTCCGGCCAAGATGCGCCGGACCGGCAACATCGGTCACCAGGTCGCCCTGGCCTACGAGCGGCTGCGCGGCGCCACCGTGCTCGACGTGTCCGACCGGTACCCAGAGGTAGTGCGTCGGGCCCTCGATGAGGTCGGCGGGCGCGAGTGCTGGGGTCTGTCGTGCGACCTGGTGTCCCGAACTTCGAGCGAGGTGCGCTTGATCGAGGTCAAGTCGCGCAGTCTCAGTGGGCCAGTGCCCGGGCTCAAGGACCGCCAGCGGGACACTTTGCTTGCTGCCGGACCGGCGGGATGGCTCTACGTCGTCTGGAACACCCGGGAGCCCGCCCGGATCGAGCTGCGCGTCTTCGCCGACGCCGGGAACCTGCCTTGGCAGAAGGTCGGCGCCCGGCCAGCGGCCACCGCGCTCGGGGACATCCGCAGCGAGGCCGAGTACCAACTCGATTACGACTTCGTGCGCGAGCGCGGCGTCCAGGTCGACCTCGACGGCCTGGACTTTGGCGGCTTCTGACCTGGCAGCCAGGCGGGTCGTCAGGCGCACCAGCGATTTCCCTTGACAATACTCCCTGACTGTTAGAACAATCCTAGGTATGGCGATCACCGACGGCATCACGACGAAAATCCGTACCCGACTCGCGGCAAGGGAGTGGGAGGTCGATTCGCTGATCGACACCTTCGACCAGCTCCAGGCCACCTACCCCGACGTGCTCACAAACGTCTACCGGACACGGGCCGCGCTCGCGCCGCTGATCCACGAGGGACTCCTGGAGTCGGTCCAGGGCGTGGGCACCTACGTGCGCCGCATCCCGACATTGCGCGCGGCCGACGTGGCGGCACAGCGCGACATCGCCTTCCTCGACGGCCTGCTCGACGAACTAGAGAGCCTGCGACGGCAGGTCGCGGCCTACCGCGAGCATCTCGCCGAGCGCGTCGCCTGATGGCTCGCGCCGCACAATTAGGGTGCGCGGCATGAGCAGGCGAAGCCGGGGCAGGCGGGACGCCCAGTCGAAGACGAGCGCGCCGATTGCGGGGCGTCCGGGTCAGGGGCCGATGATTCGGCGGACGGGCGAACCGCTCCACCGATCCCGTTGTGTCGAGAGCCGTGGCTGCTGGCAGTCAACCGTGGTACGACGCCTGTCCCGCCTGCGGGGCCGGGATCTTCGAGGAGGCCGGCACCGGCTGCTGTAACGCCCTGGTGGCCGAATGCGACGGCGCCGTTGATGCGGTGCCGGTCGACTGGGAGGCCGTCGAGTCCGACGAGGAGTCCGACCGGCTGTCCGACCTCGTGGTGCGGCCGCCTGGTACCAGGACACCGGTGAGCCCGCGCCGAGTGAGTACAGCCCCGAGGCTGGGCCGAAGCGCTGCCGCTGCGAGCCGGTGTCGTGACGACGCCGGATCAGGCGCCGTTCGCAGTCATGGTCACCTGGACCACGGTCGACCGTGACAACCAGCCGGTGGCCTAGGGGCGGCAGATCGTCGGCCGAGGCTGCGTGCGCTGCGCGCTGGACGTCGGCTCGTCCGCGATGGGCCTGCCGGACCTCATCGACCCTGACTACCCGCCGCCCTGGGTGCCCGCGCATGCAAACGATTGTGGCGTAACCGCTATCGAGGAGGCCGCCGAGGCAGCCGGCGAAGAGCCGAACTTCGGCGGCGCATGGCCCCTGTGAGACAACATCGCCAGCTTTTGGTACCTCTAGGCATCGGGAACGGCCCCGCCCGCAGATTGAACCTGGCAGGTTCGAGTTAGGAAGTTGGGAGAGAGATCGGCGACCATCGAGGGCGTGAGCGACAGCCCCCGGATCGACTGGTCCACCGTCGAGTTCAGCGACATCCGCCTCGACGCCCCGGCGGGCACGCCCATGCACCTGGCCGAGTTCATCTGCGCCGCGAACGCTGCGCCGATGCGCGGCGGCACCCTCACCACCGCCGGGCGCGACACCCGGGTCGGCGGCTTCCTGGCCGAGGCGGTCGGCCGCACCCACGGTGTCGTCGAGACCTACCCGGCCGAGCGATACCCGCTGCTCGTCCCCGACACCGGGCTGGGGTCCGGGCAGACCGGCACCGTCGGCATCGCCTTCGAGCAGTGGCTGCGGCTGCGCACCGACCCCGAGCCGCAGTTCCCCGAGGTCGCCGCCGGGATGCGGACCGTGGCCCGGCACGCCCCCGCCCTGGCCAAGACCATCGACCGGGTGGGCGAGGCGCTGCCGCTGCTGAGCGCCGACCCTGACCGGCTCGCCCGGGTCGCCATCGTGCTGGGCTGGGTGGTGCCGTTCTACCGCAGGCTCGGGCTCTGGGACGGCTCCCCGCTGGCCGCGCTCGCCGCTCGCCGCCGCGCCGTCACCGTCGGCGACCTGCTCGCCGCCGTCCCGGCCGTGCTCGTCGACCAGCTCCGCGCGATCACCGCGCTCGCCGAACAGCAGCTGCTCCCCCGGCTCGCCGCCGCCGCCACCCTACGGCAGCCGCTGTTGCTCCACCGGGCCCCGCTCGCGGCCGAGGGCGACCTGCTGGTCGACGACCTGCTGCTCGACCTCAAGGCCGGGGTCGGCGCCCGGACCGACACCGGCGGCCGGCGTTGGGCGATCCGGCCCGAGCACGTCCGCCAGCTCGTCGGCTACGCCCTGCTCGCCCCACCGGAGTGGGGCGTGCGCCGCATCGGCGTCTACGCCGCCCGCTACGGGCTGACCTGGACCGCCGAGCTAGAGCCGCTGCTGGCCGACCTGTCCGGCCTCACCGGCACCCTCGACGACTGGCGCGCCGCCTTCGCCCACCTCTGGCACGACTACACGCCGCCGCGCCGTGGCGCGAGCCTCTCGGGCTAGTTGGAACTGACGGATGACAGCAGCTCCAGGATCCCGTTCTTGCCCGACACAGCCCACACATTGCGGTCGTTCTTGGTCGCCCTCTCCGAGAAGACGGAACCGGTCCAGCGGCCAGAGTCCGACCAGGGCGTCCGCAGCCATACCGCCCAGATGATGCCGACGTCATGGGTGAACACGTCGCGGATGATGTTGCCGCCGTCGTACACAGCCATCTCGTGCGTCCAGCCGTGGGCGAGCGCGCGGCCGATGACGTTGGAGCGCTGGGCGTGGGGTGCTGAGGGCATCGAAATCTCCTGTGATCGCTTGCGTCAGGGCATGCGGTTGAACTGGGACACGACGCGGGCGACGAAGTCCACGGCGGCCTGGCTGTTCAGGTCGGTCGAGGGGTAGCGGCCGGAGGACTTCACCAGCTCGCTATGCGCCGGCAGCGCGACGCGAGACCGGACGTAGGTAAACGTCGAGGAATTGAAGAAGCCCGCGTTGACGCCGTCGGCGCGAAGTACGCGCATGTAGGTCCGGGCGCCAGGCTGCGAAGAGCGCGCAACCGGCTCCTCCAATGTGTAGCCGAGGTCCTGGAGCTTGCCGATCAGGCTGTGACGCCATTGGGCGTCGGCCGGGTTGAAATCGTCCCAGCGCCGCATCATCGCCAATAGGGCGTCGAACTCGCTCGACTTGTCGCTGTCGGCCCCGCGAGGCACCGCCTCAACCTCGCCTCGCAGGGCGGCGTATGCAGCTTCGAGCTCGAAGATCCACTTTGCCGCGTCGGCGGGCTTGGTCAGCTTTGCCGGTACCGAGACACTGAACTGCACCGGCATTCTCCGTCCGTTTGTCGTTGTCGACATACAGAAGGGTCGTCGAGCTGACACCGTTTGTCAACATCAGCAAACGTCAAACCGGAGCGGCGAATGCGCGCCGCGAAGTCCGGCGACGTAGACGCCGTGTGCAGCAATGACACCTCAGCGGCGGGAGGGGACTGATGGTTCCGCTCAGTCGTCGAATGGCCAGCGGGCCCCAGTTCGGCGGACCGTATCAACGATTGCCTGTTGCGCCGCTGCCAGCGAAACATTGGCCGCCGATACCTCGCCATCCGTCGTCACGGCCAGGATGCGATGGTCGTAGGAACGTCCGCCGTCGCTCGGCGCGACTTGGTCGTTCAGGACATACCACCCGCGCGTCCGCCAACCCTCCTTGTATGTGTGTGGCCAGCCCTGGGAGGCGGCCCATTGGCCGAACTTTCGTGCCAGCTCTTCGACAGCGAGCCTCTCGGCCTGTGCCGTTGACGCTCGTTCCTGCTCGCGTCGCATCTGGTCACGCTCGCGTTGTGCCTGCCTTGCAGCCTCGTCATTGATACCCACGGCGCGAGCCTCCGTACGAACCGTCGTGAGCGGCGATCTTCTCGCATCGAGGACCGCCAGCCAATCGGAATCTCGATCCGTCGGGAGTGGAGGTGCCTCGTCGCGTCGTGCGACCTAATGCCCGGGTCGCCTAGCGAGATGCGGCTGATCGAGGTGAAGTCACGCAGCCTCAGCGGGCCCGTCCCAGACTCACGATCGTCAGCTCGACACTCTCAAGGCGGCTTGACCAGCCAGGTGGCTCTGCGTCGTATGGAACACGCTGACTTGATGACATGCAGTCCCGGTTCGTTCCAAAGGTTACTGGCGACCGCGACATGCCCTACGGTTCTGCCATGCGTGGTAGGTCATTGGGGCTTCGTCATAGGCACTTGCAAGCAGCCACAGCTGCTGCCGTCTTCATGGCGTGCTTCATAGCGCTGCCCGAAACCGCCGCTGTCGCCGTGACGAGCTGCAACAACAACCAGCTCATCATCAACGACGTGTTCAACCTGGGACCTGCCTACGCTCGCAAACACGTCACGATAAATTTCTCGTCCACACTCGTCACCGGCGGGGATAACTACGTCACTGACAGTCTGTACGACGAACGGAAGCTGACAGTGGCTGAGATCGGCAAGATCGTCGGGTACTCGCCGGCCACCGTCTACCGCCACATCCGCACCACCTCGGCAGCGCAGAGCGGGTAGGCCCCTTTGTCATTAGGCCGGCAGGGACACGCCGTGACGCCCGATCACTGTGGAGTCAGGCGGAACTTGCGCCACTGGAAGTTGCAGCGGTCTGCTTCGCCGAGACATGGACGAGTTCGCCGAGCATGTGCACCAACGTCGCTCGGGTCTTCGTATCGGCGTAGTACCTGTCGGTCATCTTGTTGTGGCTGGTCTGGTTGCCCATGACGACTTCGTTCACCGCGTCGGTGAGGTCAGGGCTGTCGACGAATTGCGACTCGCTGTTCGCGGCGGCTTGGGCAACGAGCGTCTCGTCGGCTAGCAGCACGGTGAGGAGTGCTTCGAGCCAGGACTGCTGTTCGGCGGCGCTGAAATCCTCGTCGGCGAACAGGTCGTTGAGCCGCTGGAGAACCTCGGCGAGCTTGGCCATCTTCGGGTCGCGCGGGGTCCCGGAACCGACGCCCGTGACCCCGCTCAGGCCGGGTCTCTCCTTCGCGTCGCCGAGGGCGATATCTCGGGCGTCGCCCTTCTTCTGCTTGATCTTGGCCAGTTCGACGTTGGACAGGTCGAACGGCTGACTCTGGTTCTGAGACGCGATCTGGCGACCGAGGAGGCGGAAGAAGATGCTGCGGCGCTCCAGGTCCGTGTTGCCGTAGTCGATCAGCTGCGAGAGGAAGTCGTAGAGCCGCACGAAGGAGTCGACGTCCTTCCGGAACATTCCGAGCTTCTCGAGTTCCGGCTTGTCGCTCGTGGCGGTGGCGTGTGACCAGCGGTCGTGGAACCTGGCCTTCGCTGCGCTGATGGCGCCGGCGAGCGCGTTGTTTCCCTTGCCCTGGACCCAGGCGTCGGAGACCGCGACGACCTCGGCGTCGGTGTAGATGTTCGACTGGTCGAGCTTGGTGGCCAGGTCGTGGATGAGGTCGGGGTCGCTCGGGGCGGTGAGCTGCGCGTCGCGGTAGTACGGTAGGAACGCCTTCCGGATCTCGTCCGGGTCGTTCACGAAGTCCAGGACGTAGGTGGTGTCCTTGCCCGCCGAGGGCAGGGTTCGGTTGAGCCGGGAGAGGGTCTGCACGGCGGTAACGCCGGACAGTTGCTTGTCGACGTACATCGCGCAGAGAAGCGGCTGGTCGAAGCCAGTCTGGAACTTGTTGGCCACGAGCAGGACCCGGTACTCGTCGGTGGCGAACGCGGCGGCGATGTCGCGGCCCTTGAGACCGGGGTTGAGGGTGTGCTCGTTGAACGGGCCTGGGCCGTCCTCGGGCTCCATGCCTGGCACGTCGTCGCCGGAGAACGCGACGAGCGCGGACAGGCCGTGGTAGCCGTGGTCGGCGAGGTAGCGGTCGAAGGCGTTCTTGTAGCGGACGGCGGCCTTACGGGAGTCGCAGACGACCATCGCCTTCGCCTTGCCGTCGAGCAGCGGTGCGACGTTCACCCGGAAGTGCTCGACGATGATGGCGACCTTCTGGGCGATGTTGGCGCGGTTGAGCTTGACGAACCGGATCAGGTTCTTGTGCGCCTCGCCCTGGTCGACGACCTCATCGCCGGTCCGCCCCTTTCCGCCACCGTTCCTGCCGCCGGTCTTGACGTTGACCGGGCCGCCGTTCTTGAGGGTCAGCTGGTAGGCGGTCTCGTAGGGGGTGTAGTTGCGGAGTACATCGAGGATGTAGCCCTCCTCGATGGCCTGCTGCATCGTGTAGACGTGGAACGGCTGCGGCGTGCCGTCGCCGTCGGCGCGGCCGAACAGCTCCAGCGTCTTGCCCTTTGGTGTGGCGGTGAACGCGAAGTAGGAGATGTTCGACGACGCGGCCCGCTCGGTCGCCTCGCGCGCCAGCACCGCTTCGGTGTCGATCTCGCCGCCGTCCTTGACCGCCGCCAGCTCCTCGGCCGTGAGCACGGACTTGAGCCGGTTCGCGGCCGACCCGGACTGCGAGGAGTGCGCCTCGTCGGCGATGACCGCGAACCGCTTGCCCTTGAGGCCCTTAGCGTTCCGGATGGCCTCCATCGCGTACGGGAACGTCTGGAGGGTCACCACGATGACCAGACGGCCCTCGGTGAGCATCTTGGCCAGCAGCGCCGACTTCGACTTGGACTCGCCCTCGGCGGTGAAGACCCGGGCCGCCTCGGTGGAGGTGACGGTGCCGACGATGCCGGTGCGGGACTCGATCTGCCGGATGGCGTCCTGGAGCTGGCTGTCCAGCACGGTCCGGTCGGTCACGACGATCACCGAGTCGAACACCTTGGCGTTCTGCTCGTCGTGCAGCGTGGCCAGGGCGTGGGCCAGCCAGGAGATCGAGTTGGTCTTGCCCGACCCGGCCGAGTGCTGGATCAGGTAGCGGTGGCCCGGGCCCTCACTGCGGGCGGTGTCGACGAGGCGGGTGACGGCCTCCCACTGGTGGAAGCGGGGGAACAGCAGCGTCGTGGACGTCGACTTGGCGCCGGTGATCGGGTCGATGCTGGTGCGGGTGGACAGGTGCATCAGCTTGCCGATGATGTTCAGCCACGAGTCGCGCTGCCAGACCCGCTCCCACAGATACGAGCTGGCCGAGCCGTGCGGGTTCGGCGGGTTCCCGGCCGCGCCGTCGTTGCCCATGTTGAACGGCAGGAAATGGGTGGCGTCCCCGGCCAGCTTCGTGGTCATCCAGACCTCGGCGTTGGAGACGGCGAAGTGCACCAGGGCGCGGGACCCGAATCCGAACAGCGGCTCGGGCTTGCCGGTCACCTCGTCCTTCGGCCGCCTGGTCGCCTTGTACTGGGCGATGGCGTCCTGCACCGACTGGGTGAAGTCGGTCTTGAGTTCCGCCGTAGCCACCGGCAGTCCGTTGACGAACAGCACCAGGTCGATCGAGCGCTTGTTGGACTGGGAGTAGAAGACCTGCCGCATCACCCGGACGCGGACCTTGCCGTACCGCTCGACGGTGGTGGCGTTGTTCGTGGTGACCGGCTTGAACTCGCACATGGAGAAACGGGCCGAGACCTGCTTGAACCCGTTACGCAGCAGGTTGAGCGTCCCGCCGCCGTTGTCGAGCGGGGTGTCGAGGACCTTCACGATCCGGTCCAGCAGCTGCTCACGGGCCTGCCGCTGCGCGGTCTCGCTGGCGCCCGGCTTGACAACCTTCGCCAGCTCGTCGAGCTGGGTGTCGGCCAGCCAGCCGAAGATGTCCTCGGGGAACAGTGCCCGCGCCTTATCGTAGCCGTCGCCGTTCGGCGAGTACAGCCAGCCGCGCGCGGCCAGGTACTCGCACAGCTCCGTCTCGAACGGCTTCTCCAGGTGATCCATCAGGACACGCCCTCCCAGGCGAGCACGTCAACAGCGGCGAACTTCGACCGCACGTCGATCTGCCCCGTCACGGCCGCCGTGATGAGCGCCGCGCGCCGCTCCTTCACCGTCTCAATGAACTGCTGCGTCTTGCCGATGAGCGCGTCGATCTTCGATGTCTGCTCTCGAAGCTCCCGCGCGATGGCGTGCTGCTCATCACTGGGCGGCAGGGCAACCCCCATCTGGTCGAGGTGAGTAGGCCCGAAATGCTGGATCGTCGACCCGGCCTTGAGCCGGTCTACCTGGTCGAGGAACGCGGTCGACGTGAAGTACCACTTGATGAAGTCACTCGTCATCAGGCCGGGCACGATCCGTATGATGCCCGTGTACGGGATTGCTCCGGCCGCCTCCGACGTCACTTCTGACACCGTGCCCATAGTGGCGCTGGCACTAATAAGCAGGTCGCCGACCGCTACCCGGAAGTGTCGCCAACGTGCGGCCACCATCTCAGGATCAAGGAAGTTACATCCGTCCAGGGTAGTTTGTGCAGTTCTCACGCAGCTCACTCGAAGCAGGGGAACGCCCTCGTCTCGGAAATCCACCGCCAGGATGCCGGGACCTTCCTGGTACGACACTGCCCGCTTGAGAGGCAGGATCGCCCAGTGCTCGGGAACCGCTCCTGACCCAGGCAGGCCGGAGTCTCGTGTAGGTACCGCTGCGATCAGGCCATGGGTTACCGCGTTGGCGATCGCGCTGACTCGCCGTTCGCGGAGCGTCTCGATGAGCTGCTCCTGCTTGCCAATCAGCGCGTCGATCCGAGCCGTCTCGCGGTCGAGGTAGTCGGCGATCTGCCGCTGCTCGTCGATCGGCGGAACGGGAATCTGGATGGAGGCGGCGACGTCCTTATAGATCGTCTGATGGGTCGAGCCTCGCATCATCCGGCGCAGGTCTGGCTGCATCGCCCTGAGAGTGTGAAGCAGGTAGTCCGGCAGCAAGCGCGGTCCGCACACCCAATTCCAGAAGTCTTGGCTGGTGGCCATCGAGGTCGGCATGATCCCGCTGAAGCCGACAGACGCAGTACGGGAGAGCACAACCGTGCCCGGAGGAAGTAGCTCGGCGGCCGAGTTCGCGAGCCCGAAAGCGCTGATCTTGCTCGCGGTCTCCGCAAGGTACTTCTGGCGGCCGTCGCGTATCTGCCACACATCGGCAAGGGTGAACCAGGGGATGTCACAGTCCACCCAGTACGTCGGTTCAGTCCGACTCGGAGTGTGGCCGGTTCTCATCGCTGCGAACCGTCGAATGTTGCCCGCAGACCAGTGGGCGGGGAGTTGGCCGAACCACTGCGTTGACCCAGGTGGAGTCACTGCTCGACCTCGCGGAGCATGTCCATGATTTCGGCGACGAGCTTGTTGAGGTCGGCGTCGATCTCCTCCAGCGGCCGGGGTGGGACGTACTTGTAGAAGATGCGGGTGAACGGGATTTCGTAGCCGGTCTTGGTCTTGGCCGGGTCGATCCAGGCGTCGGGGACGTGGGGGAGGACCTCGCGGGCGAAGTAGTCGTCGATGTCCTCGGACAGCGGCACGTTCTCGGTGTCGCGCAGCGTGGTGTCAGGCTCGGCATTGCCTTTGGCGTCGCGGCAGATCTCGGCGTTCTCGTCTCGCTCGGACAGGGCGGCGAGCAGCGCCTTGCGGGCCGGGGCGGCGAGCGCGACGCCGTGCGCACCGAGGGCCTTGCCGAGGGCGGTGTTGAACGCAGCGCGGTCCATGTGGGTCTCGTCGCCGAGCGCGTCGAGGGCGGCGCGCAGACCGTTACGTTGGGGCTCGGGCAGCTTGGCGATCGTCTTGTCCGCAAAGACCCGCTCGATCCGCTCGAGTGTGGCTGCGAAGTTGAGGCGCAGCGGCCGTTCGACGGTGATGGTGCGGTAGCCGAAGAAGTCAGTGTCGAGGACGCGGGAGTGCTCATCGTCGGTGTAGTCGTCGTAGAGCTTGAGGACCTTCGCTCGGTCGGCGTCGGTCATCTCGCGGCGCTTGCTGCCGAGACTCTTGCGCATCTTCGACCAGAAGCTGGTGCCGTCGATGAGCTGCACCTTGCCGCGCCGCTCGGCGGGCTTGTTGTTGTCCAGCAGCCACACGTAGGTGGCGATGCCGGTGTTGTAGAACATCTCGGTCGGCAGGGCGACGATGGCGTCCACCAGGTCGGCGGTGAGCAGCCACTGGCGGATCTTCGACTCGCCGGACTCGGCCTTGCCGGTGAACAGCGGGGAGCCGTTGAGGACGATCGCGGCTCGGCCGCCGCCGTCCTTGACCGGCCGCATCTTGCTGGCCAGGTGGGTGAGGAACAGCATCTGGCCGTCGCTGACGCCGGGCAGGCCGTGGCCGAACCGGCCGTGCTCGCCGAGCTTGGCGGCCTCGTCGCGGACGTCCTTCTCGGCGGCCTTCCACTCAACGCCGTAGGGCGGGTTGGACAGGCAGTAATCGAAGGTGCGCCCGGCGAACTTGTCCTCGCGCAGCGTGTCGCCGAGCTGGATGTTGCGGGCGTCCTGGCCCTTGCCGATCAGGTCGGACTTGCAGATGGCGTAGGACTGGTCGTTGATCTCCTGCCCGTACAGCGTGAGCCGGGCGTCGGGGTTCTGCTCGGCCAGGTGCTCCTCGGCGACCGACAGCATGCCGCCGGTCCCGGCGGTCGGGTCGTAGACGGTGCGCACGGCGTGGCCGACGGACAGGGCGGCGTCGTCGGGGGCGAACAGCAGGTCGACCATCAGCCGGATGGCGTCACGCGGGGTGAAGTGCTCACCGGCGGTCTCGTTGGACGCCTCCGCGAACTTCCGAATCAGCTCCTCGAACAGCGACCCCATATCGGCGTTCGAGACGGCCTGCGGGCGCAGGTCGATTTCGGCGAACCGCTGCACGACCTGGTAGAGCCGGTCCTTCTCGTCCAGAGTTGCCAGCTCGTTGTCGAACCGGAATCGCTCGAACACGTCGGCGACGTTGGGTGAGAAGCTGGTCGTGTAGTCGATCAGGTTGGCCTTGAGGCCGGTCGGGTCACTGAGCAGCTTGCCGAAGTCCCACACCGAGGTGTTGTAGAAGTTCAGCTTGAGCTTCTTGCGCACGATCAGGTCGAGCTGGTCGGCGTTGCTGACCTTCGCGGCCTCGGCGAGCACCTGGTGCTTGGTGGGCTCCAGCACGCAGTCCAGGCGACGCAGGATCGTCATCGGCAGGATGACGCTGCCGTACTGGGCAGGCCGGTAAACGCCGCGCAGCTGGTCGGCGACGGTCCACACGAAGTTGGCCAGGTTACCGGCGCTCGTCATCAGCTGCCCTGCCTTTGAAGTCTCCCGCGCCACACGGGGTAACTGTGCCCTACCGACTGATCTAGTGCTGGTGGCGCGTCGGCATGCCCGCATGCCGGCGCAACCGACCGGCCGCGCGGCTGACCTGGTCGCCTAGGGTCATTGGCTGTGCTTCGTCTGCTCGTCGATACCTCGACCTGGCTCGACCTGGCCAAGCGTCGGGACGGGCAGCGATGGATCGTCACGCTCCGGGTGCTCCGTCATCAGGGGCGTCTCCAGTTGCTGGTGCCGGCGGTCGTCATCGAAGAGTTCGCGCGCAACCGACCTCGCATCGAGGCTTCGATGACGGCGAGTGTGTCCGAACGCCTCCGCATGATCAAGAAGGACTTGGACGAGTACGGCGGCGACGACCAGGCGCACGCGCTGGAGGTCATCGAGGGTCTGGCACACCAGGTTCCGTTGATCGGAGCCATGACGACGCGGAACTTCGACGACATCAGCGAACTCCTGGCAGGTGGCAAGGTTCTCGATACCGGTCCAGACCAGGAACGGCGGGTGATTGAGCGTGGTCTCGCCAAGCGCGCGCCGTTCCACCGGCACCGGAACAGCGTGGCCGATGCTCTGCTTGTCGAGCTCTACGCCACCGAGGTCGCCACCTCTGACCTCGCACAGAACCCCCACGCCTTCGTCACATCCAACCACGAGGACTTCTCCGAGGTGAACGGAGACAGGCGCCAACCTCACCCCGACCTGGCTCCCCTCTTCGCCGTCGCCGGGTCCACGTATGCCCTCGGCATCACGGGCTTGGAGGACGTGCTCCACGGCCACTTCGGCGAGGAAGTGACCGAGCTGCTCGACGAGTCCGACTTCCGTGAGGAGCCCCGCCGGCTGGACGAGATCCTCGACGCCGAGCAGGAGTTGTTCGACCGCATCTGGTACGAGCGGTCGCTCTCCCACGAGCACCAAGCACGCGACGAGGGGAACAACACCGAGGCCGAGCGGACGGCGGCGATCGCCATGCCGGGACGCCTCCGGGTTGAGGAGAAGCTCGGGGTCGACAATCTAGGACCGTACGACGACTTCGAGTGGGGGATGTTGCACGGCAAACTCTCGGCTCTGCGATGGGTGCTCGGAAGCGACTGGGACTTCCTTGACACTTAGGGCAGCCTCCAGCGGCTTCTCCGCTCTGCAAGGAGTGGGCGGCCGCAGGGATGATCCACGCCCCAGCCCGGTGCCTGTTGCGGCGTAGCGGCACAGTCGCCCTTGCAACCCCGCTACCGATCGGATCGCCAATGTCTCTGCACTCGACTTCTGCTCTCGTCGACCCGACGCTCTCCGATGACGACTTGTTCTATCCGTACTCGACGGCTGCTTTGCTGCGCCGCCCGGACACGCACTCGCTTACACGAAGCAGTGAGAGCAATCCCGACGAGGCGACGCCGAATACCGCCGAAAAGCTCGCCTCCATGCACGGTGGCGAGACGTCGCGGCCTCGGGGCGAGCCGAGGCCCTAACGACTGGCGAGGAAGCCCCTCGCTTGGCGGCGCGGGTATGCGATGCCACCGTCTCCGACGCTAGCGTGCAGCGGTGACCAGCGCCCCGGACAGCCTGAACCTCGGCCACGTCATGGCCGCGTACGGGCTGACGGACCTGAGCCGAGTCCGCGCGATCCGGCATGCGATCGGTGGCGACGACGGGCTTCCGGCGGCCGACCTGAACCCGGCTGGGGTCTTCGCCTACACGCGCAGGCAGGGATTCCAGCGAGGCCACCCGCTCGGTCAGACGCCGGAACCGCTCTGGCTGGTGTTCATCGCAGCGGGCGGCAGCCGGACCAGGTTCTTCTGCGCGTACGAGAACCACGGGGAGGTGGCGGCCGAGCGCGACGACCGGTGGCGCTACTTCGACCTAAGGCCGTCGGACCTGATGCGCGACCTCCAGCACCGGCTGGTGGTCGACTGGTCGGCCGCCCGAGCGTGGGCATTCCTCGGCGCGACGGCAGCGCGGTGCCCGGTCGTCGAGATCGCCGACCCGGAGGTGCTCAACTTCCCCGGCTACGAGAACGTGGTCCTCACCTACGACCAGCTGCAACTGCTCGCCGCCGACCACCGTTACGTCAAGTGGCGCACTGCGCTGGCCGAGGTCCAGGGCATCTACGTGATCGCCGACTCCTCGTCCGGGCGGCTCTACGTCGATAAGGCCGACGGGAGCGAACGGGTCCTCTGCCGGTGGCGCCAATACGCGCAGAACGGGCACGGCGGCAACGTCGAGCTGAAAGAGCTGCTCCGGCGCGACCCGGCGCATGCGCGGCATTTCGTCTACAGCCTGCTGCGTGTGTTCAGCCCGAGTGCGCTCATGACCGAGGTCAATCGAGCCGAGGAGCACTACAAGCGGGCGCTGCTGACGGTGCGATTGAGCCTCAACCGCTGAGGCGCCGCCGTACTCGCACGCATATCGTTGCTCGTCCCTTGGACCGGAGGCGCCGCCGGAGATCCGCTGAATAAACCCGCTGCGGGCAACCAGGACTGCGACCTGCGAAAGGCAGCCTGCTCACGCGAACGGCCCAACGCAACCGGGCGAGCACCACTTCAAATGGCGTTCATCGCAAACCCGCGCAAAGGTGTCACCGACGACGGCTCCGGTCGCTCGAGGGAAGCGCCCGGAGCCGTCCGAGCTCGCACGTGATCGCATGTCAACGTTGCGACGCCTGTTCATGGGAAGGCCGCCGCAGGAACGGCGCGGCCACCGCCGCCGGCACCTGTCGTCGACAGCACCATGTCCACGGGCCGAGCGACGCCCCATCTCCACGCGGCGGGCTGGCGAGCGGCCGGAGATTCCCCTTTCCGACGGTAGGTAGGACTCCGGTCGGCACCTTCGGCGGCGGTAGGTAGGACTTCGGTCGGTACCGCACTCCCAGAATCCGGGGTTGCTTCCGATCGCTCGAGGTAGGTAGGACCGCCGACTCCGACCGTGCGTCCGCCCGAACAGCCCGTCTTGATCAATCACCGTCCTGCTCCGGGCCGTAGGTAGGGAATCGGTCGCATTGATCCCCAGCGTGGGCCGCACGACGACCCACGAAGGGATCAGCACCGATGTCCGTCACCGATTGCCTGGGGGAGAGCTGGAACGAGCTGCGCGGGAGGCTGCTCGCCGAGCGCCGCGTCACAGAGTGGGCACAGCTCGAACCCGACCTGCACGGCATGACCGATCCGCAGCAGATCCGCGACGTCGTCGCCGACCGCGCCCAGTTCGCTCAGACCGATCAACTGTTCGCGGCCTTGCTTCGACTGGCGGCAACCGACGGCGGCGATGACCGCAACGCCGCACTGCTCCTGGCGCATCTGATGGCGCCGGCCGCGTCGCTGCTCGCCCGCTCGCTGCAGGACCTCTCGCCGGACATCGACTGGGTCGTTGCCTCCGCGCTGTGGACCGAGATCCGCAGTTACCGGTGGCGCGTCCGCGAGCACGGCCACGCCCTCGGCCTCAAGCTGGACACCCGAACCGCCGTCATCCACGAGCTGGCCGACACCCGCGGCCGCGACGGCCGCCGCCTGGAACTGCCGGTCGGTCCGGACAACCTCGCCCGACTCCGCACCGTCGACCGCCTCGAGGCACCGACGCCAAGGTCGAGTCAACCGGAACGACAGGCCGCGGCCGTCGAGGCCCTACTGCGCTGGGCGCGCCACCATTCCGTGTTGTCGGCCCCGGAGGTGCAGCTGCTACTCGACTTCGAGCTCGCCGAACCCGAGGAACGTGCGCACGTCACCCGGCTGTATGGCGTCACCGACCGTCATCTGCGCCGGCAGTGCTTCCGCCTCAAGGACCGACTCCGCGCGGCCGTCGCCGAAGCCTCTATCACCGCGCTAGACGCAGCACGGCCTGCTCACATCGATCGGGCTGCCCCGCCGATGTCCGCGCGAGGGCGCGTTTTCACCTCTGGGGGCGACCACCATCCGATCGCCCGCTGACGGAGCACACCGATGCAGCACTCGACCCGACCAGACCCGACGTTCCGCGCGGACATTCCGGACGCGCTTCAGGCGGCGGACCTGTTCGACACCCTCGCCAGCGGGGACCTTTCCGTGACGATCCACGTCCTGGAGGACCTGCTCGCGACCTTGCGGGCGGCCGACGCCGCCCGGGCGGCGCTGGCGCGTACGCCGATCCGCACTCTCGAGGTCGCGCTCGACCTGCGCCGCCGCCGGGCGCACCGATGACCCCGCCAGCGGTCACCGCCCCAATGCCGGCACGAGACTGGCGGGCAGCGGTTACCTTGCCGCCGACAGGCGTCTCTGCCGAGGAACTGACCGCCGCGTGGCGCGCCGCGCACCAGGGCCAGTTCACCATCCGCGCGCAATCCTCGCCCGTCGGCCGCAGGCGCGCTGATCTCCCCGCGCAGCTGCCCGACAACCTCCCGCTCGGTTGTGTCGCCGTGCTCGGCGCCCACCACGGCGCCGGCACCTCGTCCCTCGCCCTGGCTCTGGCCGATGCCGCTGCCCATCTCGGCCGTCCCGTCGACCTGATCGACACCGCCGCCCCGCCCCGCTCCGCGCTCGCGGGAGTCACCACCGCCGAACTCGGCACCGACCCGGACGGCGCCTGGCGCCGCGGCACCCGCGGGCATGTCACCGTCTATCGCCGCACCGCAGCAGGCGGGATGTCGCCCGAGGGCCGGCTCGCCCTGCCGCGCTCACCGGACACGCCGACCGAAGAACTACTGCCGCGGCTGACCGTCGTCGATCTCGGCACCTGCGAGCTCGACCACCCCGCGCCGATCTCGACGGCTGCGAGCGTCGTGCTGGTCTCCCGCTGCGCCGTTCCGGCCCTGCGCTCGCTCGAACACGCCCTGGCCGCACTCGACGAGGGCACCCGCGGCGCGGCCGCGGCCGCCGTCGTCGGCCCGCCCCGGTGGCCCGGCCTCATCGCCGCCAGCCTCGGCCCGCATGTCCGCCGCATGCGCGCCGCAGGCCAACTCGTCCCGGTGCCGCGCAACCACCACCTCGACTTCACCGGTCCCACCAGCGCGCCGCTCCCTCGCCGCATCACCACCGCCGCAGCGCGGCTGCTGCAGCACCTCGACCACCACGACCCTGCCCCGGAACGGAGCACCCACCGATGACCTCGACCCCCCACCCGCTCATCGCCACGCCGACCACCCCGGCCGCCGCCGCGGCACCGGTCGGGCCCGGCCCGACCGCGCCACCGGGAACGCAGCAGTACGCCGACGAGATCCTGTCCTGGATCAAGTGGGGCGCGCTGACGGTGCTGACGATGGCGACGATCGCCTCGGTCGGCATGCTCGTCTGGGGACGGGCCACCCACCATCCGCGCGGCGCCCGCCTCGGGTTCGACGGCATCATGATCAGCATCGTCGGGGCCGTGCTCTACACGGTCGCGCCGTCGGTCATCGCCTCGATCGCCCGATGACCCGCCGTCGCTTCCACTCCGCGGCGCCGGCCTCGCCGGCCTGGACCCGGCGCCGGATGCTCGCCCTGCTGGTCGCCGCCGCCCTGGTCGCCGTGGCGCTCCTGGCGGGGCTGACCATCGCCATCATCGACGCCGCGACCGGGTCGCCGCGGCACGCCAGCCCGACCAACGCAACAGCCGAACCGAAGGGCGCCGCGACGGCGCCAGTCCGGGCGCCCGCAGGTCGCGCCGATACTCGGGATGCGTTGGCCGCCGGAGTGATGCCGCGCGTCGACGAGGCCGCCGCGCACCCCGCCCCCGTGACGCTCGCCGACCCGGGCGCCCCGCTGCTCATCCCGACGGCGACCGCGGCAGGCCCGGCGGGCGTGCCGACCGGCTACCCGCACACCCCGGCCGGCGCGCTCGCCCAGTTGGCCGCCATCGACCAGACCGCGCTCAATGCCGCCTCGCTCGACGCCGCCCGCGCCGTCGTCACCGCCTGGGCCGTCCAGGGCGGCCCGACCGCGAGCAGCTGGTCGGTGCTCGCCGCCCTCGCCCAACTCCTGACCGACGCCGGCGGCAGCCATACGGCCGGTCGGCTGGCGATCGTGCTGACCCCGGTCATGGGGCTGATCAAAGGCACGGTCGGCGCTGACTTCGTCGTCCCGTGCGTCGACTTCGAACTCGACGTCACCATCACCCAGACCGCGCGCGGCGCGACCGCGGACTGCCAACGCATGGACTGGCATCCCGAACCGGCGGTGCCTGCGGGTGGGCGGTGGATGCTTGCCGCCGGCCCGGAGCCGGCGACCCCGCCGTCGGTCTGGCCGGACACCGACCTGGCGGTCGCGGTCGGCTACCGCGACCTGCGGCCGGAGCAGTGACCACCATGACCAACACCTTCTCGAGCGTCCGGCCCGTCGCCGTGCTGATGCCGCGGCCCGTCGCGATCGACCTCAACCCGCTGCACTGGCTGGGCGATGCGGCCTCGGCCGCGGCGGGGGACGTGTGGCAGTCCGCGATGACCGGCCTGTGGTCGGCCGCGTTATGGCTGATCAAGCTGGCGTTCACGATCATCGACCAGTTCACCACCCCCGACCTCAGCGGCGCCGGGCCGCTGCGCGGGATCTTGCCGACCACGCTGTGGCTCGGCGCCACGGTCGCGGTGCTGATGTGCTTCGTACAGCTAACCGTCGCGCTGGTGCGGCGCGACGGGCAGTCGATGGGCCGGGTCCTGCTCGGCGTCGGCCAGTTCGGGTTGGTGTGGGCGGGCTACCTCGGGATCGCCGCCGGGCTGGTCGCCGCCGCGGGCGGCCTGTCGCGCGGGATCCTGTCCGCCACCCTGCACGTGCAGGTCTTCCACGACTTCGACTTCAACCGGCACTGGCCGGCCTCCGTCGACGACATCACCCTCGCGACCGTCCTAGGCGTGCTGTCGCTGCTGCTGGTCATCCCGTCCGCGTTCTTCTACGTCGTGATCATGCTGGTCCGCGAGGCCGCGTTGATCATCCTGGTCGCGACGGCCCCGATCTCGGCCGGCGGTCTGCTGTCCGAGGTCGGGAAGTCGTGGTTCTGGAAGACGCTGCGCTGGTTCTTCGCCTGCCTACTGATCTCACCCTGCGCGGCGCTGCTGCTCGGCACCGGCGTCCAGCTCACCGACGGCGCGATCAACCAACCGGCGCCGCCGTCGTGCCTGCCGCACTGCAGCAGCGACTGGGTGCTCGCGCACGCCGCCGAGCTAGCTCGCTACACCGAAGCATCGAACGCCGCGCACGCCGGGATGGCGATCATCGGCTGCATCGTCATCGCGATCGGCGCCTGCTGCCCGCTCATGTTGTTCCGGCTGTTGGCGTTCGTCGAACCCGGCACCGCCTCCGGCGCCGCGCTGCGCCAGTCGTGGGGCGACGCCGGCGGCCTGGCTGGGGTCCTGTCCGGCGGCCACCCGCACGGCCGCGCAGCGACCGGCAACGGCGCCGCGCTCGGCCGGGGGGTCGATGGCCGCGCGGCCGGTGAGGGCGGCGCCGAGGCGGCGACCTCGTCCCGGCTCACCGCCGCGCTCAGCGCGGCCGGTGCTGTGGGTGCGGTCGGGGCGGGCATCCGGGTTGCGTCGACAGTGGCGCACCGGATGGCCGACCTCGGCGCCGACGTCCTCGGCCAAGCTGGCATCGGCTCACCTGGCTACTCGCTCACCCCGACCGACGAACGCACCCGCCGCCCCACCGCCAACAATGCGTCGAGTCGCGTCGGCGCCGGTGACCCCGGCGCCGACGCACCCACCAGCACCCCGGCACCCGCGGCCCCTGAGCCATACACGCC
>NZ_JBQCEE010000067.1:0-9880 GCF_051960575.1 Jatrophihabitans sp.
GCGAGCGCCGACCAGCCGCGGCGCCGCGGGGCGCCGACGGCGGCGGCGCGGGCGCGGGTGAGCAGGATCGACAGCCGTGTCAGCAGGGCCGGGTCGGGCGCCCGTGACTGGACCAGCGCGAGGTGGCGGGCGGTGCTGCGGTAGAGGGCGACGAGCTCATCGGCCTCGCGCGCGTCGAGGTGCCGCTGACTTGCCAGCCGCTCCAGTCGCGTCCACCCGGGTTGGTGGGCGAGCAGGAACGCGTCGAGATCCACACACCCTCCCCGAGATCGTGCCGGCTGCGTCTATCGTGCTCGCGTGCATCCTGCCGCGCCGCTGGTGTCCGGCGAGGGTGTGGCCCTGCACCTCGACCGCGCGTCCGCCGGCTCGCGGATCGCCGCGACGGTCGTCGATCTCGTCGTGCAGGGCGCCGGGGCGCTGCTGCTGCTCGTCGTCACGGCGTTGATCGCCGGCGGCAGCGACGCCGCCGCGGTGCAGGCGGTGTTGATCGTCGAGGTCGTGCTGGTCGTGGTCGGCTACCCGCTGCTGTTCGAGTGGCTCGGTCGTGGACGCACGCTCGGCAAGCTCTGGCTCGGCCTGCGGGTCGTGCGCGACGACGGCGGCCCGATCACCTTGCGGCAGGCATTGGTGCGGGCGCTCGCCGGGGCGATCCTCGAGAAGCCGGGCCTGCTCGGACCCGTCACCGGCGGCGTCGGGCTGCTCGTCCTGCTGCTGAACCGCAACGACAAGCGGATCGGCGACCTGCTGGCGGGCACCGTCGTGGTGAACGAGCGCGGCGGGCCGCGCACCGGCCTGCTCGTCGGCGAGCTCGCACCGCCGCCGCACCTGTGGCCGTGGGCCGCGACGCTCGACCTGAGCCGGCTGGACGACGGGCTGGCCCTGGCGCTGCGTCAGTTCCTGGCACGGGCGGGCAGCATGGCGCCCGCCGCCCGCGACGGCCTGGCCGAACAGCTGCGCGCCCGCATCGCCGCGGTCACGGCTCCCCCGCCGCCGCCGGGCACGCCGACACCGTGGTTCCTCGTGACTGTGGCGGCCGAGCGGCGGCGTCGCTCGGCCGCCCACTGATCACAGCGACAGGATCACTTCCAGCGGGCGAGCAGCTCCTCGGCGCGGGCGGCGAGGTTCATCTGCCAGATCGGGCCGAAGCTGATACGGCCGACGCCGGCTCGCCTGAACATCTCGAGGTCGCCCTCGGCCGGGTTGGCGATCGCGTTCACCGGCGCCTTGATGCCGCCGGTGAGGCGCTGGTAGGTGGCCTCGTCGTGGAAGCCGACGGGGTAGGCCGAGCGTGCGCCCGCGTCCACACAGAGATTGAGCCGCTCGATGGCACGGTCGACACGGGTCTCGTCGTCGCCGTCCTTGTTCTTGAACAGGTCGGTGCGGGCGTTGATCACGAACTCGACGCCGGCGGCATCGGCGGCCTGGCGCAGCCGGCCGACGAGGTCGGCGTGCTCCTCGGCGGAGCGCAGGCGGCCACCCTCGCCGTGCACGGTGTCCTCGATGTTCAGGCCGACCGCGCCCGCAGCGAGCAGGCCGCCGATGAGCGTCGCGGCGTTCTGGCCGTAGCCCGACTCGATGTCGACCGACACGGGCAGCGCCACCGACTCGGTGATCTGCCGGACGCGGGTGAGCACCTCGTCGAAGGTCATCCCCTCGCCGTCCGCACGGCCGAGCGAGTCGGCCAGCGGGTGGCTGCCGACGGTGAGGCCCTGGAAGCCCGCCTTCTCGGCGAGGCGGGCCGACCATGCGTCCCACACGGTCGGCAGGACGACGGGGTTGCCCGGCTGGTGCAGGGCGAGCAGGGCGGACGCCTTCGCGGCGAGATCGGTCGACATGCGTCCGACCCTAGCGAGCGGTCGTCCATAGGCGCCTGCGAGGACGACGCCGATCTGCTTGGCTCACGGCATGCCACGCGCCGACGACCTGCTCGACGACCTGGTGTGGACGGGCGGGCACTACGAGGCGTCCATCGCGCTGCGCCCGGCCGACGACGCGGCCTGGACCCAGGCGGTGCAGGTGCTGTGCCAGGCGGCCGGTGTGCGGCGCGCGGACGGCTCGGCCTGGGCGGACGACCCGCTGCTCGCGACCTTCGTCGCCGAGCAGTGGGTGCACGGTCTCGTGCGCCTGCCGCACGGCGTCGATGCGGTCTGCGGCGTGACCGGCTGGCGTCCGACGCGGTGGGCATCGAGCGGGCGCTCATCGGCTTCGAGACAGCGGACTTCGCCGAGCACGACGGGTACGCGGCGGTCGTGGTGCCGCGCGCGGGTGTCGGCGTCGACTACCGGCCGGCGACGCGCTGACCTGCTGCCTGCCCGTGAGCGGTCTCAGCGGCACCACGCCCGGACGTGGCCGGCCGCCCCGAGCGGTTGCACGTCGCGGTCGACCAGTTCGACCGAGCTGCGTGTTCCCCGGGTCGCGCAGGCCTGGGTGAAGGCGGTGCGCCCGTTGTCGGTGTACTCGATCTCGATGACGCGCCGGCCGTAGGCCCTCGTGTAGGCGGCGCACTCGCCGTACACCTGGCACTCCTCGGCGATGGCGAAGTCGAAGCCGGTGCGTGCCCGGCGTCCGGCGAGCTCGCCGGCGTTCTTCTGCGCGATGAGCAGACCGTCGGCGTGGGCCCGGCGGCTGAGCAGGGCTGCGAAGGCGATCGCGTCCGCTTGGCTCAACAGGTGCTGAGACCGCGTCCACGAGTCGAGGTTGTCGGGCTCGATCGCATCGAAGCCTCGGCGAGCGCAGCCGTCGATCCAGCCGCCGACGACCGCGGCGACACCGGCCCGCTTGACGGGCGTGGACAGATCGAGCAGTACCTCGTTCCAGTCGTGGTCGATCACGAGGCGGCCCGTCGCGTCGCGCAGCAGCAGACGGGGATGGTGCCGTCGCCACCACCCGAGCTCGTCAGGCTGCGCCTGGAACGCATTGACGTAACAGATGTTGTAACGCCCCGGCGCCGGTCGGTCGTGCCGGTCGCGGTCGACGATGGTGACGCCGCGCGGCGGGCGGTAGGCGCCGCCGATCTGGTCGTCGAACCGTGCACCGGCGGGGAACGGTCGCGTCGTGGGCACCGCCCCGGCAGTCGCGATCCCTATCGCGAGCAGCACCACGGCAACTGCCACTGCCCGGATGCTCCACATCGCACGAGGGTCGCACGGCGCGCGCCGCCCGCCGTACCGGCCGGTCAGCCGATGGCGGTGCCGAAGGCGTGTCCGATGCCGTAGGTGAGCGCCAACCCCGCGAGGCCGCCGACCACGACGCGAAGCACCGCGCGGGTCGCCGGACTGCGACCGAGCCGCGCGCTGATCACACCCGCGAGCGCCAGGGCCGCGAGGACGGCGGCCACGCAGACGATCACGCGCAGGTTGCGCGGCGGCAGCAGGATCGCGACCAGCGGCAGCGTGGCGCCCACCGTGAACGACAGCGCGGACGCCGCGGCGGCCTGGAAGGGGTTGGCGAGGTCATCGGGGTTCATCTGCAGCTCGGCGTCGAGGTGCGCGGCGAGCGGGTCGAGCTCGGTCAGTTCCTCCGCCACCTTGCGCGCGGTGGCCTCGCTCAACCCCTTGCCGCGGTAGATGGCGGTGAGCTCGTCCAGCTCCGTCTCGGGATCCTCGGCCAGCTCCCGCTTCTCCTGCGCGAGCAGGGCGAGTTCGCTGTCGCGCTGGGTGCTCACCGAGACGTACTCGCCGAGCGCCATGGACACAGCGCCGGCCACGAGGCCGGCCAGGCCGGCGGTGAAGATCGGGCCGCGGGCGGCGTTCGCGCCGGCCACGCCGACGACGATGCCCGCCGTCGAGACGATGCCGTCGTTCGCCCCGAGCACGCCGGCTCGCAGCCAGTTGAGCCGTCCGTCGGTCGTGCTGGTGTGGGCCTCGCCCGGGTGGGTCTGCGTCTGGTCGTCCGTCACGAGACCACTCAACCGACCCGCACCTCCGTCCGCCAGGAAGGGCAGCCTTGCCTGTGCTGCACGTCGCTCGCGGGCCCGCGGCGCGCACGAATCGGCTGGCACGCGCGACGTACCGTCAACACCGTGTTCGAGGTCGGCAGCCGCGCGCGTTCACAACCTCCGCCGCGACACGTCGTGTTCGAGGCGCTCACGCAGCCCGACCGTGACCCGCAGCGTCCGTGGCTGTTCCTGCTCGACGACGAGGTGCCACCGACCGTGGTCTCGACAATCGCCGACTCGCGGGTCGTGTGGACGTCGATCTGGCGCCGGCTGCCGGACGCGATCATCCAGTTCGACCTCGACGCGGAGGCCTCCGGTCCGGATGCGGGTTCGGCGAGCACGCGGCTCCGGTGGACTGTCTGGACGCCGCACGTCGTCGCCGATCCGGCACTCGTGGGCCACATCCGGCATCGGATGAACAGGATGATCAACGCCGACCTACGAGCGACGTTCGGTCAGTGACGGGGGGCGCCCGCCTGCCGGGGAGCGTCAGGCGCGCGGTCAGAACGGCGCCGGCTCGTCGTCCGAGACCTCGTCGGCGGGCGGCGACCCCTCCGAGCGACCGTCCGCGATCGGCGCCGGGATTGACGACGACGGGTTGTGCATATCGCCGGTCGGCCGGAGTCGCGGCGAGAAGCAGCGCACGGCGCTGACGTCACTGCCCCGGTCGCGGTAGCGACCGACGGCCTCCTCCGACAGCTGCGTCCGACGCACCGACCCGGCGACCGGCACCGGCGCGACAGCGGCAGGCACCAGCCGTGGCACCTCGACCTCGTGGCGGCGTCCCATCGGGCTGATCCAGGTGAACGTGCGCGGACCCGTCCGTGCCAGCCGCCAACCGTGGTCGGTCTTGAGGCCGTGGTCGTGCGGGCACGCAGGGCCGAGGTTGACATCGGTCGTGAGACCGCCGACGGCCCACCCCTGTCGATGGTCGGCATGGCACTGCCGTGCCGGACGCCGGCAGCCCGGGAACAGGCACCAGCGGTACCGGATCTCGGTGCGCCGCCGCTGCGGGCGTCCCGGCAGCCGCGCCGCCGGATCCTGTCCGAGCGGCTTGTCGGCCAGGTACTGCGCAGCGAGATCGGCCAGCAGGCCGCGCCATGCCTCCCACACCGCCGGAGGCAGGACGGACTGCGGCGACTGCCGCCACGCCTTCGCCGACGTTATCCAGGTCGCCGCTGCATCACCGGGTGGCGCGTCCGTCGCTCGTGACGACGCGAGCCAGTCCTCCGGCACGTGCAGCTCGACCACGCCGTCGACCCGATCCTGGTGCGGCGGTCCATTGTTCGGTCGGCGGCGGGTCACGCCGTCGAACACGAGCCAGCCGTCGGCGTCGTGCACGCCGAAGCGCCACTCACACCGCCGCTGCGCCGCCACGACCGCCCGGGCCACCGAGGCAGGGACGACGCCCCACCCCGCGATCTCTCCCGGACGATCGTCCATGCCCAGCAAGGTGCCGAGCCCGACACTGACGTGCACACCCGGACGGCTGCCCGGCGGATACGCGACGGGCTCATCGGCCGGCGGATCCGGCGGTCCGGCGCCGGCGACGGTCGCGGTCGCCACGCCGCGGTCGATGCCCGCCGCGGCCGCGTGGCCACCTGGACCTTCACCGCGCTCGACCGCCGTCGCTGGCTGGTCACCAGCCTCCCCCGCGTCGGCGACCGAAGCTGCGTCCGGACCGAACAGGTCGGTCGCCTGCCCCGCGACCGGATCGGAGACAGCTGCCGCGTCATCACCGCCGTCCTCCGTGCTGTCAGAGCGGGCACCGTCTTCGACGGCGCCGACGTCCTCCCCGACGAGATGCTAGGCAGGCCAGCTGCATCGGCGACATCATCGGCTTCGGGCCGAGCAGGCTGATCGCGGCGCTCGTTCGCTGCGGCGACGTCACGATCGGGCTCCGATTCCGGATCGTCGACACGCGCGGGGTGCATGGCGACGAGCGCGGCGACGAGCTGGTCGCGGGTGTGGCCGATCCAGCGTCCGTCGAGTAGGCCGAGGAAGAGATCGGCACGCACGTGGTCGAGCGGCGCATGCGCACCGGCCCGCTTCGCCGCCGCCGCCACCGTGTCGAGGTGATCGCACGCAGCCGCCGCCTCGTGCGCCGGCAGACCACTGCCCTCGATGACCGCCGAGCCGTCGCGCGACAGGTAGCCGACGACCTTCCGGTCACGCACGGCCGCCCGGTACCGGCGCTCGGCCCAGTCGGCATCGAGCTCGACCGCCACCCGCCGCGCGCGGTCGGCCAGGGCCGGCGCCGTCACCGCGGCCGCCCCGGGCAGCAGCACCTCGACCAGGCGGGAGGCATGCTCGGGCGAGAGGTCGGCGCAGGCCTGCACGAGCACCCGCGCCCGCGCCCGATCGACGCGTCCCTCGGCCATGGCTGCGGCCAGCAGCGGAAGGTCCTCGACGGACTGCGCCGTCTCCAGTTCGATGCGCGTCGATGCCCTCGTGAGGCGCAGCTCGGCCCGGATCTCGGCCACCGCCAGGTCGAAGAGCACCGCCCGCGACGGCACCGGCCGCCCGGGCAGCGGCGCGGGATCGCGGCGGCCCACCTCGGCCATCACCGCCCACACCCGGGCCTGCGCCCACGACAGCATGCGGTTCGCCGCCGACAAGGCCGCGAGCAACTCGGGGTCGTCGATGCCGCCGAGATCGAGCGACTCGAGCACGCCGGCGAGGGCAGCGCCGGGCGCCAGCTCCTCCGTGCCGCTCGGCAGCCGTCCGTCCCCCGTCATGCCACTGAAGCTAGACCGACCCTCTGACAAAAACGTTCGATACCGAAGCTTGGATCGGAAAGAAGTTGCAGCGGTCGGCGCGCGACCCGACGCGGATGCCCCTGCTGGGGCGGGGCCCGCTCAGGGCATCAAGATCCGGACCGACGCCGACCGTCCTCAACGCCCGTCGAGACCCTTCCGGGCACTGCCGAGCAGCAACGGACGGACGGACACCGGGGCCATCGGCAGCCGCGCGTGCTCGAGCCACTCCACCTCGAGCGACGACGACCGCAGCAACTCCTCGGTGCGCCGGTTCGGGTGGCACCCTGCGGCGACGTACACGTGCACGGGCTCGATCACGTCCTGCACGCGACCCAGCAGCGATCCCTCGTCGGCGCGCACGTGCTCGATGAACAGGTACCGACCGCCGGGCCGCAGCACCCGGGCGATCTCGTCGACCATCCGGGCCGGGTCACCGACCGAGCACTGCACGTAGCCACTCGTCACGGTGTCGAAGCTCGCGTCCGGGAAGGGCAGCCGTTCGGCGTCGGCCGCCATCGCGCGCCACGAGCCGACGGCGGGCGGCGTGGCGCGCACCGTCCGCTCGAGCTGCGCGAGCATCGCCGGGCTCGGCTCGGTGACCACCAGCTCGGTGACCGCGGCCGTGTAGTGCGGCAGGTTGTAGCCGTTTCCGGCGCCGAGTTCGAGCGTGCGGCCCGCCGCGCGCCCGATGACGCGCGACCGCAGTTCGGCCCCGCCCGACCGCTCCGACACCGCCATGAGTCGCGGGTAGTACCAGGCGAACGCCCGCTCGTTCAGTCCCCATCGATCGCGCGTCAGCATCGTCGTCCCCGTCTCGGTCGGCCGGGCGCATCATCCCCCGAACACTGTGCCGCGCTCATCCCGGCCGGCAGGTCGCGACCCAACACCTCGCTCGACCGCGACCACGACGGGATCGCCTGCGAGCACCTGGAGGCGTCCGACGCGGCCGGAGTTGTCACACCGGACCGCTACGGTGCCAGCGTGAACGTGATCGAGGCCCACGGGCTGGTCAAGACCTACGGCAAGGTGCGCGCGCTCGACGGGCTCGACCTGAGCGTGCCCGAGGGCACCGTGCTCGGCCTGCTGGGCCCGAACGGGGCGGGCAAGACCACCGCGGTGCGCATCCTCACCACGCTGCTCGCACCCGACGACGGCACCGCCACCGTCGCCGGCGTCGACGTCCGGCGCGACCCGGCCGGCGTACGGCAACGCATCGGCCTGTCCGGGCAGTACGCGGCCGTCGACGAGTACCTCACCGGCTACGAGAACCTCGAGATGATCGGCCGGCTGTACGGCCTCGGCCGCGCCGCCCGCGCGCGGGCGCGCGAACTGCTCAGCAGGTTCAGCCTGGACGACGCGGGCGGGCGCCCGGTGAAGACCTACTCGGGCGGCATGCGCCGGCGTCTCGACCTCGCCGGCGCGCTGGTGGCGCAACCACCGGTGCTCTTCCTGGACGAACCCACGACCGGCCTCGACCCCCGCAGCCGCACCGAGATGTGGGACGTCATCAAGGAGCTCGTGCAGGGTGGCACCACCCTGCTGCTCACGACGCAGTACCTCGAGGAGGCCGACCGCCTCGCCGACGACATCGTGGTCATCGACCACGGCCGGGCGATCGCGCAGGGCAGCGCCGACGAGCTGAAGGCGCAGGTCGGCGGCGAGCGCATTGAAATCGCACTCTCCGAGTCCGGGCAGGTCGACACCGCGCGCGAGATCCTCACGCAGCTCGCCGACGGCCCGGTCGAGGCGGACGCGCACACCCGGCGTCTCGCGGCGCCGGTGCGGGGCGGCGCGCCGGTGCTCGTCGAGGCGCTGCGGCGGCTCGACGCAGCCGGCATCGACCTGCACGACGTCGGCCTGCGGCGCCCGACCCTCGACGACGTCTTCCTGACCCTCACCGGCCACGCCGCCGACGACGACGCGGCCGACGCCGCGGCCGGCCACGACCTCGCGGAGCAGACCCGATGACCACCGCCACCGTGCCGACCCGCGCCACCGGGCTGCGCAAGGCCGTCATCGACGGTGCCACCGTCACCAAGCGCAACCTGATCAAGGTCAAGCGCGTGCCCGACCTGCTGGTCTTCTCGACCATCTCGCCGATCATGTTCATCCTGCTGTTCGCCTACGTCTTCGGCAGCGCGATCAACACGCCCGGCATCAACTACCGCGAGTACCTGATCCCCGGCATCTTCGCCCAGACGGTGATCTTCGGCGCCACCGTCACGGGCGCGGGGCTCGCCGAGGACATGCAGAAGGGCATCATCGACCGGTTCCGATCGCTGCCGATGTCCCGTTCGGCGGTGCTCATCGGCCGCACGACGAGCGACGTGCTGAACAACGTGCTGGTCATCGTGATCATGTCGATCACGGGCCTGATCATCGGCTGGCGCATCCACACCGGCGTCGCCGACGCCCTCGCCGGCTTCCTGCTGCTGCTCGCCTTCGCCTACGCCATGTCGTGGATCATGGCGCTGGTCGGGCTCGTCGTACCGTCCCCCGAGGTCGTCAACAACGCCTCGTTCGTCGTGATCTTCCCGCTCACCTTCGTCGCGAACACCTTCGTCCCGACGGGCGGCTTCCCCAGTGGCCTCAAGGCGGTGGCCGACTGGAACCCGGTCACCGCGGTCACGCAGGCCGCGCGCGACCTGTTCGGCAACACCAGCGCGAAGCTGCCCCCGGACGACACGTGGTCACTGCACCATCCCGTGGTCTACACCCTGATCTGGGTCGTCGGCCTGGTCGCGATCTTCGCGCCGCTCTCGGCCCGTGCCTACCAGCGGGCCGCCTCCCGGTAGGCACGACGCGCGCGCACGCTCACGCCGCCGGCTGCAGCTCGCGCCGCGCCGGTGCAGCGTCCGACGCGACCGGCGCCCGGCGCGTGTCGAACCGCGCCTTCCACCGCAGGAACGGCCGTTCGACGAGCAGCATCGACACCTCGGCGAGGACGACGGAGACGCCGAACAGCAGGCCGAACTTGACGAGCACCGGCCAGTGCCGACCGTGCGTGCCGATCATCACCGCCACCGGCACGTGCCAGAGGTAGAGCCCGTACGAGATACGGCCCAGGTGCCGCAGCGGCCGCAACGACACCGCGCGGGCCAGCACGTCGACCCGCGCCGCCGACCCGTGCAGCACACCCGCCACGACGACCGCGGCGCACACCGCGGTGAGCGTGTAGCCGCCG
>NZ_JBQCEE010000068.1:0-9594 GCF_051960575.1 Jatrophihabitans sp.
CGCCACGGTGGGGGCCGTGTTCGTTACATGCTGGTGCGGCCCGTCGTGCACGTCGGTGCCCGGGCGGGGGGTGCTCAGGGCGATGTGGGTGGGCGTGTGCGTCGGGGGGGTCGTGCGCGAGACCGAGACGAGGTCGGCGGACGAGTAGCCGAGCTGGGCCAGCGCCTCGGCGACGGTCGGCGCGGTCGTCCAGACCGCCGTCTGCTTGCCGTCGACGTCGAGGTGGAGTTCCCGGGCCTGCTGCAGGACGATCCGGCTGCCGTCGTGGACGGCGGCGGACGGGGCCGGCGCGACGAGGTCGCGGGCGGTGAGGTGGTAGCCGGCCGAGCGCAGGACGCCGGCGACGGTCGAGGCCTCGGTGGTGACGGTGCGCTGCTGGCCGTCGACGACGAGGTGGATCACGCGGTCGTTGCTGCTGAAGGCGACGGTCGCGCCGATCATGCCGGCGAGGACGGCGCCGGTCAGGCCGTACTTGATGGTGCGTTGCACGTGCTGTATCCCCCAGGTTCCGCCCGGTGGGGCGGGACGTCACGGAACGAGAAACGGTCAGGGCGCGGTCGTGGGCGCCCGGGGCGGTGCCGCCGGCGGCCGGTCGGGGGCCCGGACGCGACGGTCACCGCGCGAGGTGGATCAGAGGTTCGCCCCGCAGACCGGCCACGGGCTGCTGCCACGGGCGTTGTAGAGCCGGGTGGCCACGGCGATCTGCTGCTCGCGGGTCGCGAGGTCGGCACGCGGCGCGTAGGCGCCACCGCCGTAGGCCAGCCAGGTGCCGTAGTCGAACTGCAGGCCGCCGTAGAAGCCGTTGCCGGTGTTGATCGACCAGTTGCCGCCCGACTCGCAGGCCGCGACGGCGTCCCAGTTCAGGCCGTTGTTCACGACCGGCGGGGCGACCGGCTTCGGGCGCTGCTTGGTGCCGACACGCTCGATCTGGGCGACCGGCGCGGTGAGCGTGGCACGCGAGACGACCTTGCGGCTCACGATCCGGCCGTCGACCCAGCGCACCTCGTAGGTGACCTTCTGGCTGCCCTCGCGCCCGGACCGGACCACGTTCGTGTCGCCCTGGTACAGCGAGCTGTCGTTGCGACGGACGACGGCGTACGAGACATGCTCGGTGCGGGTGACCTGCGCGGTGCGCACCCGCTCGACCACGATCTTCAGACCGGGCGTCAGCGCCGCCGTGCGGGCCGGCTTGACGATGTCGTCGCCGTCGACCTTGAGGTTCATGGTCGTGAGCAGGTCGGCCACGGTCGCCGCGGTCGAGGTGACCGGCGTGGCGGTGTGGTCGTGCCGCACGACGATCGCCTTCGGCAGGCGCAGGGTCAGCGACGCGCCGCTGAGCGGCAGGCGCTGCGACCGCGAGACGCTGACGAAGTCCTCGGCGCTGTAGCCGAGGTCGGCGAGCGCCTGGGCGACGGTGGGCGCGGTCGTCCAGACCACGCGCGGCTCGCCGTCGACGGCCAGGTGCAGCTCGCGGCCGCGGTTCAGCACGATGGTCTCGCCGCGGTGGACCTTGCTCGTCGCCGTGGGGGCGACCAGGTCGTGGGCCCCGACGGTGTAGCCGGCGCCCTTGAGCGCGCCCGCGACGTCGGAGGCGGTGGTGGTGACGTGCGTCCGGTGTCCGTCGATCACCAGGGTGATCGGTGCACCGTCGGCGCCGGTCGAGAAGGCGACGACGCCACCCACGACTCCGGCGGCGACAGCGCCGACGACGCCGTACTTGACGCTGCGCAGCATGCGCGAACTCCCTCGGTTGTGCCCTCTGGGCTTTCTGGCCGCCGCCCACGATGTGGGGCGGTCGACCGCGTTCGGTCTCGGAACGGTAACGAGGAATCGGGGGCGGAATCAAAGCCTGCGCCTACTTTTTCGGGGCCGGACGCCCCTTTTGCCCCGTTTCGTCGGTCTTGCGCCCCGGTCAGTCTGACGTCGAGGTTCAGGGTTCGGCAGGGCGCTGGAGGCCCCGGGTTCCGGGGGCTGCAACCGCCGACACCCCGCGGATCACCCGCTCGCCGGGACCTTCGTCCTGATCTCCATGCACTAGTGCTGTGGCGTTGCCCACCGAAGCGTGGACGAACGGTGCGATCAGGGCAGAGCGGCGCCGAACACCTGGCGTCCGGTGGCCCGGATCGCGTCGGCCAGGGCCTCGACGTCGTGCCCGCCGGCGGCGGCGAGACCGCGCACCGTCAGCGGCAGCAGCCGCGGCGCGTTCGGCCGCCCCCGATGCGGGTGCGGGGTGAGGAACGGCGCGTCGGTCTCAACCAGCAGGTGGTCGATCGGCACGACGGCGGCGGCCTCGCGCAGCGCCGGCGCGTTGGTGAACGTCACGACGCCGGGGAAGGACAGCACGTACCCGGCGGCGACGCACTCGCGCGCCATGGCGGCGTCGCCGGAGAAGGCGTGGAAGACCACGTGGTCGGGCGCGCCCTCCTCGCGCAGGACGCGCAGTACGTCGGCGTGGGCGTCGCGGTCGTGGATCATCAGCGGCTTGCCGACCCGCTTGGCGAGGTCGATGTGCCGGCGGAAGTGCTCCTCCTGGGCGGCCGGCTCGGTGCGATCCCAGTAGTGGTCGAGGCCGGTCTCGCCGATCGCGACGACCCGGTCGGACGCCGCCAGCCGCTCGAGCTCGGCGTAGTCGGCGTCGGTCAGGCCGTCGATCTCGGTCGGGTGCACCGCGACGGCGGCGAGGACGTCCGGGTGCTGCTCGGCCGCGGCGACGCACCAGCGCGACGAGGCGACGGTGTCTCCGACGGTGATCGCCGCGATGACGCCCACGGCCCGCGCCTCGGCCATCACGGACGCGACGAACGCGGCGCTCGGCTCGACGCCCGCGCGCTGCGCCATCGCGTCCAGGTGGGTGTGGGCGTCGAAGACCGGCGCCGTCAGCGGCTCCGGCGACGGCACCGGGGAAGCCGCCTTGTCCCCCGTCCCGGTCATGTCCGGGCCCCGGAGACGACTGTGACGGGGGACAAGCCGGCCTTACTCACCGGCGAGGCGGGCGAGTTCCTCGTCGACCACCTTCGGGTCGAGCTTGGTGAAGATCGGCGTCGGCGCACCGACGGGCGTGCCGACGGGCAACGGCGTCGACTCCCAGCGCGCGACCGCCGTCGTGTAGTCACCGGTCAGCACCGAGTACGACGGCGACCCGACGGCGGTCTCCTCGTCGACCTCGACCAACTCGGGCATCGGCGCCCACGTGCCCTCGCCGCCGAGCAGCGCGTGCACCTTCGACGACGAGGTCGGCAGGAACGGGGTCAGCAGCGTCTTGGCGTCGCTGACGACCTGCAGGGCGACGTGCAGCACCGACTCCATGCGCGCGGTGTCGGTCTTGGCCAGCTGCCACGGCGCCATGTCGGACAGGTACTTGTTTGCCGCGGCGACGACGTTCATCGCCTCCCCGATCGCCGCCTTCTGCCGCGACCGCGCCAGCAGGTCGCCGACCGTCGCGAACGCCGCCTTCGACTGCGCGAGCAGCGCCTGGTCGGCGTCGGTCAGCGCGCCCGGCGCCGGGATCGCGCCGACGTTCTTCGCAGTCATCGACACCGTGCGGTTCACGAGATTGCCCCAGCCGGCGACGAGCTCGTCGTTGTTGCGGCGCACGAACTCCGACCAGGTGAAGTCGGTGTCCTGGTTCTCGGGCCCCGCGACGGCGAGGTAGTAGCGCAGCGCGTCCGCGTCGTAGCGCGACAGCATGTCGCCGACGTAGATGACGACATTTCGTGAGGACGAGAACTTGCGGCCCTCCATCGTCAGGAACTCGCTCGACACCACCTCGTACGGGCGGTTCAGCTCGCCGAACAGCCCCGGCTCGCCGCCCTTGGCGCCGATGCCCGAGTAGCCCATGAGCATCGCCGGCCAGATCTCGCTGTGGAAGACGATGTTGTCCTTGCCCATGAAGTAGTAGGCGCGGGTCTCGGGGTCGTTCCAGAACGGCCGCCAGGCGTCGGGGTCACCGGTGCGCTTGGCCCACTCGATCGACGCGGAGAGATAGCCGATCACGGCGTCGAACCAGACGTAGATCTTCTTGTCCGGCCGGTCGCTCCAGCCGTCGAGCGGCACGGGCACGCCCCACTCGAGGTCGCGGGTGATCGCGCGCGGCTTGAGGTCGTCGAGCAGGTTGAGGCTGAACTTCTGCACGTTCGGCCGCCAGTGGTCCTGCTTGCGCAGCCAGGTGGCCAGCACCTCGGCGAAGGCGGGCAGGTCGAGGAAGTAGTGCTCGGTCTCGACGAAGACCGGCGTCTCGCCGTTGATGCGGCTCACCGGGTCGATCAGGTCGACCGGGTCGAGCTGGTTGCCGCAGTTGTCGCACTGGTCGCCGCGGGCCGCCGGGTAGCTGCAGATCGGGCAGGTGCCCTCGATGTAGCGGTCCGGCAGGGTGCGTCCGGTCGAGGGACTGATCGCACCGAGCTGGGTCTGCGGGAAGACGTACCCGTTCTTCAGCAGCTGCAGGAAGATCGCCTGCGTCGTGGCGTAGTGGTTCTTCGTCGTGGTGCGCGTGAACAGGTCGTAGCTCAGGCCGAGCTGCTGCAGGTCCTTCGCGATCACCAGCGAGTTGCGGTCGGCGAGCTCGCGGGGCGTCACGCCCTCCTTGTCGGCCTGCACCTGGATCGGCGTGCCGTGCTCGTCGGTGCCGCTGACCATGAGCACCTGCTTGCCCGCCATGCGCTGGTAGCGGGCGAAGACGTCGGACGGCACGCCGAAACCGGCGACGTGCCCGATGTGGCGCGGGCCGTTGGCGTACGGCCAGGCCACGCAGGTCAGGACATGCTCGGAGCTCACGCATCCAGGCTAGTGGCCGGGGTGGGGGCGGATTGCCGGGCGCCGGGAGATGTGCCGGCATCGCCGCTTGTCCCGGAGCGTCAGCTTTTCGGCGTCGATTTCCTGGTCCTGCGGGGCAAGGCGGCCCAGATTCCGGTGCAGCGGGGCAAGGCAGTCCTCGTCCGCGGCGGCGGAACACGCGCGTCAACGCCTGTTGATCAACAGACGCCAGCGACCAGATACGACGCTGCAGCGCTCTTGATCAAGCATCTGGACGCGCCGGAGGCTCGTTCGTCCCGGAGCTCCAGCTTTTCGGCGTCGATTTCCTGGTGCTGCGGGGCAAGGCGGCCGCATTCCCGGAGCAGCGGGGCAAGGCGGCCCGGGGTCCCGGAGCCGCGGGGCCCGCTTGTCCCGGAGCTCCGGCCGATCGGCCCTGCTGGTCCCGGTGCTGCGGGGCAAGGCCGCCGGAATTCCCGGAGCAGCGGGGCAACCCGGCCGGACGCGCGCTGATGGGCCAGTCGTCAGCGGGGTTTGGCGGCGACGACGGCGTCGAAGACGTCGCGCTTGCGCACGCCCAGCTCGGACGCGACGGCGGCGATCGCGTCCTTGCGGGTGAGGCCCGCCGCCTCCCGCGCGGCGACGGCGGCGACGAGGTCGCCGGCGCCGGGGGTGTCGGTGGCGGGCGGGGCGCCGGCGACCACCACGGTGATCTCGCCGCGCACGTCGCCCTCGGCCCACGTCGCGAGCTCGCCGAGCGGGCCGCGCCGCACCTCCTCGTAGGTCTTGGTCAGCTCGCGGCACACCGCGGCCGGCCGGTCGCCGCCGAGCACCGACGCCGAGTCGGCGAGCATCGCCGCCAGCCGGTGCGGCGCCTCGAAGAACACCATCGTGCGCGGCTCGGCGCGCAGGGCGTCGAGCGCGCGGCGCCGCTCGCCGGGCTTGCGCGGCAGGAAGCCCTCGAAGCAGAACCGGTCGACGGGCAGCCCCGACAGCGCCAGCGCGGTGAGCACGGCCGACGGACCGGGCAGCGCGGTCACCGGCACCTCGGCCTCGACGGCCGCCGCGACGAGCCGGTAGCCGGGGTCGCTCACCGAGGGCATGCCGGCGTCGGTCACCACCAGCACGTCGTCGCCGGCGAGCAGCGCCTCGAGCAGCTGCGGCACGCGCGAGGTCTCGTTGCCCTCGAAGAACGACACGACGCGCCCGGACGGCGTCACGTCCAGGTCGCTGCACAGGCGGCGCAGGCGGCGGCTGTCCTCGGCCGCGATCACCGGGGTGTCGGCCAGCGCCTGGCGCAGATTGGCCGACGCGTCCCCCGGCCGGCCCAGCGGCGTCGCCGCCAGGATCAGCCGTCCGACCACGCGCTCACCCTACGACCCCGCCGAGTGGTGGGTTCCGCGCCGAGTGGTGACTTACACGTCACCACTCGGGCCGCAACCCACCACTCGGCAGCAGGGGCGGTGCCAGGTGCCGTTCTCTACGATCGCAGCGTGACGGCGACGCTCGAGGTGCGCGAGGACGCGCCCGCGACCGAGGCGCCCGAGCCGCAGCCGCCGTCACCCCAGCATCCGGTGCCCGAGGCGCTGCGTCCGTGGCGCGATCCGCACCCGCGCCTCGGCTGGGCCGTCACCGCACTCGTCACCCTCGTCGCCGGCTTCACCCGGTTCTGGGCGATCGGCTTCCCGAGCACGCGCAACTTCGACGAGGCGTACTACGCCGTCGAGGCGCAGGAGCTGTTGCGGTACGGCTACGAGGACAACCGCGGCTACATGTTCATCGTGCATCCGCCGCTCGGGAAGTGGCTGATCGCGCTGACCGAGTGGTTGCACGACGCGACACCGTCCGAGTGGCTGACGAACTCGGTCGGCTGGCGCATCGCGCCGGCGCTCGCGGGGATCGCCGGCATCGTCATGTTGACCCGCACCGCGCGGCGGATGTTCCGGTCGAACCTGTTCGGCGGCATCGCCGGGCTGCTCACGTGCTTCGAGGGCGTGTCGCTCGTGCTGGCGCGCACGGCGATCCTCGACATCTTCCTGCAGACCTTCGTCATCGCGTCCTTCGCCGCGCTCGTGCTCGACCGCGACCAGGTGCGCGGGCGGCTCGCCCGGCTGCTCGCCGAGGGCGCCGACCTCAGCCGCGGGGCGCCCTCGCTCGGGCCGCGGCCGTGGCGGCTGGTCGGCGGCGTGATGATCGCGCTCGCGTCCGGCGTGAAGTGGACGGGTGCGTACTTCTTCGCGGCGTTCGTGATCCTGAGCCTGCTGTGGGACCGCTCGGCGCTGCGGGCCGCCGGGGTGCAGCGTCCGACCCGGTCGTGGTTGCGGCGCAGCGTCGCGTGGGCGCCGGGCCCGCTGCTGCTCGCACCGATCGGCACCTACCTGCTCTGCTGGCTCGGCTGGTTCACCGGCGAGGACGCGTGGAACCGTTACTGGGCCGACGACCACGGCCCGTCGGCGACGCTGAAGCTGCCGCTGGTCGGCTGGCACGTGCCGTTCTCGTGGGGCTGGGTGCCGGGGCCGATCCGCGCGCTCGGCTCGTACCACCTGCAGGCCTACCGCTTCCACGAGGGCCTGGACAGCCCGCACATCTATGGGTCGAAGCCCTGGAGCTGGCTGGTGCTCGGCCGCCCGGTCGACTTCTACTACAACGACTCGTCCAAGGCGTGCGGCGCGGCGCAGTGCTCGCGCGAGGTGCTGCTCATCGGCACGCCGCTGCTGTGGTGGGCGTTCCTGCCCGCGCTGCTCTGGATCGGCTGGCACTGGATCACCACCCGCGACTGGCGCGCCGGTGCGGTGATCATGGCGTTCATCGCCGGCTGGGTCGTCTGGTTCGGCGACCTCAAGCGCACGATGTTCCTCTTCTACATGGCCCCGCTGCTGCCGTTCCTGGTGCTCGGCCTGACGATGGCGCTCGGCGCGCTGCTCGGCCCGCGGCTCGTGCGCACGGGTCACCGCGAGCGTGACCGCCGCGCCACCGTGCGCCGACGGTGGGGCGTGATCGCGGTCAGCGTCTTCCTCGGTGTGGTCGTCGCCGACTTCGCCTGGATGTGGCCGCTGTTCACCGGGGCGCTGCGCACCCACGCCCAGTGGCAGGCGCATATGTGGTTCGACTCGTGGGTATGACCCGCGCATGTCTCTCACTGCGAAACTGCGCCGTGCCCCGCTCCGGATCGCGACCGGCGCGTACATCCTGAACTCCGGCGTCGGCAAGGTCAGCACCGACGACGGCACCGCCAAGTACCTGCACAGCGCGGCGGTGCGCACGTTCCCGCAGCTCGAGAAGCTCGACCCGAAGGTCTTCGCCAAGATCCTGGCCGCGGCCGAGATCTCGCTGGGCAGCGCGCTGCTGCTGCCGATCGTGCCGGTCGGCGTGGCCGGCGCCGGTCTCGCCGTGTTCTCCGGCTCGCTGCTCACCATGTACTGGAAGAGCGAGGACCTGCACCTGCCGAACGACCCGCGGCCGACGCTCGAGGGATCGGCGATCGCCAAGGACGTCTGGATGGCCGGCATCGCGACCAGCCTCATCATCGACGGCCTGACCGCGCCGGCGCACGACAAGGCCGTCGAGGTCAGCGCGACCGTCGCCGAGAAGGCCGCCACGCGCAAGCGGCAGTCGCGCAAGGCCCGCCGCCAGGCGAAGCAGGAGCGCAAGCAGACGATCGCGCACGCGAAGGAGATGGCGGCCCAGGCCAAGGAGGCCGCCAAGGTCGCCGCCGCCCAGGCGAAGAGCCAGGCCAAGGGTCCGGCGAAGGACGCCGCGAAGGCCGCGCGGAAGCAGGCGGAGGCCGCGGCGAAGGCAGCCCGCAGCCAGGCCAAGGACCTCTCGTCCCAGGCCAAGGACGTCGCCGCCGCCGCACGCAGCCACTCGAAGGACCTTTCGGCGCAGGCCCGAGAGGCCGCCGAGCAGGCGAAGGCCGCCGCCCGCGACGCGAGCGCGAAGACCAGCGTGCGGGCGCGCGACCTCGCCGACGCCGCCAAGACCGCCGCGAAGACGGCGACCAAGGCGGCCTGACCGGCCGGGACGGCAGCGGCGTTCGCGTCGCGTCCGCGCACGAGCAGACCTCGATCAGCAGCACCGCGGCCCGTCCGCACCGACCACGTGTCGGTGCGGGCGGGCCGTCCAACTGTCCGGGCGCGAGAGCTGCCGCGCTGGCTAGGGTGTCAGGCAGGTCACCACTGCACCCGGAGGACGCCGTGTTCTACCCGCTCACCGTCCGTGACTTCCTCGACCGCGCCGAGCACGTCTACCCCGACCGGGTCGGCATCGTCGACGAACCCGACCAGCCGGCGCCGTCCCTCGGCGAACTGACCTACCGCGAGATCGCGACGCTCGCCCGGGCGCAGGCCGCCCGGCTCGACCAGTTGGGCGTCCCGGTCGGCGGCCGGGTCGCGGTCATCTCGCAGAACTCCGCCCGGCTGTTCACGTCGTTCTTCGGCGTCTCGGGCTACGGCCGCATCCTGGTGCCGATCAACTTCCGGCTGGTGCAGGCCGAGATCGACTACATCCTCGAGCACTCCGACGCGAGCGTGCTCTACGTCGACCCGGCGCTGAAGGACGTGCTCGACGCGGCCAAGGTCGAGCACAAGTTCGTGCTCGGGGAGGACGACGCGCTCTTCCTGCGCGACGTCGAGCCGCGCCCGTGGGACGAGCCGGACGAGAACGCGACGGCGACGATCAACTACACGTCCGGGACGACGGCGCGGCCCAAGGGCGTGCAGCTCACCCACCGCAACCTGTGGCTCAACGCGACCGTGTTCGGCCTGCACACGCAGATCAGCGATCGCGACGTGTACCTGCACACGCTGCCGATGTTCCACGCCAACGGGTGGGGCATGCCGTACGGCG
>NZ_JBQCEE010000069.1:0-6287 GCF_051960575.1 Jatrophihabitans sp.
TGCTGTCCTGCTTCGACCCGGTGCGCCGCGAGGTCGGCCGGCTGACCCTCGAGAAGCTGATCCTGGACGGGCGGATCCACCCGCACCGCATCGAGGAGGCCTACGAACAGAGTCGCGCCGAGGTCGACGAGCTGTGCCTCCGCGCGGCTCGCGACGCCCTCGCCGACGTCGGCATCGGCCCGGTCGACGAGCGGCTGTTGCCGACCATCGGCCGTCTCAAGTACCGCACCAGCTACGGCCAGAACGTCCTCGGCCACCTCGTCGAGACCGCCCACATCGCCGGCGTCATGGCCGCCGAGATGGGCATCGAGCCGACCCTGGTCAAGCGCAGCGCCTTCCTGCACGACCTCGGCAAGGCCCTCACCCACGAGGTCGAGGGCAGCCACGCGCTCATCGGCGCGGACCTGCTGCGCAAGTACGGCGAGGACGAAGCGGTCGTGCACGCCGTCGAGGCGCACCACAACGAGGTGCAGCCGCGCACCATCGAGGCCGTGCTCACCCAGGCGTCCGACACCTGCTCGGCCGCCCGCCCCGGCGCGCGCCGCGAGTCGCTCGAGAACTACATCAAGCGGCTGCACCGCATCGAAGAGATCGCGACCGCGAAGCAGGGCGTCGAGAAGGTCTTCGCCATGCAGTCCGGACGCGAGGTGCGGGTCATGGTGCAGCCGAGCGAGGTCGACGACCTCGCGGCCTCGGTGATGGCACGCGAGATCGCCAAGCAGATCGAGGACGAGCTCACCTATCCCGGCCAGATCCGCGTCACCGTCGTCCGCGAGTCGCGGGCCAGCGAGATCGCGCACTGACCAAGCGGCATCGCCGACCGGGCTGCGTCCGCACGGCCCGTACCCTGGACGAGCCATGAGCCGCAGCTACCAGATCCGCACCTACGGGTGCCAGATGAACGTCCACGACTCCGAGCGCCTCGCCGGCCTGCTCGAGTCGGCAGGCTACGAGCGCGCCGCCGACGGCACCGATCCTGACCTCGTCGTCTTCAACACCTGCGCGGTGCGCGAGAACGCCGACAACCGCCTCTACGGCAACCTCGGCCACCTGCTGCCGGCCAAGCAGGCCAACCCGGCGATGCAGATCGCCGTCGGCGGCTGCCTGGCGCAGAAGGACCGGGGCCGGATCGTCGAGCGGGCCCCGTGGGTCGACGTCGTGTTCGGCACCCACAACCTCGCCGCGCTGCCCGTCCTGCTCGAGCGGGCCCGGCACAACAAGGCCGCCGAGATCGAGATCGTCGAGGCGCTCGAACACTTCCCGTCCGACCTGCCGAGCCGGCGCGAGTCACCGTTCTCGGCCTGGGTGTCGGTGTCGGTGGGCTGCGACAACACCTGCACGTTCTGCATCGTCCCGTCGCTGCGCGGCCGCGAGACCGACCGGCGGCCGGGCGACGTGCTCGCCGAGATCCGCGCGCTCGTCGACGAGGGCGTCGTCGAGGTGACCCTGCTCGGGCAGAACGTGAACAGCTACGGCCGATCGTTCGGCGACCGGCTCGCGTTCGGCAAGCTGCTGCGCGCCTGCGGCGGCATCGACGGCCTCGAGCGCGTCCGCTTCACCAGCCCGCACCCCCGTGACTTCACCGACGACGTCATCGCCGCGATGGCCGAGACGCCGAACGTGATGCCGCACCTGCACATGCCGCTGCAGTCGGGCAGCGATCGCGTGCTGCAGGCGATGCGCCGCTCGTACCGGCGCGAGCGCTACCTCGGCATCCTCGACCGGGTGCGTACCGCGATGCCGGACGCCGCGATCACCACCGACATCATCGTCGGCTTCCCGGGCGAGACCGACGAGGACTTCGAGCAGACGCTGGACGCCGTGCGCGCCGCCCGGTTCGCCAGCGCCTTCACCTTCCAGTACTCGCAGCGCCCCGGCACGCCGGCCGCGACGATGCCCGACCAAGTGCCCGCCGCCGTCGTCGCCGAGCGCTACCAGCGCCTCGTCGACCTGCAGGAACAGCTCTCGTGGGACGCGGCGAAGCAGCTCGTCGGTACCGAGGTCGAGGTGCTGGTGAGCACGACGGGCGGGCGCAAGGACACCGACACCGGCCGGGTCTCGGGCCGCGCCCGCGACGGCCGGCTGGTGCACCTGGCCGCCGGCCCGGACGTGCAGCCCGGCGACGTCGTGACCACCACGGTCACCTACGCCGCACCCCACCACCTCGTGGCCGACGCCCCGATCACCGCGCACCGCCGCTGGCGCGGCGCCTCCGTGGCGGCACACCCGGCGCCGGCCCGACAGCTGCTCATGCTCACCCCGCGCCCGAGCTGACCCGCCGCGGGCCGGGGAGCAGGGCGCGCGTCAGTGCGCGTGCCGTCCCGGCGGCGTCGAGGTGCTCCCGGGCGCCTTCGGCCGCAGCGGCGGGATCACCGCGCCGACGACGGCCCGCACCAGCGCGCGGGTGCAGTCGAGGTAGTCGAAGCTGTCGCGCCACAGCGTGATCTGGCCGTCGTACACGTCGAACCGGCCGGCGACCCAGAACTGCAGGCGCAGCGGGCCGACGGTGACGACGTCGGTGCGCTCGGTGAGCACCACCGGCCCCGAGCCCGAGATGGCGTGCAGGTAGAGCTCGAAGCCGACCGGCCGCGACGCGCCCCGCAGCAGCGGTGCGAGCACGCGCAGCGTGGCCCGCCGTCCGTGCACGGCGGGCAGCCCGACGTTGACGTAGCGGACGTCGTCGGCGAGCAGCGCACCGGCGGTGGCAGCGTCACCCGCGACGAGCGCGGCGAGAAACGCCTCGACGACGGTCTGCGGGTTGGCCGACACGGCCTTCGGGTCGACGGCGGCGTTCGGTAGCAGTCCGGACGGCATGGGCCCCTCCTCCTCCGGGTCGCGCACTGCCACTCACTGTGGCAGCAGCGACCGGCGTTGCTCGACCTCGGCCTCCGCCTTCGCGATCCGGGCTGCGTCGCCCGACTTCCTCGCCCGCTCCAGCTTCTCCTCGGCCTCGGACAGTCTCTCGCGCAACGCGGCCAGGAACGGGTTGGACGCGGTCGTGTTGGTGCGCCATTCCGCGTCGAGCGCGTCGCGCACCCGCTGCTCGGCCGCCCGCATGCGCTCGTCGACCCGCCGCATGGCGTCGCGAGGCACGTGCCCGATGCCGTCGAAGGCCTCCTGCAGGTCGCGCAGGGCCACCTGGGCGGCCTTCGGGTTCGAGACGTCGAGCGCCTCGGCCTGCGCGATGATCGCCTCCTTCTTCTGCAGGTTCTCGACCTGCTCGGCGTCGCGCTCGGCGAAGGTGCCCGACCGGCGGGCGAAGAAGGCGTCCTGCGCGGCCCGGAAGCGTGCCCACAGCGCGTCCTCGACGTCGCGGGCGGCCCGCGGCGCGGCCTTCCACTCGGTCATCAGGTCGCGCATCGCCGCGGCGGTGCCCTTCCAGTCGTCGGACGTCGAGAGCTCCTCGGCCCGCGCGACCAGCTTCTCCTTGGCCTGCTTGGCGGTGCCGCGCTCGGCGTCGAGCTGCGCGAAGTGCTGTCCGCGCCGCTTGCCGAACGCGTCGCGGGCCGCGGCGAACCGCTTCCACAGCGCGTCGTCAGTCTTGCGGTCGACGCCCTTGATCTGCTTCCACTCGTCGACGATCGCCCGCAGCCGGTCGCCCGAGGTCTTCCAGGACGTCGCGTGCTCGGCGATCTGCTCGGCCTCGGCGACCAGCTGCTCCTTCGCCGCGATCGCCTCGGCCCGGGCGGCCTCCCGCGCGGCGCTCGCCTCGCCGGCCTTCGCCTCGGCCTCGGTGAGCAGCGCGTCGAGCTTCGTGGCCAGTCCGGCGAGGTCGCCGATGACGGCCGCGGTCGGCAGCTGCTCCTTCAGTTCGAGCGCGTGCTTGCGGGTGGCGATCGGGTCGCCGGCACCGGACGAGAGGCGCTTGGCGAGCAACGAGACCTCGGTCTCGAGGTCCTCGTACTTGCGCACGTAGTACGCCAATCCGGCGTCGGCGTCACCGGCCTGCCACGACCCGATGACGCGCTCGCCGCCGTCTGTCCCGGCGTCCTTCACGTAGACCGTGCCGTCGGCGTCGATGCGACCCCAGGGGGAGCTCATGGGTGCATTACACACGATCAGGCGTCGCTTCGGGCAACGCCCGGGGCCCGGATAGCCTCCTGAGCATGATCCTCGGCGCCGCCTTCGTCCCCCAGACACCGCTGCTCGTGCCCGCCGTCGCGCAGGGGGCGGCTGCCGACCTCACCGAGCTCACCGAGGCCGCGCGCACGGCGATCCGGCGGGTCGGCGACGGCGCGACGCGCTGGCTGGTCGTCGGCGCCGCCGACGCCGCCGCGGCCTTCCCGGCGGGCGCCGTCGGCACGCTGGCGGGGTTCGGCGTGCCCGTCACCGCCTCGCTCGGTCGGTCCGCCGACGAGGCCCCGACGCTGCCGGCCTCGCTCACGGTCGGGACGTGGGTGCTGGCCGACGCGGTCGGCGAGCTCGCCGACGTCGGGGGCCTCGCCGACGACCCGTCCGGCCACGCGCCAGCCGTCGACCTCGACGGTGCCACCGCCCTGCTGGTGGTCGGCGACGGCAGCGCCAAGCGCACCGAGAAGGCGCCCGGCTACTTCGACCCGCGCGCCGAGGCGTTCGACGCCGCGGTCGCCGAGATGCTCGGCGCGGGCGACCCCCGCCGGCTGGCCGAGCCGCAGGCGCAGGGCGGCGCCGAGCTGATGGCCGCCGGTGCGCCGGTCTGGGCCCAGGTCGCCGGGCTGCTCGGCGACGGCACCTTCACCGCCGAGCTGCTGCACGACTCGGCGCCCTTCGGCGTCGGCTACTTCGTCGCGGCCTGGACGGCGCGTGCCTGACCCTCGCGTCCTCGCCGTCGTCGGGCCGACGGCCACCGGCAAGTCCGATCTCGCCATCGCGCTGGCGCAGCGGCTCGGGGGCGAGATCGTGAACGCCGACTCGATGCAGCTCTACGTCGGCATGGACATCGGCGCCGCCAAGCTGCCGGCGGACGAGCGGGGCGGCGTCAAGCACCACCTGCTCGACATCTGGCCGCTGTCGAAGTCGGCCGCGGTCGCCGAGTACCAGCGCCTCGCCCGCGACGTGATCGCCGAGGTGCACGGGCGCGGCCGGCTGCCGATCCTGGTCGGCGGGTCGGGCCTCTACCTGCGCGGCGCGCTCGACCGGCTCGAGTTCCCTGGCGAGTCACCCGAACTCCGCGCGCGCCTGTACGCCGAGTTGGACGCACTCGGGCCCGCCGAGCTGCACCGGCGTCTCGCTGCGGTCGATCCGGCCGCCGCAGCCGCGATCCTGCCAAGCAACGGACGGCGCATCGTCCGCGCGCTCGAGGTCGTCGAGCTCACCGGGGCGAGTTTTGTCGCCACCATGCCGGGGTTCGACTCGATCTACGACACGGTCTTCATCGGACTCGACCGTCCCGATCTCGACGACCGGGTCGAGCGCCGGGTGCAGTCGATGATGCGGCTCGGGTTCCTCGACGAGGTCCGCGGCCTGCTGCCCGCCGGGCTGCGCGACAGCCCCACCGCAGGTAAGGCTCTCGGCTACGCCCAACTGCTCGCCGTCCTCGCCGACGACGGCAGCGTCACCGGCGACCTCGACGAGGCCGTGGCGATCACCGTGCGCGCGACCCGCCGCTTCGTGCGCCGCCAGCGCTCCTGGTTCCGCCGCGACCCGCGGGTGCAGTGGCTCGACGGCTCCGCCCCGGACGTCGCGGGCCGAGCACTTAAGCTGGTTCCATGCGCGTCCTGAAGGGCCACGGCACCGAGAACGACTTCGTCGTGATCCCCGATCTGGACGGTGACATCGATCTCACACCCGAGCTCGTCCGGGCGCTGTGCGACCGCCACCGCGGCATCGGCGCCGACGGCGTGCTGCGCGTCGTGAGGTGCGAGAACGACCCCGACGGCAAGGAATTCACCGCCGACGCGGAGTACTTCATGGACTACCGCAACGCCGACGGCAGCCTGGCCGAGATGTGCGGAAATGGAATTCGTGTATTTCTGCGATACCTAATCCGGTCCCGCCTCGTTACAGAGTCAGCGGCGGTGGCGACACGCGGCGGGATCACGCGAGTGCGGTCCTGCACCGATGGCGACATCAGCGTGCAGATGGGATCGCCCCAGGTCCTTGCCGACCGGCCGGTCGCCACCGCCGCGCCTATCTCCACCCCGGCGCTGGCTGCCGTGCGCATGCCGAACCCGCACGTCGTCGTCCAGGTCGATCCGGACGAGCTCGACAGCCTCGATCTGAGCCGGCCCCCGGTCGTCGTGCCGCCGCTGCCGGACGGGCAGAACGTCGAGTTCGTCACCGAGGTGGGCCCACGGCACCTGCGCATG
>NZ_JBQCEE010000070.1:0-20721 GCF_051960575.1 Jatrophihabitans sp.
CGGCGTCGGCTGAGCCTCGGTCTTGGACGCGGCGGGCTGCGCAGCACCGACGGTCAACCGGCGCTCGACGCGCTCGATGCGCTGCAACAGCGCGGCGGCATCGACGCTGGCATCCGGAAGCAGCATCCGGGCGCACAGCAACTCGAGGACGAGCCGAGGCGACGTGGTGCCGCGCATCTCGATCAACGCCGTGTGCACGATCTCGGCGCAGCGGGTGAGCGTCGCGATGCCGAGGCGGTTGGCCTGGTCGACCATCCGGCCCAGTTGATCCTGCGGCGGGTCGATCAAGCCGCGCTCGGCCGCGTCCGGGACGGCGTCGAGCAGGATCAGGTCGCGGAACCGGTCGAGCAGGTCGAGGGAGAAGCGGCGCGGGTCGTGGCCGGCTTCGACGATGCGATCGACGGTTCCGTACACCGCGGCGGCGTCGCCGGCAGCGAGCGCGTCGACCATGTCGTCCAGCAGCGCCTCGTCGGTGACGCCGAGCAGCGCGACGGCGCGCGCGTAGGTGACGCCCTCCGGGCCGGCGCCGGCGAGCAGCTGGTCGAGGATCGACAGTGAGTCGCGCGCCGACCCCCCGCCCGCCCGCACGACCAGCGGCAGCACGGCCGGCTCGACGGTGATGCCCTCGCTCGCGACGATGCGCTCGAGGTGGGCGCGCAGCGCGTTCGGCGGGATGAGCCGGAACGGGTAGTGGTGCGTGCGCGACCGGATCGTCGTGAGCACCTTGTCCGGCTCGGTGGTGGCGAAGATGAAGACCAGGAAGTCCGGCGGCTCCTCCACCAGCTTCAGCAGCGCGTTGAACGCCGCCGTGGTCACCATGTGCGCCTCGTCGATGATGTAGACCTTGTAGCGGTCACGGACGGGCGCGAAGAACGCGCGCTCGCGCAGCTCACGGGCGTCCTCGACGCCGTTGTGACTGGCCGCGTCGATCTCGATGACGTCGATCGAGCCCGGGCCGTTCGGCGCCAGCTCGACGCACGAGTCGCAGACGCCGCAGGGCTCGGACGTCGGCCCCTTGGCGCAGTTCAGGCTGCGGGCGAGGATGCGGGCGCTCGACGTCTTGCCGCAGCCCCGGGGACCGCTGAACAGGTAGGCGTGGTTGATGCGGCCCGCGTCGAGCGCGGCCCGCAGCGGATCGGTGACGTGCTCCTGCCCGATGACCTCGGCGAAGGTGGCCGAGCGGTACTTGCGGTACAGGGCGAGGTGCGTTGCCACGTGGCGACCTTATTCGGCGGTACTGACAACTTCGACCGTGCGGACGAAGACGAACAGGGACCCCCCGCGCACCCGTCAGAGCCCACTTATCCTTGCTGCCTTCCGGCCCTGGGGAGGTTCGAGGGATGCACGCCGCACGGGGGGTCGCGCCCAGTGTACGGACCGCCGCGGACGACCGGCCCGCGAGCCGACGCCCGGGCGCCCACTACGCTGTCCCACGGAGGATTCGCATAGTGGCCTAGTGCGCACGATTGGAAATCGTGTTGGGTTAACACCCTCAGGGGTTCAAATCCCCTATCCTCCGCCAGCGCCGATCCGATGATCACGCACCGAGGCACACCAGGGTGTGCCTGGGTGCGTGATCACGGACGCTCCCGTGCCGGGTGGGCGGCGAGGAACGACGCGACCGCGGCGGCGAACTCCGGCGCGTTGCTGCGGTGCGGCTCGTGCCGCCCCTGCTCGAAGATCACCAGCTCGCTGTTCGGCAACGCCGCATGGGCGGCGCGGGCGTGCGCGACCGGGATGACGCTGTCGGTCGTGCTGCCGATGATCAGCACCGGCAGGTCGAGCGGGATGCTGCCCGTGTCGAGGAACGACCCGCGCTGCCCGCGGGGCTCGATCACCCCGCGCAGGGACGCGAAGAAGGCGGCCTGCCCGGCCCGGGTCTCGAGGGCGTGCCCGGCCCGGCGCAGGTTGGTCACGTTGTCCGGCGTGAGGCCGAGCAGGCGGTGGAGCCGCGGATGGGCGTAAAGGCGTCGCATCCGCGGGCCGGTGGCCAACCGCAGCAGCGCCGGCGCCACCGGGAGCGCCGCGGCGCGCAGCACGGGGTGCACCTCGCGACCGAGCCCGCCGGCCGACACCAGCACGAGGTGGCCGATGCGGTCGCGGTGCCGCTCGGCGAAGGCGACGGCCACGGCGCCGCCGAACGAGTGGCCGCAGAGCGCCACGCGCCGGATGCCCAGCGCATCGAGGAAGCAGCACAGCGAGTCGGCGAAGTCCTCGAGCAGGTACTGCACCGTGGCCGGCTTCTCCGACTCGCCGTGCCCGACGAGGTCGACGGCGATGGCGCGCAGGCCGCGCGCGGCGAGCAGGTCGAGCGACCGGTCCCAGGTCTGCGAGTCCGATGCGAGGCCGTGCAGCAGAACGACGACGGGGGCGTCGGCGTCGCCGACCTCGCGGTAGGCCAGCCGGTGCTGTCCGGCCTGCACCGTGCTGACGGTGTGCGACTGCCCCACGGCGGTCACCCTACGAAGCGCGAGGCATCACCGCCGGACGAGGTCGGGACGGCGTGGCCCGGGTCGCGGAACGGTGTCAGGCGGCGTCAGGCGGCGGCCACGCGGCGCTTGCCGCGACGCGGCGCCGGGTCGGGCGTCGGCGCGTCGTGTCCCGTGCCGCGAGCGGCGAGGACGGTGGCGCTGTCGATGCCCAGCATGTCCAGGATCGAGCGGCACTCGGCGGCATCGCGCGACGCACCCGCGATGACGCGGACGGTCTTGATCTGCATCTCGACGTGCAGTCGTTCCTCCGCCTCGATGCGGGCGAGGTCGGCGGAGGAGATCGGGGTGCCGTCCACGGACATGGACCCCACGCGCATACCGGCAATCGTCATGCGGGCACCTTTCCCCCGAAGCGGGGCGTCCAAACGCGGAATCGACAAGAGTTCAACGAGAAGTCATGGACGCGGCATGACGACCACCGGGCAGGCCGCCCGGAGGACGATCTTGGGCGCGACGAGCCCCGTGCGGACGGAGCCGGCCGCGCCCGCCTGCACCTCACCGAGCACCATCAGCTCGGCGTCCGTCGACGCGGCCAGCAGGGCCGTGACCGCCGAGCCCTTCACCGCCCGGCACTCGACCTCGGCCTCGTCGTGCAGGGCCGCCTCGACGAAGCCCTGCAGCTGGTCCTGCGCCTCCGCCGCGTAGTCGGTCGAGGCGATCGCGGCCGCCCCGACCGGCGGTCGCCCGCCAGGTGCGGCCGGGGCTCGCGGCGGCCGCCAGGCCATGATCGCCCGCAGCGGCAGCCCGTGGGTGCGGGCGTAGTCGGCCGCCCACCGCAACGCCCGTGGAGACCCGGTCGACGGGCTGACGCCGATGACCACGGGCCCCTTGGTCGCGTCCGCACCGTGCCAGTCGGGGTTGATCGGGGTGACCGTCATGACGCCACCGCCTCAGAGGCCGCGCCGCTGATGCCACCCTCGGGACGCTTCACGACCGACAGCGGGTTGGCGATGTCCTCGAGCGACTGCCGTTCGGAGTTCACGCCGATGAACCAGGCGACCAGGCCGCCGATGAGCATGATCCCGGCACCGATGAAGTAGCCGATGGTGAGCGGTCCGGTGTGCGGGTGCTTGTTGTTCGCGCCGCCGATGAGATGGCCGAACAGCCACGGTGCGACGACGCCGCCGGCGCCCTGCGAGAGGGCGAAGAAGTACGAGATCGCCTGCCCGCGCAGCTCGAGCGGGAAGATCTCGCTCACGGTCAGGTAGGCCGACGAGGCACCGGCCGAGGCGAAGAAGAAGATCACGCACCAGAAGATCGTCTGCGTCGTCGCCGTCAGTGCCCCGTTGTTGAACATGATCGCCGAGATCATCAGCAGGATCGCCGACAGGCCGTAGGTCGACAGGATCATCTTGCGGCGTCCGATGGTGTCGAACAGCGGGCCGAGCAGCAGCGGGCCGAGCAGGTTGCCGATGGCGAACGGGAAGAAGTAGTACGGCAGGTTGCCGTCCGAGACGCCGTAGAAGTGACTCAGCACGAGCGCGTAGCTGAAGAAGATCGCGTTGTAGAGGAAGGCCTGCGTCACCATCATGGTGAAGCCGTAGATCGAGCGCTTCGGGTACTGCCCGAAGAAGATCCGGGTCAGCTCGACGATCCCGAGATGTGGTGTCTCGGTGACCTCGAGCGCCTTGCTGTCGTCCACCGGCTTGAGCTCGACACCTTCGTGCCGCACCCGTTCCTCGATCTCGTCGACGATCCGTTCGGCCTCCTGCGCATGGCCGTGGGTCATCATCCAGCGCGGGCTCTCGGGAATCGTGCGGCGCAGGAAGATGATGATGAGGCCGAGGATCGGGCCGATGAAGAAGCACAGCCGCCACGACCAGTTCGCCGACACGTTGTCGCTGTTGAACAGCCACAGGCCGATGGCCGAGCCGATGGCCGCGCCGCCCCAATAGGTGCCGTTGACGGCGATGTCGATGCGGCCGCGGTAGTGCGACGGGATGAGCTCGTCGATGGCCGAGTTGATCGCGGTGTACTCACCGCCGATGCCGAGCCCGGCGATGAAGCGGCAGAACAGCAACGACCAGTAGTCCCAGGCGAAGCCGCCGAGACCGCTCCCGAGCAGGTAGATCGCCAAAGTGACGATGAACAGCTTCTTGCGGCCCAGCTTGTCGGTGAGCCGGCCGAAGAACAGCGCGCCGACGACCTCGCCGATGAGGTAGCCCGAGCCGAGGAAGCCGGCCTGCCCGGACGACAGCCCGAGCGTCTCGGGCTTCTGCAGGATCGGCGAGACCAGCGACACCAGCTGGATCTCGAGGCCGTCGAGGATCCACGAGACCCCCAGGCCCACCACCACGAGCCAGTGGAACTTCGTCCACGGCAGGCGGTCCATCCGCGCCGGCACCAGGCTGCGGGTGGGTTTCGCCTGCGATTCGACCGTCGCCGTCATGACCTGCTCCCGTCTTCGATGACGGGAGCGTTATGCCCGACTTACCCCTTCGTTACGCCGATGGTTTTCCAGGACGCTCGGCGACGGTCGAGAAGAAGTCCTCGATCCGGCGCACCAGGCGGGCGAACTCGTCGAAGTCGACCGGCTTGACGACGTGCGCGCTGCCGCCGAGGTCGTAGGTGCGCTGCACGTCCTCGGGCACCGCCGACGTGCTCAGCACGACCACGGGGATGCGTCGCAGCCGCGGGTCGCGCTTGACCTCCGCGAGCACCTCGTGCCCGGACAGCCTCGGCAGGTTGAGGTCGAGCAGGATGAGATCCGGCGCAGGATCGGTGCCGAGCCGGGCCAGGGCGTCGACCCCGTCGCGCGCGACGGTGAGCTCGGACGCCAGGCGACCGGCCCGCAGCGCCTCCTCGGCGATCACGACGTCGCCCGGGTCGTCCTCGACCAGCAGGATCGTAAGCTGCCGATCCCTGCCCGCGGCCTGCGTCATGCAGCGCCCTCGATCATGCAGCGCCCTTGATCATGCGGAGTGCCCTTCCGGAAGCGTGAAGCGGAAGGTAGCACCGTCGTGCGTCGGCTCCGTGTCGAGCCAGATCCGCCCGCCGTGGAACTCAACGATGCGGCGGCACAGCGCCAGGCCGATGCCGGTGCCCGCGTACTCGTCGCGCAGGTGCAGCCGCTGGAACACCTGGAAGATGCGGTCGCCGTACTGCGGCTCGATGCCGATGCCGTTGTCGGTCACCGAGCACTGCCACACCGCTTCGGACGAGTCGTGCTCGGCGCCGATGACGACGCGCGGCGCGACGTCGGGCCGGCGGTACTTGATGGCGTTGCCGACGAGGTTCTCGAACAGCGACTGCAGCAGCGTCGGGTCACCGGGCACGATCGGCAGCCGCCCGTACTCGACGGACGCGCGGGCCTCACCGATGCGCAGGCTCAGCGTGGCGACGGCCCGGCCGAGCACCTCGTGCAGGTCGACCGGCACGAACGCCTCGGTGGTGCGGCCGACCCGGGACAGGGCGAGCAGGTCGGCGATGAGCGTCTGCATGCGCCGCGCGCCGTCGACGGCGAAGTCGATGTACTGGCGGGCCCGGTCGTCCAGCTGCGGGCCGTACTGCCGCTCGAGCAGCTGGCAGAAGTTGGCCACCTTGCGCAGCGGTTCGGACAGGTCGTGCGAGGCCACGTAGGCGAACTGCTGTAGGTCGGCGTTCGAGCGGGCGAGCTCGCTGCCGCGCCGGGTGAGTTCGTCCTGGATCCGCTCGGCGTGTCCGAGCTGCTCGGCGATCTGGCGGCGCACCGCCTCGACGTCGGCGCCGAGCATCGCCAGCTCCTGCGGGCCGTCCGGGGTGATCACCCGGCGAGTGGCCCCGGCCGCGACGATGCGGGTCTGCGCGCCGAGCCGCTCGACCGGGCCGATCACCCAGCGCTGGAAGCCCCGCCACAGCACGATGCCGGACGCCACGACGATCGCGAGGCCGGTGCCCAGCACCGCCCACAGCAGGCGGCGGTCGACCACGCGTGCCGCCCGCCCGGCGGTGACCCGCTGCTCGAGCGTCGACAGCAACTGCTCGGCCGCGCCGCGCGCCCGTGCGAACGCAACCCGCGCGGCGGGCTCGTCGAGCCGCGCGCTCTGGTCGGTGGCGGCGCCCTCGCGGGCGCTGACGACCGGTCGCACCACGTCGGCGTTCCACGCCGTCAGGGCGTCCTGCAGGCGCCGGACCGCGCCCAGGGCGGCCGGGTCACCGGAGCTGAGCCGGGCGACCGTGCCGATCTCCTTCGCCCGCTCGGCGACCAGCGTGTCGTAGGCCTCGAGGTAGGCGTGCACCCCGCTGCTCGCGTAGTCGCGCAGGGTCGTCGCCTCCGCGCGCACGGCACTCAGCACCCGCTGCGCCGCGAGCGCCGCCGGCTGCCGCCGGCTGATGACGTCGTCCCCGGCGGCCGAGAGCCGGGCCAGGGACAGCACGGCGAGCACCGTCACGACGGCGATCGCGGTGCCCGAGACGAGGAAGGTGCGGCGGAGGCGACGGCGCAGCGTCCAGACGGGACGGGCGCTCGGCCCGTCGGCGGCCGGTTCGGGTGCGTCCGTGCTCATCCGGCCTCGACGGCCGGGCCGTCCGGGCCACCGAGTTCCAGGGCCACCAGCGCGACGTCGTCCTCCGACTCGAGCGGCGCGGCCCGCGCCAGCGCGGGCAGCCAGGCGCGCAGCGGTTCGCCGGTCGCCTGGTGGCGGGTGAGCCGTATGATGAGCGCGTCGTCGCCGAGGCCCGCACCGGCCGTGGCATGCGCGTCGAGCAGGCCGTCGGTGTACAGCAGCAGGGTGTCGCCCGGTGCGCCCCGGTGCTCGACGCGCGGCCACCGGCGGCCGACCGGCGGCAGGGTCGGCAGTTCGACGCCCAGCGGCGGCCCGCTGACGATCTCGAGGTGCCGCGCGTCGGCGCCGCGGCAGAGGATCGGCGCGGGGTGACCGGCGGTGCGGATGTCGATGCGGTGCTCGACCCCGATCGTCACGTCGCACGCCGTGACGAAGCGCAGCGGTGCACTGCCGGTCTCGGCCCGCAGCAGCTGGGCCAGCGTCGCGAAGACCTGGTCGTCGGGCACGCCGCCGAGCACGAGGGTGCGCCATGCGACGCGCAGGTGCACGCCCAACGCCGCTTCGTCCGGGCCGTGCCCCATGACGTCGCCGATGATCGCCCGCAGGGTGCCGTCGGCGAGTTCGACGATGTCGTAGAAGTCGCCGCCGAGCACGGCGTTGTCGCGTCCGGGTTGGTAGTAGGTGTGGGCCCGGGGTGGTGAGGTGCGCAGCAGCGGCGAGGGCAGCAGCCCGCGCTCGAGGCGCGACTGCTCCGCCGCGCGCACGTGCGCCGCCTCGAGCTGCAACCGGGCCGACATGACCCTTCGCCGTTCGACGGCGTAGCGGATCGAGCGCTCGAGCAGTTCGCCGCTCAGGGTGTCCTTGACGAGATAGTCCTGGGCGCCGACGGCGAGCGCCTCGGTGCCGCCGCTCTCGAGCCGCCCGGTCAGGACGATGACCGAGGCCTCGGGTGCCGCCGCGACCATCTCGCGCACGGCGTCGAGCCCGATCGCGTCCGGCAGGCCCAGGTCGAGCAGGATGCAGTCCGGCGCCGACCCGAGGTGCTCGCCGGCCTCGGCCAGCGACCGCGTCCAGGTGATCGCGCCCGGCGGGATGCCGACCTCGTCGAGGCAGGCACGCACGAGGATGGCGTCGCCCTCGTCGTCCTCGACCAGCAGGATCGTGACGGCGAGCGGCGCGCGCCGGCCGGGCTCGCGCTCCACCATCGCCTCCTCGCGTCGCCGGCGACCGCCGCCGACAGGCGAACCCTATACGGGACCTAGAGGTCGTCGGCCTCGCTGCACGGGTCGTCGGCGCCGGGGCATGACGAGGCGCACGCGTCGTCGAGCCGGGCGATCACCCCGGTGCTGATCGCGGTCAGCGCGTCGACCTGCTCGGGCGTGAGGTGGTCGAACAGGTAGCGCCGCACCGCCTCGACGTGCGGGGGCGCCGCGGCCTCGATCGTGCGTCGGCCCTCGTCGGTGAGCTCGATGAAGGCGCCGCGGCGGTCGCTGGCGCAGTCGGCGCGCTGGATGAGCCCGCGCTGCTGCATGCGGCTGAGCTGGTGCGACAGCCGGCTCTTCTCCCAGCCGAGCGAGCGCGCCAGTTCGAGCACCCGCATCGTGCAGCCGTGGTCGCTGAGGTGGGCCATGACGGCGAAGTCGGCGAGCGACAGCCCGGCGTCGGCCTGCAGTTCGCGGTTGAGCTGCGCGTTGAGCCGGGCGTGCATGTCCAGGAACGCCCGCCAGGCCGCCTGTTCGCGGTCGGTCAGCCATCGGGTCGTGGACGTCATCGGCCGATCATACTCGGGGGCTTGTTGACACGTCACCGCGACGAGGTCGGACGAGGGTGTGGACGACGACCGCCGACCACCCCACGGCGAGCACCCATCCCCCGAGCACGTCGGTCGGCCAGTGCACGCCGAGATATAGGCGCGAGACGCCGACCGCGGCCACGGCGAGCACGCCGAGCCCGAGGACGAGGGCCCGGAGGACAGGCCGGGCGACGGCCGCGGCGGCCACGACCGCCAGCATGCCCAGCCCGGCCGCGGCGATGGTGGCGTGCCCCGACGGGAAGGACAGGCCGCGGGCGCTGATGTGCGGCACACGCAGGCCGGCCGGTGGCCGGGTGCGCCGGACGACCGCCTTCACCACCTGCTCGGCCGCGTCGGCGCCCCAGACGGCGAGCACGAGCACGACCGCGTCGCGCACGCGGCGGCGCAGCACCAGCAGCACCGCCACGGCCGTCGATGCCGTCAGCACCCAGCCCGGCGCGCCGACGGTGGTCACCGCGCGCATCAGGCTCGTGAGCGCGCCCGCACGGTGCCCGGCCAGCGTGGCGATGATCGGTCGGTCGACGTGCGGCACGCCGCTGTCCGGCAGCGTCGCGCCGACGGCACAGCCGAGGGCGACGACGGCCACCCACGCGAGTGCCAGCACGACCGCCGGGCGGCCCGGAGCGGACAGGCGTCTCACGACCCGGGTATGCCCCGGTAGACCGTCAGTGCAGCGCGACGCATGGCGAAGCGCACCGTCGCCGGCGCGTCGAACACCTCGCCGTCGCAGGCCAGGCGCGTCGGCTCGTCGACCACCCGCACCGTGAGCTGCGGGGCACGCGACTCGTGGTAGCCCGATCGCCGCCGCAGGTCGAGGCCGAGGGCACCGGCCAGCACGGCCGTCGGTGACCCGCCGTGCCGCTCGTCGAGCAGCCGCACGTCGAGCACGCCGGTGTCGAGCGCGCGACGACCGCGCGGCATGAAGCCCTTCGGGGTGTAGGCGTTGCTGCCGACGAAGAGCACGAGCAGCCGGCGGCGCACGCCGTCGACCTCGACCTCGAGCGGCGGGCAACGCCGCGCGACCGTGGCGAGGGCGACGACGGCAGCGAGCGGCTTGCCGAGGCGGTCCTCCCACCGCTCGCGCGCGGCGACGAACTCCGGGTAGTGCCCGAGGCTGGCGGTGTTGAGGAAGACGTGGTCGTCGACCGTGCCGACGTCGACCCGGACCGCCCGGCCCTGGGCCAGGGCCTCCTGCGCGGCGGTCAGCTCGGTGAGGTCGAGGTCCTTGGCGAAGTGGTTGAACGTGCCGGCAGGCAGCACGAGCAGCGGTCGGTCGTGCCGCATCGCGGCCTGCGCGGCGCAGTTCACGGTGCCGTCGCCGCCGGCCACCGCGAGCACCTCGGCCCGGCCCGCTGCATCGTCCATGATCGCCGCGATGTCGACGTCCTCGCCGAGCTCGACGACCTCGGCGTCGGGCAGCAGGGCGCGGATCTCGTCGGGCAGCGTGTCCGACCGGCCCGGCCCCGAGAGCGGGTTGACGACCGCCACGACGCCACGGCCGGTGGGCCGCGACGGCTGCGCGGCGGTGGGCTCGCCGCCGGCGCGGCGCACCTCGTGGTGGTGGGCGGGCACGGCGACGGCGCCGAGGGTCGCGATGCCGGCGCCGAGCGCGACGCCCGCGAGCAAGTCGCTCGGGTAGTGCACGCCGGTGTAGACCCGCGAGAACGCGACTGCGGCCGCGACCGCGCCGACCGGCACCGCGAGCCACGGCTGCTCGACCGCGACGGCCACGGCGAACGCCGCCGCCGAGGCGGAGTGCCCGGACGGGAACGAGCTCGACGCCGGCACGCGGTGGGCGATGCGGCGCATGGGGAACTCGACGAGACTCGGCCGCTGGCGGCGCAGCAGCCGCTTGCCGCCCTGGTTGGCGACCAGGCTGGTGACCGCGATCGACGCCAGCCCGCGCACGGCGGCGCGCCGCAGCGTCGGCCTCCCGGACGCGAGCAGGCCGGCCGACGCGGTCGCCCACAGCACGCTCTTGTCGGCGCACCGCGTCAGCAGTGGGATGGCGACGTCCATCGCGGCCGGGGAGTCGTGGCGCGCGACGGCCCGGCTGACCTTGACGTCCCAGAGGTCGATGCGGCGGGCGAGCCGGCGCGGCCGGCCCATCACACGCGTCCGGCGGCGTCGCGGGCGGCGCGTTCGACGGTGGCGACGTACTGCTGCCACGCGGCCGGGTCGTCGTGGGTCAGGTTCGGATTGCCCGCACGCAGGCCGGCCGCGCCGTCGATCGTCTCGCGCACGATGTCGGCGTGCCCCGCGTGCCGGTTCGTCTCGGCGATCACGTGCACGAGCAGCCGGTGCAGGGTGGTGCGGCGCCGGTCGGACGGCCACCACGGGATCTCCGCCTCGGCCTCCAGCGGCAGGGCGGCGACGGTCGCGTCCGTGTGGGCGCAGGCGCGGCGGTACAGGCCGACGATGTCGTCGCGGGTCTCGTCGGCCCGCGCCCAGAGGTCGTCGTCGAGTGCGGCGCCGGGGTCGTCCCAGGTGGTCGGCTCGCCGAACGGACGGCCGAACGGCGGCCCGAAGTACCCCACCTCGACGTTGGCGAGGTGCTTGACCAGCCCGAGCAGGTTGGTGCCCGTCGGCGTCACCGGGCGCCGCACGTCGTACTCGCCCAACCCCTCGAGCTTCCAGACTACGGCGTCACGCGCCACCGCGAGCGCGCGCTGGAGATCGTCCTTGGGGAGCGTGGTCATGCCCCGAGCGTGCCAGTCGGCGCAGCGACCCGTCGTCCCCGGGCCGGATCGAGGTCGCCCGCGTGCGACACCGGCGCCGCGCGGGTAGTGGAGGGCATGGCCAACAGCGACCAGGCGACACGACAGGAGAGCAGCACCGATCGCGCGCAGACGAGCGACGGGCATCCGCCCCGCCCGGGCGCCGCGCGCGACCTCACCGAACTGGCCCGCGACCTCGACGCGGAGGGCTCGCCGCCGGCGGTGATGCGGCGGATCGTGCGGGCCGTCGTCGACCAGGTCGACGGCGCGACGGGGTCGGCGATCACGTTGCTCGAGCACGGCCGGCTCAGTTCTCCGGCCCACAGCGACGACCGTGCCCGCGCGGTCGGCGAGGCCCAGGCCCGCACCCGGCAGGGGCCCTGCGTCGACACGTCGCGCCAGGAGGTCACGCTGCGGGCCGACGACCTGCGCAGCGACCGGCGCTGGCCGCGGTGGGCGGAGGCCGCCGTGCAGCACGGCATCCACTCGGCGCTGTCCTTCCAGCTCTTCGTCGCCGGCAGCAGCATGGGCGCGCTCGACGTGTACGGCGACCAGCCGCGCGCCTTCGACGAGGAGGCCGAGGACTTCGGCCTGCTGCTCGCCGCGCACGCGGCCATCGCCCTCGCGTCCAGCCGGAAGATCGAGAACCTGCGGATCGCGCTCGCCTCGCGCGACGAGATCGGGCAGGCCAAGGGCATCCTCATGGAGCGCTACCGCATCGACGCCGGTCAGGCCTTCGACCTGCTGGTGAGGGCCTCGCAGCGCTCGCACCGCAAGCTGCGCGACATCGCGGTGCGCCTGGCCGAGACCGGCGAGCTGGTGCTCGACCCGCCGTCGACCGGGTGAGCCCAGCACCCTCAGCTGCTGCCTGGTGCGCCGGAGCCGGTGACGTGGAAGTGTGACACCGGTCACCCACCACCGGACCGCGGAGGAGCCCATGACCTCGCTCGACCTGACCGGACGACGCGCGCTGGTGACCGGCGGCGCGCAGGGCCTCGGCGAGGCCATGGCCACGGCGCTCGCGGGCGCCGGCGCGCGCGTCGCGGTCGCCGACGTCCAGGACGACCTCGGCCCGAAGGTCGCCGAGAGCCTCGGCGCAGGCCACATCTTCGTCCCGCTCGACATCACCGACGACGCCGCGTGGGGCGAGGCGATCGACGACACCGTGTCGCGGCTCGGCGGCCTCGACATCGTCGTCAACAACGCCGGCGTCGAGATCACCAGCCTGCTCGTCGACCTCGACCCGGCGCAGGCCAGGACGATGCTGGACGTGAACCTGCTGGGCACCGCGCTCGGCATCAAGCACGCCTTCCGCGCGATGCGTCCGGGCGGGGCCGCAGGCAACGGCGGTGTCGTCATCAACGTCGCCTCGGTGGCGGCGACCATCGCCTTCCCCGGCATCGCCGTCTACTCGGCCACCAAGTCGGGCGTCGACCGGCTCACCCGCGTGGCCGCGATGGAGTCGGGGCAGCTCGGCTACGGCGTCCGCGTCAACTGCATCTACCCCGGGCTCGTGCCGACGGCGATGGGCGCGGGGCTGGCCAACGACGTGGCGCGGCTCGGGCTGTTCCCCTCGCCGGAGGAGGCCGTCGCGACGGTCATCGGCCTGACGCCGTCCGGCCGGCTCGGCGAGGTCACCGACATGGCCGACGCCGTCGTCTTCCTCGCCTCGGACGCCGCCCGCTTCATCAACGGCGTCGGGCTGCCGGTCGACGGCGGCATGGGCATGTGATGCGGCTGGTCGACTACCTCGACAAGGGCGCCGACCTCGGCCCCGACCGCCCGTGCCTCACCACCGACGGGGTGTCGCGCTCGTACGCCGAGGTGCGGGCGACGAGCGACGCGGTCGCTGCCGCGCTGGCCGCCCGCGGCGTGCGGCCGGGCGACCGGGTGGCGATCCTTTCGGCGAACGACCCGACGGCGTTCACCTGCGTCTTCGGCATCAGCCGCGCGGGCGCCGTCTGGTGCCCGATCAACCCGCGCAACGAGGCGGCCGAGAACCGCGAACTGCTCGACCTGTTCGGCTGCAGCGCGCTGCTCTTCCAGTCGTCGTTCGCGCCGCTCGTCGCGGCGATCCGCGGCGAGCTGCCGGCGCTGACGACCCTGGTCTGTCTCGACGGCCCGGCCGACGGCGCGCTGCCGTGGGACGAGTTCCTCGCGCTGGGCCGCGGCGGCGTCGACGAGACGCCTGTCGACGACCTGGCGCTGATCGTCGGCACCGGCGGCACCACCGGCCGGCCGAAGGGGGTCGAGCTCACCACCGCCAACATCGAGGCGATGACCGCGGCGACGCTGATCAGCTATCCGTTCGACGGCCGCCCCGTGTACCTCGCGCTGGCGCCACTGACGCACGCCGCCGGGGTGCTCTGCTTCCCGGTGCTCTCGCTCGGCGGCGAGATCGTGATCATGCGCGCGCCCGACGTCGGCCACTTCCTCGAGCACCTCGAGGCGCACCGCGTCACGCACACCTTCCTGCCGCCGACGCTGATCTACATGGTGCTCGCGCACGAGCGGCTGGACGAGACCGACCGCAGCTCGCTGCAGTGCTTCTGGTACGGCGCGGCGCCGATGTCCGCGACGCGGTTGGAAGAGGCACTGACGCGCATCGGGCCGGTGATGGCCCAGCTGTTCGGGCAGACCGAGGCGCCGATGATGATCTCGACGATGGCTTCGCGCGACCACTTCCTGCCCGACGGGTCGGTGGCGCGGGCGCGGCTGTCGTCGGCCGGGCGGCCCACCCCACTCGTCCGGGTCGGGATCATGGCGGCTGACGGCACGCTGCTGCCGACCGGCTCGACCGGCGAGATCGTCGTGCGCGGCTCGCTCGTCATGCGCGGCTACCACCGCAACCCGCAGGCCACCGCCGAGGCGTCCGCGCACGGCTGGCACCACACCGGCGACATCGGGTACCTCGACGACGACGGCTACCTGTTCATCGTCGACCGCGCGAAGGACATGGTCATCACCGGCGGCTTCAACGTGTACTCGACCGAGGTCGAGCAGGCGCTGATGCAGCACCCCGACGTGCAGGACTGCGCCGTGCTCGGGCTGCCCGACGAGAAGTGGGGCGAGCGGGTCACCGCCGTCGTCCAGCTGCGCCCCGGCGCCGCCGTGACCCCGGACGAGCTGCGCGCCTTCGCCCGCGACCGGCTCGGCGGCGTCAAGACGCCCAAACAGATCGAGCTCTGGGACGACCTCCCCCGCTCGAAGGTCGGCAAGATCCTCAAGCAGGAGATCAAGCAGTCCCTGCTGACCTGACCTGACCGAGGCCCCCGGCCCGGATCTCGTGACGGGAATTCCGTCACGAGATGGGCGGACGGGGCGGGTCGGCTCACCAGCGGTCGACGTGGATGATCGCGTCGAGGTCGACGCGGGGGCCCGACTTGAAATCGGTGCCCTTGCTGTAGGCGACGGGGAGCAGCACGCCCTGGTGCACGTTCGCCGGGATGCCGAGGGCGTCGGCGACCTCCCGCTCGTACGCGAGGTGCAGGGTCGTCCAGGCCGATCCGAGGCCGCGGGCCCGCAACGCCAGTTGCAGGCTCCAGGCGGCGGGCAGCAGCGAACCCCACAGACCCGCCTGATTGCCTGCCGGCAGCTCGTCGCGCTCGGTCTCGATCGCCGCGATGACGTGCACCGGCACGTCGGCGAGCACGGTGCGCAGGTGGTCGGAACTGGACGCCATGCGCGCGGTCGCGTCGTCCGTGGCGGGGCGGGCGGCACGGTACGTGTCGTACGACCGCCCGTAGTGCTCCGCGATCACCGCCCGCAGCGACGGATCGGTGACGACGATCCAGTGCCACCCCTGCCTATTGCCGCCCGACGGTGCCTGCACGGCGACCTCGATCGCCTCGCGCACGATCTCGAGCGGCACCGGCCGCTCGAGGTCGAGCCGCTTGCGGACGGCCCGCGTGGTGGTCAGCAGCTGGTCGGGGTCGAGCGGCAGCAGGTCGGTCATGGTCACCTTCCATGTCGTGGACGCAGGATGCTCAGCGCCAGCCGAGTGCCGGCGCCACCTGTGTCAGCAGGGATTCGAGCACATGCGCGCAATAATCGACGCCGAGCTGGTTCGGGATCGTCAGCAGCAGCGTGTCGGCGGCCGCGATCGCCTCGTCGGCGGCGAGCTGTTCGATGAGCACGTCCGGCTCGCCCGCATACGTCTTGCCGAAACGCGCGATGCCGCCGGCGATCTGGCCGACCTGGTCGCGCGAGCGGGTCTCGTTGCCGAAGAAGGCGTGGTCCTGGTCGGTGACGAGCGGGAAGATGCTGCGGCTGACCGACACCCGCGGCTCGAAGGCGTGTCCGGCGTCGGCCCAGGCCTTCCGGAACCGCTCGATCTGCTCGGCCTGCAGTTCGTGGAACGGCACGCCCGTGTCCTCGCTGATGAGCGTCGAGCTCATCAGGTGCATGCCCCGCCGCGCGGCCCACTCGGCCGTCGCCCGGGTGCCGGCACCCCACCAGATGCGCCGCCGCAGCCCCTCGCTGTACGGCTCGATGCGCAGCAGCCCCGGCGGGTTCGGGAACATCGGCCGCGGGTTCGGCTCGGCGAAGGCGTGCCCGTCGACGACGTCGAGGAAGACCCGCGTGTGCTCACGGGCCATGTCGGCGTGGTCCTGTCCCTCGGCCGGCACGTACCCGAAGTACTTGTAGCCCTCGATGACCTGCTCGGGTGAACCGCGGCTGATGCCGAGCTGCAGCCGCCCGCCGGCGATGAGGTCGGCGGCACCGGCGTCCTCGGCCATGTAGAGCGGGTTCTCGTAGCGCATGTCGATGACGCCCGTGCCGATCTCGATGCGGCTGGTACGGGCGCCGACGGCCGCGAGCAGCGGGAACGGCGAGGCGAGCTGTCGCGCGAAGTGGTGCACCCGGAAGTACGCACCGTCCGCGCCGAGCTCCTCGGCCGCGACCGCGAGGTCGATCGACTGGTGCAGCACGTCGGCCGCCGAGCGCGTGCGCGAGTACGGCGAGTCGGACCAGTGGCCGAACGACAGGAAGCCGATGCGTTTCACGCCGTCCCCAACAGGCGCGGCCCGACGCCTGTTCCGCCCGCGTCCCGCACAAGGCGGGTCACCGACGATCGACTGTCACCCGGCACCGACCGGCACGCGGTGCCGGGTGTGATGCCCGACACGGCGCGGCGGAAACGACCCGAGGGTCCGTGGTCGTGCGCTCGCACGGTTGCACCCTCTACGGTCGTTGCTGCAGTGAAGGTGCGCACTTGCCCGACATGACCCGGTCGCGGCGGTTCACCAGCGGTTTCGTCCGAGGGGGTTGACGTGCATCAGCCGTCGTCCGACGACCGCCGCACCCTGCAGGACATCGCCGCCTGGGTCGAGACGCGCCTGGACGAGCGGGGCGGGACACCGCACCCGGCCGGCGCGGAACCGCCGCCGCTGCCGCCGATCGGCGCCAGGGGCATCGGGACGCCGGCGGCCTGGCGGATCGTCCGTGACCAGCTGCTGCCGACCGCCTTCCCGACCGACCATCCCCGGTACCTGGGCTTCGTCGGGGGCGCGCCGGCCACGGCCGCGGTGCTCGCCGACGTCGCACTCTCCGCCGCCGCGGTGTTCGCGGGCAGCCAGCTCGAGGCCGGGGCCGTCGTCGCGGCCGAGCGGGCCGCCGTCGCCTGGCTCTGCGAGCTGGTCGGGCTCGGCCCGACCTCGTCCGGCACCTTCGTCAGCGGCGGTTCCATCGCCACGTTGAGCGCCCTGGTGGCGGCCCGGCAGCGGTCGGGCGAGCGCAGCCGCGCCGACGTCATCGTCGCCGGGGCGACCGCGCACAGCTCGGTGCGGACGGCCGCGACCGTGATGGGGTGCGAGCTGGTGACGGCCGGCCGGGTCGACGAGCCGCTGACCGCCGCCGACCTCGACGCCGCCCTGGCCCCGCTCGACGCGGCGAACATCGTCGCCGTCGTCGCCACCGCGGGCGCGACCAACACCGGCGCGGTCGACCGCCTGGACGAGGTGGCCGCCCGCTGCCGGGCGGACGGCCTCTGGCTGCACGTCGACGCCGCGTACGGGGGCGCGGCCCTGCTCGCGCCGGCGGCCCGGCCGCTCTTCGCCGGCATCGAGCGCGCCGACTCGGTCACCATCGACCCCCACAAGTGGCTGTTCACGCCGTTCGACTGCGCGGCAGTCCTCTACCGCGACGGCTCGACGGCGAGCGCCGCACACCGCCAGCGCGCGCCCTACCTCGAGGCGATCAACCTCGACGGCGCGTACAACCCGTCGGACTTCGCGGTGCACCTGAGCCGCCGGGCCCGGGGCCTGCCGCTCTGGACGGCGCTCGTCGCGCACGGCACCCGCGCCTTCACCGACGCCGTCGAGCACTGCCTCGACCTGGCCCGGCACACCGTCGACCGCGTCGCCGCGGACGAGGTCGTCGAGGTCGTCGGCACCCCCCACCTCTCGGTCGTGCTGCTGCGCCGTCGGGGGTGGTGCGACGCCGACTACCGGGCGTGGAGCGACCGGCTCCTCGCGTCCGGCACCGCCCTCGTCGTGCCGACCGTCGTCCGCGGCGACACGGTGCTGCGGCTGTGCTTCGTGAATCCGTTGACGACGCCGGGCGACATCGAGGCAATAATCAGCTCACTGCACTGACTCCGGCGGGCGCACTGCAATCCAGAAAATTTGCCATATGCCTCAGAATCCGACATCGTCCGCCGATCGGGGCAGGGACGAGTCGGTGGCGACGGCACGTCCGAGCGGAGGTGACGCGGTGGAGCCGACGGGGGGCGCCTCCACGTCGCACGCGCGGCCGCTGCAGTCGGTGCTGCGGCTGGTCACCTGGGTGCTCATCGCCGTCTCGGCGCTCGTCAACGAGCTCGTCAGCGCGATCAATCCCGGCGACAACGGCCAGACGGTGCCCGGCGTGCTGCTGGTGGCACAGTCGGCGTTCTTCCTGCTGCTGCTGGTGCGCCTCGGCCTGGCCCTGCGCAGCGAGCGCACGCGCCGGCCCGCCCGCGTCGCCCTGTTCTCGGCGATGGTGCTCTGGATGCTCGGGTCGGCGTCGGTGGCGTCGAGCTCGACCAAGGAGTTCCGCACCTTCCCCGCGCCCGGCGAACTGCTCTTCCTCGCCGCCTACGCCGGGTTCGCGGCGTACCTGCTGCTCGACGTCGACTGGCGCCGCCAGCGGGTGCCGGCGCGCTGGCTCGAGGTGCTGGTGATCTGTGGCGGCATCACCTGCGTGACCGCGCTCGTGGTGGCGGCACCCATCCAGACCGCGACCGGCGCGGTCGGGCTCCCCCTGTTCCTCGGCCTGCTCTACCCGCTGCTCGATCTCGGCCTCGCGGTGCTGGTCATCGCGCAGGAGATGTCACGGGTGCGCACCGACCACAGCGCCTCCCTGCAACTGGCCGCCGGCATGGTGGCCCTCGCCGCGGCCGACTCGGCGTTCTCGCTGCAGGTGGCGGCCGACCGCTACAAGTTCGGGCCGATCAGCGACGTGCTCTGGGGCGTCGCGCTCGCCTTCATCGTCGACGCCGCGTGCCGGCCCGCGAGGCTGGTGCGCACGTCGCCCCCGAGGCCGACCGGCGTGCGGCACATCGTCGTCGCCGCGGTCACGGCCATCGTCGTGCTGACCGTGCACCCCGCCCGCGCGGCCGAGTACTACGTCGTGCCGCCCGCCGTGCTCACGCTGCTGGCCGCCGGCGCCCGCATGATCCTGGCGATGCGGGAGGCCAACCGGGCCGCCGAGGCGTTCGCGCTGTCGCAGACCGACGACCTCACCCGGCTGCCGAACCGCCGCGCGGTGCGCGAGCGGCTGCTGACCGACATCACCGCCCGGCGCCCGCTCGCCCTCATGCTGCTCGACCTCGACGGCTTCAAGGAGGTCAACGACACCCTCGGCCACCACGCCGGCGACACCGTGCTGCGCTTCGTCGCCGCCCGGCTGATGGAGAGCACGCGGCACGACGCGATGATCGCCCGCCTGGGCGGCGACGAGTTCGCGGTCATCGTCCCGAGCACCGACGAGATCGAACTGCTCGAGATCGGACGCGCGGTGCTCGAGGAGCTCGAGCAGCCGGTGCTCGTCGACGGCATCGAGATCACGCCGTCCGGGTCGATCGGCATCGCCGTCCGCGACGAGCTCGACGCCACCGAGGGCGACATCCTGCGCCGCGCCGACGTCGCGATGTACCAGGCCAAGACGGCGCGCTCGGGCGTCATGCTCTACGACGGCACCTTCGACGACTTCTCGCGCCCGCGCCTGCAGCTGGCCGAGGAGCTGCGCCGTGCGATCGCCGACGGCCAGATCGAGGTCTGGTACCAGCCGCAGATCGAGATCGCGACGCTGCAGGTGCGCTCGCTCGAGGCGCTGGTGCGGTGGGCGCACCCGGTCGACGGCATGCGCAGCCCCGCCACCTTCCTGCCGGCGGCACGCCGGGCGGGCCTCATGGGGGCGCTCAGCGAGCACGTCGCGTCCACCGCGGTGCAGCACCTGCGGGGCTGGCTCGCCGAGGGCCTCGACCTGCACGTCGCCATCAACTGCGCGCCGCCCGAACTGCTCAGCCACACCTTCCTGCCCCGGCTGTACTCGTCCCTGCAGACGGCCGGTGTGCCCGGTGACCGGGTCGTCCTCGAGGTCACCGAGGATTCGTTCCTCGCCGACCCGCACCACGCCCGCGAGATCCTGCTGCAGCTGCGCTCGCACGACATCCAGATCTCGATCGACGACTACGGCACCGGCTTCTCGTCGCTGGCCTACCTGCGCGACCTGCCGGTGCAGGAGATCAAGATCGACCGCTCGTTCGTCCAGGCGGCGGGCACCGACGAGCGCAGCCGCATGATCATCGCCTCGACCGTGCAGCTCGGCCACGCCCTGGACATGCGGGTGGTCGCCGAGGGCGCCGAGGACGAGGAGACGCTGGGCGTGCTGGCCGACCTCGACGTCGACTGCGTGCAGGGCTACCACCTCGCCCGGCCGATGCCGGCACGCGACATCGCGACGTGGATCAACGACTGGCAGACCACCGCCACCCTGTTCGCACGCGACGGGCTCGCGATCGGCACGCTCGGCGCCCCCGACCGCGACGACGCGCGGGTACCACGCAGCCGCGGCTCGTGGCGAGTAGTGCGACCGCACCGGGAGCACTGATGCATGGGTCAGATCGGCTCTGACCCCTGTGCACGAAGCGGGATGACGCACCCGAATCTTGTGATCGTCTCTTCACTGGACTTTCGCGCGCGGCCGAAAGGCCCTAATGTCGCACCAGTAGC
>NZ_JBQCEE010000071.1:0-9102 GCF_051960575.1 Jatrophihabitans sp.
GAGAAGGACGCCGCGCTCGAGCGCCGCTTCCAGCCGATCCAGGTCGGCGAGCCGAGCGTCTCGCACACCATCGAGATCCTGAAGGGGCTGCGCGACCGGTACGAGGCGCACCACCGCATCTCGATCACCGACGCCGCGCTCGTCGCCGCCGCCGGGCTGGCCGACCGCTACATCAGCGACCGGTTCCTGCCCGACAAGGCGATCGACCTCATCGACGAGGCCGGTGCCCGCATGCGCATCCGCCGGATGACCGCGCCGCCGGACCTCCGCGAGTTCGACGAGCGCATCGCCGACGTCCGCCGCGAGAAGGAGAGCGCGATCGACGCGCAGGACTTCGAGAAGGCCGCGTCGCTCCGTGACAAGGAGAAGACGCTGCTCGGCGAGAAGGCCAAGCGCGAGCAGGAGTGGAAGGCGGGCGACCTCGACGTCGTCGCCGAGGTCGACGACGAGCAGATCGCCGAGGTGCTCGCGACCTGGACGGGCATCCCGGTCTTCAAGCTGACCGAGGAGGAGACGGCGCGCCTGCTGCACATGGAGGACGAGCTGCACAAGCGGGTCGTCGGCCAGGAGCAGGCCATCAAGGCCGTCTCGCAGGCCATCCGCCGCACGCGCGCCGGCCTCAAGGACCCGAAGCGTCCCGGTGGGTCGTTCATCTTCGCCGGCCCGTCCGGCGTCGGGAAGACGGAGCTGTCGAAGACGCTCGCCGAGTTCCTGTTCGGGGACGCGGACGCGCTCATCCAGATCGACATGTCCGAGTTCCACGACCGCTACACCGTGTCGCGGCTCGTCGGTGCCCCTCCGGGCTACGTCGGCTACGACGAGGGCGGCCAGCTCACCGAGAAGGTGCGCCGCAAGCCGTTCTCGGTGGTGCTCTTCGACGAGGTCGAGAAGGCCCACCCGGATGTCTTCAACACGCTGCTGCAGGTGCTCGAGGACGGTCGCCTCACCGACGGCCAGGGCCGCATCGTCGACTTCAAGAACACGGTGCTGATCCTGACCACCAACCTCGGCACGCGTGACGTGTCGAAGGCGGTGGGCCTGGGCTTCTCGGCGGCGAACGACGAGATGGGCAACTACGAGCGGATGAAGCAGAAGGTCAACGACGAGCTGAAGCAGCACTTCCGCCCGGAGTTCCTGAACCGCATCGACGACATCATCGTCTTCCACCAGCTCACCGAGGCCGAGATCGTCCAGATCGTCGACCTGATGACCTCGCGTCTCGACCAGCAGCTGCGGAACAAGGACATGGGCCTCGAGCTCACGCCGGCCGCCAAGGCGCTGCTCGCGAAGAAGGGCTACGACCCCGTGCTGGGTGCCCGGCCGCTGCGCCGCACCATCCAGCGCGAGATCGAGGACCCGTTGAGCGAGAAGATCCTGTTCGGCGAGCTCCAGCCCGGCACGATCGTCGTGGTCGACACCGAGCCGGAGGACCCGATGAAGAAGGGCGGCGCCGAGAAGTTCACCTTCCGCGGCGAGCCGAAGCCGGGCGGCGAGCAGCTCGTCCCCGACGTCCCGCCGACGGCGATCACCGCCGAGTAGTCGCCGGTTCCACCAGCAGTCCCGACCGGGCCCGCCTCCACCTGGAGGCGGGCCCGTCGTCGTCCCGGGGGACGTGCGCCTTCCGGCCGTCGTGGACAGGTTCCGGGGGCAGTGGGTTGCGGCGGCGGGGGAGGGACGATCATGGCAGCATGAGCGATTCGCGCGGCTCCGGACGATGGGTACCGGCCTGCGTCGTGGCCGTCGCCTCGCTCGCCCTGGCGGCGTGCACGTCGTCCGGCCCGGGGTCGGCGGGACCGGCCTCGTCCGGGGCGGGGTCCGGCTCGACGCCCGGAGGCCAGGCACCCTCGCCCGGGTCGTCCGTGCCGTCGTCCGCACCACCGACGTCGTCGCCTCCGTCCGCGGCGTCCACCCCGTCGTCGACCGGCACGCCGTCGGCGCCGGACACCCTGCCGAGCACGCCCCTGCCCCCGGCGACCGACGTCTGCGCGCTGCTCACGCCCGCCCAGGTCAAGGCGGCGCTCGGCGGGCCGGTCGGGCAGCGGCGCGACGAACCGATCGGCGAGTTCCGGTCGTGCGGGTGGTACGGGGCGACGCCGGGGGTGCCGGATCCGGCGCTCGTCCAGGTGCAGGTCAGCGGGCGTCACTACACCCTCGCGCAGTTCGAGACGACGGCGAAGCAGCTGGCGGTCGGTCCGACGACGGCCGTGCCGGGCGTCGGCGACGCCGCCTACCGCTCGGGCGACCAGACGTCGGGCACGTACCTCGTCGCCCTGCGGGGTCGGACGTTCTTCCAGATCGTCGTCACCGGCACCGGGCACGACGCCGACCGCGCGGTCGCCGTCGCCCGGATCGTCGCCGCGCGCCTGCCCTCCTGACGGGGCTCAGGCGGGCGGCGGGCCGCCGAGGGCGATGCAGCCCGGCGCCGTCTCGTGCGCCAGTCCGTCGGCGAGCAGTGAGGCGAGGCAGCGCTCGCGCTGGGTGTCGTCGGGCCAGGCGTCGCGCAGGTCGTCCACCGGCACCGCGCCCTCGGCCTCGCGCAGGCGCGCCATGAGCCGCCCGCGCACCTGCCGGTCGGTGCCCTCGAAGCGCTGCACCGGACGCGACCGGGCCACCGCGGGTGGCGAGCCGGCCCGGCGCCACGCACACAGTGCGCTGACCGGGCAGTCGCCGCAGCGCGGCGCCGCGGCGGTGCAGACGAGGGCGCCGAGCTCCATCACGGCGACGCTGTAGATCGCGGCGGTCTCCGGGTCGGGCGGCAGCAGCGCGGTCATCGCGGCGAGATCGCGGGTGGTCGACGGCGCGCCGGCGTCGGGCAACCCGCTGACGGCGCGGGCCACGACCCGGCGCACGTTCGTGTCGACCACCGGCTGCCGCTGGCGGAAGGCGAACGCGGCGACCGCGCGGGCGGTGTACTCGCCGACACCGGGCAGGCTCAGCAGGTCGGCCACCTCGCGGGGCACCACGCCGTCGAAGCGCTCGGTGATCTCGACGGCCGCGGCGTGCAGCCGCATCGCCCGACGCGGGTAGCCGAGCCGGCCCCACTGCCGGATCGCCTCGGCCACCGGCTCGCTCGCCTGCGCCGCCGGCGTGGGCCACCGCGCGAGCCACGCGGCGTAGGCGGGCAGCACGCGCGACACCTGCGTCTGCTGCAGCATGATCTCGCTGACCAGCACGGCCCAGGGCGAGACGCCGGGACGCCGCCAGGGCAGGTCGCGCGCGGTGCGCCGGTACCAGTCGAGCACGGTGTCGGCGGCGAGTGCGGTCATCGTCGTCGATGATGTCATCTCCCCTGCGATCAGCCGGGTGCCAGCGCGTCTGCCCTGATTCGCGCAACGCCGCGGTTAACGTGGGCGACGACATGATGCACCCCGTCGGACCCCTCACCCCTGCCGTCTACTGGCGACGGCGGATCGTCCTGCTCGTGCTCGCCGTCGTCGCGCTGTTCCTGCTGATGAAGGTGGTCAGCGCGTTCGGCAGCTCGAGCGGATCGACGACGGGTGCGCCGTCACCGGCGAAGACCTCGTCGTCCTCGACGGCCGCCGGCGGCACGACCACCACGCCGGCCGCGCCGCTGACGATCACGACCTCGAGCGCGCCCGCACGCCGGCCCTTGCGCTCGGCCACGCCATCGGGTGGTGCGTCGTCGTCGGGCGCGACGCCCTCGACCACGTCGAGCAGCACCTCGGCCACGCCGCCGTCGGGCACGTCGTCGAAGCCCGCCGGCAGCGCCTCGCCCACCGTCACGCCGCCGGCCTGCACCACCGACCAGGTGCGGGTGAGCGCGCTGACCTCGCAGACGACCTACGCCGTCGGCGATCAGCCGGTGCTCGGGCTGCAGGCCACCAACACGGCGTCCACGCCGTGTCTCATCACGCTCAGCGACGCGACGGTGCAGCTGCAGGTCTACAACTTCGAGACCCGCGTCTGGGGCAGCGACGACTGCCCGAACGGCGGCGACCGGCCGGTCGAGCAGGTGCTCGCGCCGCGCGTCCCCGTGACCGTGCACGTGCCGTGGGCCGGCACGACGTCGTCGCCGGGCTGCAAGACCGTCCGCCAGCCGGTCGGCGCCGGCAGCTACACGCTGTACGCGACGTTGAGCGGCGAGCACGGCGCGGCCACGTCCTTCGCCTTCCACTGACCGGCGCATCGGCCGGGGCCTGCGGTCGGAGCTCCGCTCAGTTGAAGCGGTCGATGATCGACACCTCGGCCAGCCGTGACAGTCCCTCGCGCACGGCGCGGGCCCGCGTCTCGCCGACGCCGTCGACGGCCTGCAGGTCCTCGACCGACGCCGCCAGCAGCTTCTGCAGCTCGCCGAAGTGGTCGACGACGCGGTCGACGATCGCGGCGGGGATGCGCGGCACCCGGGCGAGCAGCCGGTGCCCGCGCGGGCTGACCGGCTGCTCGAGTGCCTCGGCCGTCGCCGGCCATCCCATCGCGCGTGCCACCTGGGTGACGTCGAGCAGGTCGGTGGCCGACAGCTCGGCGAGTTCGGCGAGCACCTGACCGGCGTCCTTGCCCTTGCGGCCCGCGGCCACGTAGTCGCGCGCGATGAGCTGCCGGTCGGCGTCGACCCCGGCCATGAGCTCCTCGAGCTGCAGGGCGAGCAGGCGGCCGTCGGTGCCGAGCTCGACGACGTGGCCGGTGACCTCGTCGGCGATGCGCCGCACCATCTCGAGCCGCTGCGAGACGACGGCGGCGTCACGCACGGTCACGAGATCCTCGATCTCGAGAGCGGACAGCGCCTGCGACACCTCGTCGAGGCGGGTCTTGTAGCGCTCGAGCGTGGCGATGGCCTGGTTCGCCCGCGACAGCAGCTCGCCGGTGCTCTCGAGCACGTAGCGGCGGTCGTCCACGTAGAGGCTGATGATCCGCATCGACTGCGACACCGAGATGACCGGGTAGCCGGTCTGCCGGGCGACGCGCTGCGCCGTGCGGTGCCGCGTGCCCGACTCCTCGGTCGGTGTCGACGGGTCGGGCATCAGGTGCGTCGCCGCGCGGGTGATGCGCGTGCCGTCGGTGCTGAGCACCACCGCGCCGTCCATCTTGCACAGCTCACGCAGCCGGGTTGCCGAGAACTCGACGTCCAGCGGGAAGCCGCCGGTGGCCATCGCCTCGACGGCGCGGTCCATGCCGAGCACGATCAGGGCGCCGGTGTTGCCGCGCAGGATGCGCTCGAGACCCTCGCGCAGCTCGGTGCCGGGCGCCATCGTGGCCAGCACGGTGCGCAGCGTCTCGTCGCGCTCCGACGTGGGCACGGCGACTCCTGTTCGCGGCGGGGGTGACGACCGGTCAGGACGAGTCTAGAGAGCGCCGCCCACCCTGTGCGGCGCTACGGCCCGTTCGTGCCCCGCCGCGCTCGCCCGACGGTGGCACCGGACGCAGCACCCGCCGCGCACCGAGACCGAGATGCCCCGACAGCGCGAGCGCCTCGGTGATCGCGTCGTCGATCGTGGCGACCGGGATCGTCCGCATGCCCGCGACGACCGGGCTCACGACCTCGCCGACCGAACTGGCCGGCACCAGCGCCGCGGTGAACCCGAGCCGGGCCGCCTCGGCCAGCCGCCGGTCGAGGGCCGGCACGCGCCGGACGTCGCCCGCCAGCGACACCTCGCCGATGGCGCACAGCGTCGGCGCGATCGGCGCGTCGCGTCCGGCCGAGGCGAGGGCGAGCGCGACCGCGAGGTCGGCGGCGGGCTCGTGCGCCGCGATGCCACCGACCGTCGCCGCGTACACGTCCTGGTCGCCGTAGCGCACCTTGTCGTCGTGCCGCATGAGGACGGCGAGCAGCATCGCCACCCGGGACGAGTCGAGCGAGCTCACCGCGCGGCGTGGCGAGCCGCCGTGGCCCGGCGTCGTGAGGGCCTGGATCTCGGTGACCATCGGCCGCTTGCCCTCGAGGGTGACCGTGACGCACGTGCCCGCCACCGCCGTCGACCGTTCCGACAGGAACAGCCCGGACGGGTCGGGCAGCCCCGCGAGACCGTCCTCGCGCATCTCGAAGCACCCGACCTCGTCGACGGCGCCGTAGCGGTTCTTCGTGGCGCGGATCAGGCGCAGCGACGAGTGCCGGTCGCCCTCGAAGTGCAGTACGACGTCGACGAGGTGCTCGAGCACCCGCGGGCCGGCGATCCCGCCGTCCTTGGTCACGTGCCCGACCAGCACCGTCGCCAGCCCGCGCGTCTTCGCGACGCCGATGAGCGCGGCCGTCACCGCCCGGATCTGCGGCACGCCACCCGCGGCGCCGTCGCAGGACTCGGAGCTGATCGTCTGCACCGAGTCGACGACGAGCAGCCCCGGGCCGACGGTGTCGACGTGCGTCAGCACCGCGGCCAGGTCGTTCTCGGCCGCCAGGTACAGCTCGGGGTGCAGGCTGCCGGTGCGCTCGGCGCGCAGGCGCACCTGCGCCGTCGACTCCTCGCCCGTCACGATGAGGGCGGGGCGGCCGTGGGCCTCGGCGAAGCGGTGCGCGACGTCGAGCAGCAGCGTCGACTTGCCGATGCCCGGCTCGCCCGCGAGCAGGATGACCGACCCGGGCACCAGCCCGCCGCCGAGCACGCGGTCGAGCTCGCCGACCCCGGTGCGCTGCGCCCGCGCCTGCTCGGGATCGAGCTGGCCGATCGGGCGCGCCGGCCGGGTGACGGCGCCGGGTACCACGGCGGCGCGCGCCACCGGTCCGGTCTCGCCGATCGACCCCCACGCCTGGCACTCGGGGCACCGACCGACCCAGCGCGGGACGGCGGTGCCGCACTCGGCGCAGCGGAACGCGGGCTTTCGGGCGGTGCTCGGTCTGGTCACGTCGGCAACGTAGCGAGCAGCTCTGACAAAACGCCGACGCCGCGACCGGAGGACCGGGTCGCGGCGTCGAAGCGTCGATCAGTCAGCGTCGATCAGCGAGCGGCGGTCAGGGCGCCGCCGGGCTCGGCGTCGGGCTGCTCTCCGGCGGCACGGACAGGCTGCCCGGGCTGCTCGACAGGCCGACCGGGACGTCGACGCTCACCGAGCCGGCCTTGTCGAACGTGAAGGTGATCTTCACGGTCTCGGCGGGGTAGAGCGACGAGAGCTTGAGGTCCTCGAGCAGCAGCACGCCCGGCTGCACCGCCTGGCCGAAGCTCACGCTGCTGTTGGCGGGCAGGGGCACGCTCTGCTTGCCCAGCGGCAGCGGCGTCGCGCTCGGGGCGGGCGTGATCGAGGTGGCCGACGACGGCGCGGAGGACGGCGCGGAGGACGGCGACGAGCCGCCCGCGCCGCGCTCCTGCCCGGCGACGAAGGCGTTCGCGGCGTCCGCCGACTCGAAGCTGCCCCAGCTGCTGAAGGCGCTGCTCGTGACGCCGGTGAGCGTGTCGGCGGTGGTGGTGCTGTTGTTGACGATCACGACCCTGAGCGCGGGGTCGTCGCCGGTCGAGTACTTGCCGTTGGGCGGCGTCTCGATGACCAGGCCGCGCAGCAGGATCTCGCCGACCTGCGCGTTGGTGCCGTCGAGCGTCGGCTTCTCGTTGGCGGTCTGGGCCTGCTTGCCGTTGGCGCAGGCGGAGGACACCAACGCGGCGCCGATCAGCGTCATGGCGAGACCGGCTCGACCGGCACGCAGCTTCGCGTTCACGTCGACTCCTCGTCGAAAGAGTGCACGGCCCCGATTCCTGCCGGTGCCGGGGCTCGGACTGACCTGTTTGCAGCGTAGCGAGAGCCGCGGCGGAGGCTGCCTGCGGCCTGCCGGGGAGCGACCTGCGCCGCAGCCCGTAGCACCGCCGGACGGCGTGGGACGGCGCTGCCGACACGGGGCGAAGGGCACCTCTTCGCGTCCGATCATTCTTCAGCAGGTGTGCCGCGTGTTACCCTGGACTCAGCGAAAGGGGCAGTAAACACATGACTTTCAAGGTCGGCGAGACCGTTGTCTATCCCCATCACGGGGCGGCCCTCATCGAAGCCATCGAGGAGCGACTCCTCAAGGGCGTCAAGAAAACCTACCTCAGGCTGAAGGTCGCCCAGGGCGACCTGACGGTGCTCGTGCCGGCCGAGAATGCAGAGGTCGTGGGTGTCCGCGACGTCGTCGGGCAGGAGGGTCTCGACAAGGTCTTCGACGTCCTGCGCGCCCCGCACACCGAGGAGCCGACCAACTGGTCGCGTCGGTACAAGGCGAACGGTGAGAAGCTCGCGTCGGGTGACGTGAACAAGGTGGCCGAGGTCGTCCGTGACCTCTGGCGGCGTGACCGCGACCGTGGCCTGTCGGCCGGCGAGAAGCGCATGCTGGCCAAGGCCCGCCAGATCCTGATCAGCGAGCTCGCGCTGGCCGAGGGCACCAACGAGGACAAGGCCGAGGTCGTCCTCGACGAGGTGCTGGCCGAGGCCGTCGCCTGAGCAACCCAGCTGTCCACGATGGCGGCGACGGTCCGATGACCGTCGCCGCCATCGTCGTTGCGGCAGGTTCGGGGCAGCGACTCGGCGCATCGGTGCCGAAGGCGTTCGTCGAGATCGCCGGACGCACGCTGCTCGAGCACGCCGTCGAACCCTTCCTCGGCCTGCCGCTCGTGGTGGTGGCGCCGGCGGCGCTGGTGGACTCCACCGCCGCCCTGGTGCCGCGCGCCGCGGTCGTGCCGGGCGGCACGACCCGGCAGGAGTCGGTGGCCCGTGGCCTCGACGCCGTGCCGCGGGAGTCGCGGTTCGTGCTCGTGCACGACGCCGCGCGCGCCTTCACCCCGCCGGACGTGATCACCCGGGTGCTCGACGCGCTGCACGCCGGCGCCGACGCCGTCATCCCCGCGCTGCCCGTCAGCGACACCATCAAGCAGGTGCGTGACGGCGTCGTCGTCGCGACGCCCGACCGCGCCGGCCTGGTGGCCGTGCAGACACCGCAGGGCTTCCGCCGCGACGTCCTGGTCGCCGCGCACTCCGGTGCGGCGGCGGACAGCGCCACCGACGACGCCGCACTCGTCGAGGCGCAGGGCGGTCGGGTCGTCGTCGTCGAGGGTGCGGTCGAGGCGTTCAAGATCACGATCCTGGACGACCTGCGCCGGGCCGAGGCGCTGCTGGCGGCACGGTCATGATCGGCCCGCGGACATGAGCGAACTGCGGACCGGCATCGGCGTCGACGTCCACCCGATCGAG
>NZ_JBQCEE010000072.1:0-2510 GCF_051960575.1 Jatrophihabitans sp.
GCACCCACGCCCTGGCCAGCATCCGGCACACGGGGGCGATGCCGCCCACGACGCCGCCCACGCATCCGACGCCGCTCGACCTCACCCTTGCCAACGGGACGAAGTGCAGCCTGCGCGCAGGTGGCACCTCGGCGACGTTGCACCAGCACCCCAGCTGGCAGCTCTACTACTACTGCAACAGCGGCCAGGCGATCTGGGGCCCGCACCCGTACGGGGTCAACACCGCGCACGCGGTGTGGACGGTGCGGACGGCCAACTCGGACGGCACCGGCAGCGTCCGCACCCGCAACGTCGCCAAGGCCTGGTTCGTCGGCCGACACTCCTGACCCGTCCAGATACCAGCCGGTAGTGACGGACGTCCGACGGCCGCCGCCCGATTGGATAGGGTCGCACTGACGTGCAGGACCAGTGCGAGGAGCAAATGCAGTGACCGTACGCGTTGGCATCAACGGCTTCGGCCGGATCGGCCGCAACTTCTTCCGCGCCCTCACCGCAGCGGGTGCCGACATCGAACTCGTCGCCGCGAACGATCTCGGCGACAAGAAGACCATGGCGCACCTGCTCAAGTACGACACCATCCTCGGCCGCTTCCCGGCCGAGGTTCGCGCCACCGACGACGGCATCTCGGTCGGCGGGAAGGACATCAAGATCCTCGCCGAGCGCGACCCGGCGAACCTGCCGTGGGGCGACCTCGGCGTCGACGTCGTGATCGAGTCGACCGGGTTCTTCACCAAGGCCGCCGACGCCAGGAAGCACGTCGACGCCGGCGCGAAGAAGGTGATCATCTCCGCGCCCGCGAGCGACGAAGACGTCACGATCGTCATGGGTGTCAACGACGGCGACTACGACGCGGCCAAGCACACGATCATCTCGAACGCGTCGTGCACGACGAACTGCCTCGGCCCGCTGGCCAAGGTGCTCGACGACGCGTTCGGCGTCGAGCGCGGCCTGATGACGACGATCCACGCCTACACGCAGGACCAGAACCTGCAGGACGGCCCGCACAAGGACCTGCGCCGGGCCCGCGCCGCCGCGCTCAACATCGTCCCCACCAGCACGGGTGCGGCGAGGGCCATCGGCCTCGTGCTGCCGGGCCTGAAGGGCAAGCTCGACGGCTACGCGCTGCGGGTGCCCGTCCCGACCGGCTCGGCCACCGACCTCACCGTCACCACGGCCAAGGAGACGAGCGTCGACGAGGTGAAGGCCGCCTACCAAGCAGCCGCGGACGGCCCGCTCAAGGGCATCCTCACCTACACCGAGGACCCCATCGTGAGCTCTGACATCGTCACCGACCCGGCGTCGTGCATCTTCGACGCCGGCCTGACCAAGGTGATCGGCAACCAGGTCAAGGTCGTCGGCTGGTACGACAACGAGTGGGGCTACTCGAACCGCCTCGTCGACCTGACCGCGCTGGTCGGCGGCTCGCTGTAACCGATGAGAACCGGAACCAGGGTGCTCGTTGCACCGCAGGGCCTAGTTGATGGTGCGGTGAGGTGAGCGTGCGAACCCTCGACGAGCTGATCAAGCACGGGGTCAAGGGACGGCGCGTCCTGGTGCGCTCCGACCTCAACGTCCCGATCAAGGACGGCAGGGTCACCGACGACGGCCGCGTGCGCGCGTCGCTGCCGGTGCTGACCAAACTGCTCGACCACGACGCCCGCGTCATCGTCGCGGCGCACCTGGGTCGGCCCAAGGGCGCGCCCGACCCGGCGAATTCGCGCTCGACACCGTGGGGTCGAGCGCGCGCATGCTGGCGCAGGATCTGAAGGACGGCGAGATCCTGCTGCTCGAGAACGTGCGGTTCAACGCGGGCGAGACCAGCAAGGACGACCACGAGCGGCACGAGTTCGCGCGCTGCCTCGAGTTCCTCACCGGCGGCGACGATGACGGCGGCGTGTTCGTCGAGGACGCGTTCGGCGCGGTGCACCGCAAGCACGCCTCGGTCTACGACATCGCGACGCTGCTCCCTGCGTACTGCGGCGACCTCGTGCGCGACGAGGTCAAGGTGCTGCGCGAGCTCACCGGCGACACGAAGCGCCCGTACGTCGTCGTGCTCGGCGGCTCGAAGGTCAGCGACAAGCTCGCCGTCATCGAATCGCTGCTGCCGAAGGTCGACCGACTGCTGGTCGGCGGCGGCATGTGCTTCACGTTCCTCAAGGCGCAGGGCCACGAGGTCGGCGACTCGCTGCTCGAGGAGGACCAACTCGACAACTGTCGACGGTTCCTCGCCGAGAACGTCGGCAAGATCGTGCTGCCGAGCGACATCGTCGTCGCCAGCGAGATCAGTGACGACGCCGAGACCCAGATCGTGGCCGCCGACGCGATCCCGGCTGGGTCGAAGGGGCTCGACATCGGTCCCGAGACGGTGAAGTCGTTCACCGACGCCCTCCAGGATGCGCAGACGGTGTTCTGGAACGGCCCGATGGGCGTGTTCGAGGTCGCGCCGTTCGCTGCCGGCACGCGCGGCGTCGCCGAGGCGGTCGCCGGCGTCAACGGTCTGTCGGTTGTCG
>NZ_JBQCEE010000073.1:0-3383 GCF_051960575.1 Jatrophihabitans sp.
TCGCCACGAGGGAGGGGGTAGACGCTTCCGACGACTGGGCGCCGGGGCGCGGGCGGCCGGCGTCCGACGATGCCGTCGGGGACGGCGATCCGGGTCCGTCGGCCGGCGACGGACGACCTGTCGCGGCCGACTCCGCCGACGCCGGCGGGGGCACCGAGGCACTGTCCGGGATCCTTGTGGCGTCCTGCTTCGACACGGTGCCCGCGAGCACCTCCGACGACTGTCCCTGGCCGGACGAGCAGTCCACCGGTGCACCGTTCACGACGTTCCAGCGGTCGCCGGTGACGCGGATGAACACGGCGGGATAGGTCGCGCTGTACACGCCGTAATCGGTCTTGCCGAAGTACATCCGCAGCTCGTACAACCCGTCGACCAGGGGTGGGAACTCAGCGACGATGGCGGACAGCGGGAGGTCCTGGCTGGTGGCGATCGCCGCCGGATGGGTCGAGCTCTGGTAGAAGGTCGCGGCTGTCAACTGATCGCCGCTCCACTCCCCCGCCGGCACACCGGGCCGCGGCTGGAAGATGTTGAGGATCGTGTTCTCGCCGCGCCCGAGGTAGTCCTTGGGCGGAGGCTGGCTCGCGACGGCCTTCCACACGAACGGCGTGCCGTCGACAGGACCGTCGGTCACCTGGTGGTCGTGCAGGTCGCAGAAGCCGATCGTGCCGGCGACCGCGGGGTCCTGCGGCACGGTGTCGGCGGCGGCCGACGGCAGCGGAGCGAGCAGGACCGCCACGGCACTCATGGCGAGCACGGCGGAGCGGGCGATGGAAGGCACGAGCTCTCCTGATCAGGCGTCGACGAGCTGAGGGGCGTCGGACGTGGGCCGGCCCGGCGTGCGAGCGGGCCGCGGACCGCGCCGCCGCCGGCGGTACAGGACGAGACCGAGCCCCGCGAGCACGACGAGGAGCAGGAGGCTCCAGGGCACGGCCCAGAACGACGTGGTGGCCGATGTCGGTGCCAGGACGGGGTCGACCGCGCTCCGGACGCCGAGCGGCGTCACCGTCACGCGGGCGTGCATGAGGATCTCCGGCGTGACATCGCGGACCGTCACCCGCTGGGACGTCGTCGCGCCGGGCAGCAGCAGCGGCAGTTGTGCCAGCTTGTGCACCGTTCCGGACCCGCCGAGCACCCCGGTGATCTGCACCTTCTGCTGACCCGCCAGCAGCACGTTCCCGTCGTTGCGCACGTCGAAGGTGACGGTCGCGCTGCCTGACCCGAAGGGGTTCCAGTTGGTGCGGTAGTCGACGTGGAGGCTCGTGACGGCCAGCCTGCTTCGCACGTCGCCGCTGATGCGGAACAGCGCGCGCAGCGCGACCCGCTGCTCGAACGCGATTCGACCGTTCCTGCCCGAGACCTCGGCGGTGTAGCCGGCCATGATCCCCACGACGTGGTCGCCGGGCGAGGCGTCGGCCGGGATGACGCCGCGGATGGGGATGATCCGCGCCTGCCGGGGTGCGAGATGGACGCTGAGGTCATGGACGCCGCCGGGGAAGGTGATCCACTGGCGCGCGTCCGTGCCGGGGTGCGCGGCGGGGTCGAAGCCGATGGCCCCACCGGCGGTCGAGACGGCGTCCGCCGGGTACAGGTGCAGCGTCACCGGGATCGTCCCGTAGTTGCTCACCGCGATGTGGTCGGTGAGGGTGCCGCCCGGGTCGGACACGTAGTTCAGGTACGGACGGCCGTCGATGCCCTTGCTCGAGGCGGGTCCGATGCCGAACGTCGCATTCTTCGGTGTCGTCGGCCCGTGCGGAGCAGCCGCCACCGAGGGCACCGCACCGACGGCGACGGTCATCGCCGACGACAGCAGGACGACGGCGCCGAACAGGCGCCGGGCGCGCGATGCCGGTCGGTGGGGGGACACGGCTGTACTGAATCGTCCGCAGACGACCGCGCGACGAATGCAATGTGAACGAGGGTTGGCGGGATGCCGGGCAGATGGTGGGGTTCGCGGCGCCGGTCGTGCACCGTCCACACGGGTTGCCGGATGCACGAAGGCGGGGCGGCCGTCGCCGGCCACCCCGCCCACGCCGAAGCGTGTCGTGCACTGCTGTCGAGGCCCTGTCGAGCTGCCTCGGATCCGGCTGGATCAGCCCACGGTGAAGGTGATCGTGCCCGTGAACAGACCCGGCTCGGTCGTGATCGGCGCGTTGATGGTCAGCGTGCCGGAGGCCTCTAGGAAGCCGAAGCCGTGGTCGACCGAGATGACCGGCGCACCGGCGCCGCCGAGGCCCGCGGTGCTCGAGGCACCCGGTGCGACCGGCAGGTTCGCCGCCGGCGCGTCGGTGAAGGTCACCGCGCCGGTCAGGTTGCTGGACGAGGTCTTCGCCAGGCCGGTGAGACCGACGTCGTGCGCGTCGATGGTGCTGCCCGCGTTGGACTTGCCGTCGGACAGGTTCGAGGCGGACGCCGTCACGGTGTAGGGCAGGTTGCCCGACCGCTGGTCGGTCACCTGGATGTGCTCGAAGCCCGCACTGGCGGTGAGGTACTTCGCGCTCGGGTCCAGCGCCATCGTCTTCAGGTCGAGCGGGTTGGCCGAGGTGTACGGCGTGCTGATCACCAGCGTGCCGACCGGCACGGTCACCTGGATGTTCTGCGTGTCGTTGCAGACCGAACCGGTGGTCGCGCAGGCACCGACGGCCTTCGGGCTCAGGACGAACGCCTGGGCCGACGACTGCGACCCGGCATAGGTGGCCGTGTCGGTCGGGGTGAACCTGGCGACGATCGAGTGCGAACCGGCGGCGAGGCCGGTCGGCAGGTCGAGCGTGAAGGCGCCGGTGGAACCCTGCGTCCCGGTACCGAGCGCCGTCGACGACCCGTTGTCGTAGAACGCCACCGTGCCGGCACCGAACGGAGCCGCCGGGCTGCCCGACGTGACGTTCGCGGTCAGCATGACGTCGTCACCGGCGGTGCCGTCCTGCACCACGCTGAGCGACGTGAAGGTCGACGTCGCCTGGGTGACGACCTCGGATGTCGTGCCGGTCGAGCCGTTGTAGCTCGTCGTGTCGGTCGGGGTGAAGACCGCCGACAGCGGGAACGTGCCGGTCGAGGTGAACGTCGCCGTCGTGCTCGCCTTGCCGGTCGAGTCCACCGCGACGGGCGAGCCGATGTTCGTGCTGCCGTTCTTGAACTGCACGGTGCCGGCGGTGAAGGCGCTGCCACCGGACGCGACGTTCGCGGTCAGCGTGACCGAGACCGACGTGCCGCTGCCGGCAGGCAGGTTCGCCGGGTTCGGCGCCGCCGTCAGCGTCGTGACCGTGTTCGCCTTGACGGCCGGGTAGACCTGCGTCCAGGTGTTGCCGGAGACCAGGACGTCGGCGACCTGGTACTGCGGGTCCTGGTTCGAGCCCGCCGCCGTGACCAGGCGCAGCTGGTAGAGGTTC
>NZ_JBQCEE010000074.1:0-10013 GCF_051960575.1 Jatrophihabitans sp.
ACCTCGCCGTCGGACGCGCGACCCGTCACGCGTCCGATCATCGCACTCACGTCAGGACGCTGGTGAATCGCTCGTTGAGTTCCCGCCCGATGTAGAAGATGCCCTTGGCCAGCTCGTCGGCCGTCCAGGTGATGGTCGGGAAGTCGGGGAAGGTCATGTACCCACCGGCGAAGACCTCGTTGCGGTTCCCGGACGGGTCGAAGAAGTAGATCGTCGTGCCGCGGGTGATCCCGTGCCGCGTGGGCCCGACGTCGACGGAGACGTCGTCCATCGCGAACAGGTCGCCGGCGCGCAGGATCTCCGACCAGTCGGCCAGCTGGTAGGCGAAGTGGTGCAGCTTGCCGTTCGGCCCCTTGATGAACGCGATGTCGTGCGGGGTGTTCGAGCAGAACATCCACGAGCCGAGCAGGTCACCGTCCTCGCCCGGCTCGGTGACGACCCGTTCCGAGGCGCGGAAGTCGAGGACCTCGCTGAAGAACCGCTCCACGGCCACCGGGTCCTCGGCCGTGATCAGCGTGTGGTCGATGCGCGGTACACCGACACCGACGAGGTCGCGCGGCCACGCCTCCGGGTTGAGGACGCCGGTGGCGGTGCCGGTCTGCTCGACGTCGGCGTACAGCTCGACGACGTGGTCCGAGGGCAGCACCAGACGCACCCCGTCGCCGACCGCGAGGTTGTCGCCCTTGCTCATCCGCTCGGTCAGGACGCCGAACTGCTGCGCCCGCTTCTCGTAGTCCTCGAGGTCGGCGGACCGCTCGACCTTGTAGCCGAGCTTGACCAGCCCCACACCGCCCTCCTCGAGGACGACGGAGTGGTGGTCGTACTCGTCCCACGCCTTGAGGAAGACCTTGCCAGGCTCCTCGGCGACGACCTGCATGCCGAGGGTCTCGTGGTAGTGCTTGAGGGACTCGGCCAGATCGGTGACCCGGGTGTGGACGTAGCCCAGCCGCATGACGCTCATGACGATTGCTCCTTCGGTGGTCTGACTGATCTGACCAAGGTGGCCAGCAGCGGCGCGATGCAGCGCAGCTTGTCGTTGTCGGTGAGGCGGATGACCGCGTCGGTGCGCGGAACGGCGCGGCAGGTGAGGCAGAGGCCGCTGTCCTGCTCGGCCTCCGAGAGCACCTGGTCGCAGACGGTGTCGGGGTAGTCGACCTCGCCGGAGACCAGGACGACCTTGCAGATGCCGCACCCACCGCGCCGGCACCCGAACCGGTGGCTGTAGCCGGATCGGCTCAGCGCCTTGAGGATCGGTTCCCCGGCCTGGGTCTCGACCGCGACATCGGTGCCGGCGACGGTGAGGCGCGGCATCGGTCTAGACGCTGAACGAGAGGACGTGCTTGTGCCCGACGCCGATCGCCTCGAGCGAGGCGTCGTCGGAGGGCTCGATCGGGACGCCGTCCAGTTGCCAGGACGACGCGGCGCCGGGCCGGTAGTCCGGATCGGAGGACGCCCACGGCTCCACCAGCGCCGACACGAACTCGCCGAACGGCATCGCGGTCGGGGCGCGGAAGGTCGCCGCAGCGGCGAGGAAGCGGTTGCCCCGCCAGAGCACGTTCACGAGCTGGTCGTCGCCGTAGAGCTCCTTGCGCGAGCGCGAGGGGAAGTCGTACTCGCCGATCGCCTTGACGCCCACGTCAGCCACCCACCTTCGCCGTGTCGACACCCGCGCCGGCGTGCCAGTCCCGCCAGTTCTTGTGGTCCCTCGAGCCGACGTACTCGCCGCCGTCGCCGTCCTGCAGGCCGTACCAGGCCAGGACCTCCGGCACGGACGGGCCGCCGCAGTTGCCCTGGTAGATCTGGTGCACCGGCAGCCAGGCCTGCACGTACTTCTCCGGCTCGCGGTCGAAGATCCACTTGCACCCGTCGGAGCAGAAGTTGTAGTGCTCGCCCCGGTAGTCGCTGCTGCGCTGACAGATCGTCTCCGGGTCGCCGGGCTCGGTGAACAGCATCGGCACCTGGCAGGTCTGGCACAGCTGCGGCAGGCCCTGGAAGAAGAACCGCTTCCCGTCCTCGGCCATCCTCGCGGCCTTCTCCCAGTTCGAACGGAAGAACTTGTCGAAGGTCTCGGGGTACTGCGCGGACATCCAGTCGAGTTCCTCGGACGTCGGCGTGGTGGTAGTGAACGCCGCGGCGAACGAGAACTGGTACAGCGTCCAGGCGACCTGGTGCGAGAGGAGTTCCTTCTCGGCCCTGGCCTCCTCGACGTGCAGCGGCGGCCGGATGCCGTAGTAGGCGAGGTCGGGGAACAGGCCCTCGAGCATCTGCTTCTCGAAGTAGAGCTCGAAGGACTCCTTCCAGCTCATCACCTTCTTCGGCAGCATGTAGTCGAGCATCGCGGCCACCAACGACGTGAGCCGGTACCCGCGCCAGAACCACTTGTCGATCCAGCCCTGCACGATCGGCACGTTGGCCTCGTCCTGCTCGAGCAGGAACTTGATCGCCTCCAAGCCGAGGGTCATGTGCCGGCTCTCGTCGCTCTGGGCCGAGAAGCCGAAGGTCATCGACGGCAGGTCCCCGTTGAAGCTCGCACCCGACATGAACGGGACGAACAGCAGGTTGGTCAGCAGGTACTCGAAGGCGAAGCTGATCGAGATCAGGAACTCGAACGGGCCGGCCGACACGGCATCGTCGAAGAAGGACTTCGGCACCGAGAGGTACCAGACGCGGTCGAACTGCTCCGACCAGTTGTGCAGCCCGCTGTAGTACTTGTTGTAGTTCGACAGCGTGTGGATCTCGGTCTGGGTGTGCCGCAGTTCGTCGACCGACTGGCACAGCGCGGCGAAGCGCGGGCCGGGGCCGTTGAGGTGCCGGCCGAGGTAGGCGAAGTGCCGGTGCGCCGCGTACTCCAACGGGGTCACGCCCTGCAGGAAGATCTTCATCGCGTTGACGTAGCGGGCGTCCGACAGGGTCAGGTGTCCCTGCGACTGCGCGAAGCCCTCGAGGACGGCGTAGAGCCGCTTGTCCTTCTCGGCCTGGTACTTGTAGTAGGCGTCCACGGTGAGACGGAACGGGTCCTCCCACTTCGACCAGTCGTGGATCGTGATGCCCTCGAACGTGGTGTGCGGGAAGACCCGCTCCGGCTCGACGTAGCTCGGTTCCCACGCGAGGTCGCGGGTGAGCGCGGAGTACCGCGCCTTCATCGACATCTTGGCCATGGCAATAGCTCCCTCAGTGGTCCCAGCTGACGACGATGCGGTCGTCGTCCCAGTCGCGGATGTGGCCGATGTAGCTGACGATGGCGAGCTGGAACTCGTAGGTCTCCCACTCGCGTCCGAGGCGCGTCTCGACGCTCTCGCGGTTGATCACCAGCTCGCCCGGTGCGGTGATGGTGACGATGCCCGGCAGGTAACTCACCCGGGCCTGCGGGTTGTCCTGCTCGATCGCCGCGACGATCTGGCGGATGTCGTCGCCGGACTCCTGCACGTGGACGCCGACGTCCCGGACGGTCGCGGTCATGTGAGCACTCCTCGCTGCTGGATCGCCTGGCGGAACTGGGCAACGGCGGCTTCGGCGCGCGGCTGCCAGGTGGTGGTGGTGTCGTCGAGCACGGCCCGGTTGCGATCGGCGTGCTCCGGGTCGTCGCGCCAGGCGGCGGTCAGCGCGTCGAGCCACTTGCGGTTGTCCGTGTACCAGGTGGCCAGGTGCTGGACGAGCAGGCTGTATGCGCCGGCGCCGTCGAGCAGCGCCGCCTCGTCGAGCTCGCGGGTGATGAGCGGGAAGAGCAGCCGGTCGACCAGGTCCAGCGCGACCGTTGCCACCGCCCAGTCCGGCTCGACCAGCAGTTCCTCGACGTACCGGCGCAGGCCCTGCAGCCCGTCGTCGTCGAGCCACGCCTGCTTCGTCGGCGCGAGCGCCGCGTCGGTGTTCTCGCCGAGCGCGATGCCGATGCGGCTGATCAGCTGGGCGTTGCCGATGCGGTCGAAGGCCGCGAACGACAGGCACTGCTCGACCGTGGTGCCGTAGGCGAAGCGGGCTCCGTTGACGAGCAGCAGCTGCGCGCCGGACTCGTAGTAACGCAGCGGCAGCAACAGGTCCTGCACGACGGCGCGCCACCCTTCGGGCAGCCGCTGCAGCAGCGTGCGGTCGCCGACGTAGTCGAGCGACTTGCCGAACGCGTCGTGCAACGCGGCGCGGTGGGACACGTACGGCGTGTAGTAGTACTGCCGCGGGTCGGTGAACGCGTCCGGATCGCTCAGCCGCAGTTCGCTGTAGGTCTCGTCGTAGATCTCGTGCTGCGGGTCCCACAGCGGGCGGTAGTGGAAGTTCTCGCGCGGCTGGACGCCGATCGAGGCCTCCTCGTACCGGGTGGCCGGCCGGCCCCCGTAGCGCGCGATCAGCGGGGTGAAGGTGGGACGCTCAGGTTCGATGACCTGCTGGCGGAGTTCGTACTGCACCGTGGTGCCTCCTGGGGTCGATGGCGGGAACTCTGCGCGGTGACGCCGGTTACAGCGGGCCGCGTTCCGCGCTCGGGAACGGTTCTTCGAGCAGCTGCAGCAGCAGGGCCTCCACCTGCTCGGGGCTGTCCAGCGCGACGTCCTTGTCGTCGAGCCGGGCGACGGACGTGCCACCACCGAAGGTCGTCGAAACGAGCGCGCGGCGCTGCTTGTACCGCAGCTCGAAGGACAGCCGCCCGGCCACCAACTCGTCGCGCAGTTCGACGGCTCCGCCGAGCACGGCGTTGGCCTCGGAGACCAGTTGTTCGGCCAGCGCACGAGCCATCACCTGCTCGTCGGCGCCGACGACCGTGGGCATCGGCTCGCTCGGGCGGAGCTGCACCCGGTCGGCGCGCTCGCCGCCGGCGACCTCGACCACTTTCACCATGAACGGTGTCATGCCGGCGTACTGTTCACCGCCCGCAGCCCGTCACTTCCGGCCGTTCCGCCAAGCGGAACAACCCTGGGGGTCGCCTGCCGGGTGGGCGACGGTCGCGCTTACCGGACGGGCGTGCTCGGCGGGATCTCGCCCGACCCGCGCTCGATGAGGACCGTGTCGATCACGACCGCTTGCGGCAGGCTGTCGTCCCCGGCGATGCGGGCGTGCAGGCGCTCGGCGGCGAGCCGACCGATCTCGTAGGGCTGCTGTGCCACGACGGTGACGCCGGGGCGGAGCACGTCGGCCAGCAGGAAGTCGTCGAAGCCGACGAGCGCGGTGGTCGACTCCCGTCCGAGCTCGTACAGCGCGCGGACGGCGCCGATGGTGACGAGGTTCTGGCCGGTGAAGAGGGCCTCCGGCGGGTGCTCCCCGGTCAGCAACTCCAGGGTCGCGACCCGTGCCTCGTCGACCGAGTGCAGGCCGTGACGCACCCAGTGCGGCGTGATGGCGAGGCCCGCTCCGGCGAGCGCGTCGGTGTAGCCGGCGTACCGCTCTCGCGCGGTGGCGATCGACGAACGGTCGCCGAGGTAGGCGATCGACCGGTGGCCGTGAGCGATCAGATGCCGGACTCCCGCGGCGGCGCCGCCGCGGTTGTCGCTGACGACGCAGTCGGCGACCAGCGAGGCCGGGCGCCGGTAGATGAACACGATCGAGGTCCCGGCCTGCTGTTCCGTGACGAGGTGTCGGTAGTCGTCGCCTGCGGGCGCCAGCAGGACGCCGTCGACGCGCCGGTCGATCATCGCGCGCAGCAGGTCGTACTCGCGATCGCGGTCCTCGTCGAGGCTTCCGGCGAGCACGAACAGTCCGTGTCGGCGGGCCACGTCCTCCACGGCGCGGTGGACGGCGGCCGAGAACGGATTGCCGACGTTCTCGACGAGCAGCCCGATGGTGTGCGTCCGGCCGTCCCCGCGTCGCAGGTTGGACGCGGTGAGGTTCGGCCGGTAGCCCAGCTTGTCCGCCGCGGCGCGCACGCGTTCGACGAGGTCCGGCGCCACGGTCGGCACGTCGTTGACCACGCGGGAGACCGTCTTGAGCCCGACACCGGCGAGCGCCTCCACGTCGCGCATCGTCGGCCGGTCACGGCGGTCAGGAACTGAGGACACGATTCACCGCCGTCCCGGGACACCGGTGTCCGCCATCCCCCAGGACGATGGCTCCGGTCATGGGCGGCGACGCCACACTCGTCGGGAACAGCAGCACCAGAGCATTCTGCTCCGGCGCGGTGGCGCGCTCGTGCGGGGTGTCACCGATCCGCCCTGGCGACTAGGCCAGCTTGACCGTGGCGACCCGGTCGTCGGGCGTCAGCGTGGCGGCGCCCGTCATGATCGCGACGGCTTCCGAGGGGGTGTGCGACTTCGGCGTGATGACGCCGGCGCCTCGGCCGAGGCGCTGGATGTGGATGCGGTCCGCCACTTCGAACACGTTGGGCATGTTGTGGCTGATCAAGATGACGCCGAGGCCACGGGAACGAAGGTCGCGCACCAGCCGGAGCACCTGGGCGGTCTCGCGGACGCCGAGCGCGGCGGTGGGTTCGTCGAGGATGACCACCTTCCCGCCGAAGGCGGCCGCGCGGGCCACGGCGACCGCCTGGCGCTGGCCGCCCGACAGCGTCTCGACGGCCTGGTTGATGTTCTGCAGGGTGCTGATCCCCAGCTCGTCGATGTGCCGCTTCGATTCGCGTTTCATACCGCCGGTGTCGAGCATGCGGAGCACCGACCCGAGCACGCCCGGGCGGCGCCGCTCGCGGGCCAGGAACAGGTTGCTGGCGATGTCCAGCGCGGGCGCGACGGCGAGGGTCTGGTACACCGTCTCGATCCCGGCCGCGCGCGCCTCCTGCGTGCTGCGGAAGCTCACCGGGCGGCCGTCGACCAGTATCTCGCCGGCGTCGGGTTGCATCGCTCCGGACAGACACTTGATCAGCGTCGACTTCCCGGCGCCGTTGTCGCCGATGACGGCGAGCACCTCCCCCGGGTAGAGCTGCAGATCGACGCCGGCCAGGCCGACCACGTGACCGAAGGTCTTGACGAGGCCGTGCGCCTCGAGCACCGGTGAGGTCATGACTTCACGCTCCGGATCCATTGGTCGATGGCGACGGCGGCGATGACAAGCACGCCGACGGCGAAGACCTGGTAGTTCTGATTCACCCCGGCGATCGCCAGCCCGTTCTCGAACACCTGCACGATCACGGCTCCGATCAAGGACCCGACGATGACACCGCGGCCACCGAACAGGCTCGTCCCGCCGATCACCACGGCGGTGATGCTCTCGAGGTTGGCGTTCAACCCACCGTTCGGGTCGACGCCGTTGATGCGGCCGATGTAGATCCAGGCCGCGATCCCGAACACTGCACCGGCCACGATGTACGCGCTCAACAGCACGCGGTTGGTGCGGATGCCGGCCAGCCGGGACGCCTCGGGGTCGTCACCGACGGCATAGAGATGCCGACCCCAGGCGGTCTGCCGCAGCACGAACGAGAAGCCGACGTAGAGCAGCAGCATGAACACGACGCCCCAGGTGAGGGTGAGGCTGCCGAGGTTGAAGGTCTTCCCGGTCGCGGTCAGGAACCCGTCGGGCGGCGAGCCGCATGACCACGCCGCTACAGCTACCCGCCGCCGGCGTCGACGCACTCCTGCGTGACGTCCGCCAACACGGCGCCCAAGGGGTCGAAACAGGCGCACTTCTCCTCGCATCAATCGGCGACACGCGAGTCACCTCGGTCGCCCTCATCGGGACCGCAGGCGTCATTCGTGGACCGGGGCGGTTCGTCCTCACCATGCCGGTCATTGACCAGCTGTTCACACACGCCGAAGCTCGCGGCTTGCAGGCCGTCGCGCACCTCCACTCGCACCAGCATCACGCCTTCCTGTCGGCGATCGACCGCGTCGGCACGATCCGCGTGCCCGGCTTCATCGCCAGCGTCATCCCCTCCTTCGCCGCCCCGCCCCTGGACCCCGCCGACTGGGGCTAGTGGGTCTACCGCAACGGCGACTGGCATGACCACGTGCCCGCACAGGTGATCCAAGCAGCGCCCATGGACTTGATCACCGTCGACGCGGACGGCGTCCAATGACCACCGACTACAGCCGCCCGTTGCGCCTCGCCGGCGTATCCGCGAACACGGACCCGGCCGCTGTGCGTGATGCCGTCGAGAACGCGGCCGTTCTCGTGTCGATTGATCGGACTACACCACAGGCCGAGCTCACCTCAGAGGTGTTGCTCGCCAATCTGCGCCGCTTGCCCCTCAAGCTCTATCTCGACGCGACCAGCGCATTCGCTCCGCCGCAGGACGCCATTGAGCGGATCGTGCGACGCCTCCAGGAGATCGATCCAGACCGACCGTTACAGGCCGGTCCAGCGCCGAAACGAGCCCTGCATATCGCCGTCGGAACCGCGTTTCCGACCGCGGACATCTCCGCCGTGGCCGACGGACACGGTGTCCGGCTACGCCGACGAGGTCACGCCTTCCCCGAAAGCACGGCGCCTGCGACAGGTCTCGGCGCGATCCTCGCAGCCGCCGTTCTGACTGCCGAGGCGTTCAAAACCATCGTCCCGATCACGCCGAACCGCCGCCGCCTCCTCGACCGGGTCGACTTCTGCCCCGTAACTCTCACCGAACCGGAAGCGGCTGCAGTCCCCGTACCCGTCCTGCACCGGACAGCTCTGGTGGGGGCGGGCGCGATCGGCACGGCGATCGGCCTGATCCTGCGGGCTCTCGGCGCGCGCGGAGGCATGACCGTCGTCGACCCCGAGACCTTCGACGAGCCGAACGTGTCCACCTACAGCCTCGGCGGCAGAGCCGACGCCGCGCAGCGGATCGATAAGGTCAACCTGCTCGAGCGCGAACTTCCGCAGCTCGAGATCCGGCCGCTGAAGGGCACCGCCCGCGACCTCATCCTGGCCATCGACAACGGCGACGAAGAGATGCCCGACATCGTGTTCGGCGCCGTCGACTCAGTCGATGCCCGACACGAGATTGCGAGCCTGCACGCCGACCTCACCCTCGACGGCAGCACGGGCGGGGCAACCGGAACAAGCGTCGGCCTGGCCGAGGCCACTGCCGACGGCCCGTGCCTCCGCTGTTACTACCCCAACCTCTCAACCACTGCCAGCGTTGAGCGCAAGCTTGCAGACCACACCGGCCTGCCGATCGCGCGCGTCGCCGCTGGCGACCTCCTCACCGAGGAGGACATAGCGCCACTGTCCGCCGATCAGCAGGATCTGCTTGCCCCCTACCTACGAACGCCGATCTGCGGACTCGCCCGCTCGCTCGGTCTCACCGGTTCCGAGTCGGAGTACGACCCCTCCGCCGCGTTCGTCGCACAGCAAGCCGCCGCCCTCGTCGTCGGTGCGTGGCTGCGGCGCACGAACGGCGCCCAGGGCGAGCTGCGCGACGTCGAATACGACGCCCTCTTCGGACCGGTCGACGGCATGATCCATTCACGTCGCCCCCAACCGGGATGCCGGTGCCAACACGACGCCCATCTCATCTCGAGAGTCCGCGCGGAGCGCCAACGATGAGAGCCAAATGCCCGCGCCCTGACAAGGTCGCGTACAAGACCGAGGCAGAAGCGCTGCCACACCAAATCGGCTCTTCCCAGATGACGGTGTAGGTCGGCCGGGCGCGTCGGTCCGCAGATAGACGTCGAGGTCTCCCGACGACGGAGGTTCCTACGCCATCCATCCGAAAGACCTCGACGTGTCCGACGCTACCCCGCCGGCGGGCTTCGGCCGCCCTGACCTGACCGCCTTCGCGTCTTAGCCCAATCGACTCTGATCGAGTCTGCTGATCCTCTCGACGAGAACGCAGCGACATCACAGCCACCCAACCCCGACCGTCCGGGAAGCCGGGGCACGTCGCATGGCCTGTGCTGCGGGCGTGTCGAGTGGGTCGTCCAGGGGCGACGCAGGAGCGTCGACGCGACGTGCTGAGAGGTGGTTCTAAGGCATGGCGATAGGTCAGGAACGGCGTCGCTCCCTGCGCAGGAGGGAGCGCAGAGTCTCGGCGTTCGCGTACCCGACCCGTAGCGCGATCTCGGCGGAGGTGAGGTCCGTGGTTGCTGAGAGGTGCCGAGCTCGTTCGATGCGAAGCCGTTGGACGAAGCCGAGCGGAGTGAGGTTGAGCGCCGCACGGACTCGTC
>NZ_JBQCEE010000075.1:0-32314 GCF_051960575.1 Jatrophihabitans sp.
GATGGACAAGCGCTCTTGTCGCCGTGCTGCCGATCTGGGGATGGATCCGGATGTTCGAGATCGGGGCGGCGGCGGCAACATCGTTTCGGGGAAGCATCCCGCCACTCGACGCAGCAAGGGACGCCGATTACCACAAGCGGCGCTCTGTCAGCACTCGGTAACCGGGCGCACGAAGCTCCGGTGCGCGACCATGGCACTGTCGTCGCGGAATCGGGTAGGTGCCGGTCGACCGCTGTCGATCCCGGGGTGGTACCGCTTCATGCAAAGCCACGCCAATCGCTGCCGGGTGCATCTCCCGCGGCGTGGGGCTGAAGATATTTCTCGAGTCGCCTACGCGCTACTGGTCTGTCCGGTAACGGCTGGGCCGACGTCGCCGAAGACGGCGTGTCCCCATGCGAGCGCGAGCGCCTCAAAGATCGGGGCGTCGCCGTGGAAGGGGCAACGCGGCCAGATGCTGCCGACGGGTGGGACGTGCCGTATATCGCCGACGAGCGGGCCATCACCGACCCGGCGCACCCGATTCCGCTCATTCGAGTCGGTAGCGACACCGCCCTGGCGCTCCGCTGCCGCGCCGACCTGCTCCAAAAGATCGACGCCAACCTCTCACTGACCAACCCCGACTGGGACGACTTCCACCACCTCGTCTTGAGCAGCGCCACCTTCCGGCCCGCGAAAGGGGTTTCGCGTAGTCGTAGTCCTGCACGACCCAGACGGCCGCGCGAGCATCTCGTTAGGGCGGAGGCGCGCGGGCCACCAGCATTCGGTACGCGTCATCGGCCACTGATTACCCCTTCTTCAGACAGTTACGCGCGGCAGCTACATGGGTGTCTCGGACGCCGCGACTGCGAACTCGACGAGAACACGCTCCTCGCGTCCGACGAGCAGCGGCCCGAAGCTGGTCACAATGTTCGCCGCCTCAGCAGACGACGGTACGACCGCGGCGAGGAACGACACGATCCCGACCTCGCGGCCGCGAGTGGCCAGCACCCACAACATCTCGGTCGCCAGGCCCGCGTCGCGCCAATCCGGGTCGATGAAGGTGCCGACCCACGCGTGCTCGGGGCTACCGATGTCTATCGGCAGGCGGCAGTAGCGGGCTGTGCCGACCGCCCGGCCGCCGGCGAACGCAAGCAGCGCGAACCGGCCGGAGTAATCGATGCTGGTCAGCTCGGCCAGGGCTGCGGCAGTCATCATCGGCGGGACGCCGAGGAACCGGTGCTCGAGCGCCTCGGGAGTGCCAGCGGCGAACAGGTCACCGAGCAGGCGGGCGTCGCCGCGGCGCACGGGACGCAGTGTGACGCGGCGGCCGTCACGCAGCTGCACTGCGTTCTCGTACCCGGCCGGGTACTCCCGATCCGGCAGCTGCGCCGGGAATTGGTCCGGGTCCCCCGGATAGGAGAATCGGCGGGGGCCGGGACGCGGACGGGACGGGGCGACGGCCGCTGGTTCGACCGGGAGGGTGCTCACGTCGCCGAGCGTGCACCGCCCAGCACCTTGATCGCACGGGCCGAAGGGCACCAGTTCAAGGTCGCGGCAGCAGACCGCAGGGGCGCGGCGCCGACCGAACAGCAGTCAGGGTCGCGCCCGAACCGGCAGCTGCTGCTTCCGCGCCGCGGTGCTGTCACTCACCGTGGAGAAATGCGCGGGGCGTCGTCTAGCAGTGGAGCTCGGGCGCCGACGACTTCGCCGAGGTGGCGGTGGCACGCCTGCGCGGCGCCGTCGACCGATATCACGACGACGCCCGGTTGCAGAGCCTGGTCGCGGAGCTCCGCGCAGGCAGCCACGATTTCGTCCGCATCTGGGACACCGACCCGGTCCGCACCCCGGGCCACCGCACCAAGACGACCGAGCATCCCGACGTCGGCACGCTGCAACTCGACTGCGACGTGCTCATGGTGCCGGAGGACGACCAACAGGTCGTCCTCATCACGGCGCGTGCGGGCAGTACCTCGGCTCAAGCACTGCATCGTCTGGCCGCCGAGCCTGAGCGGAACGTCGTCGAGCAGCCGAAGGGGTGCAGGTCGCCGTTCTAGCGACCCAGGCCTGCGCTGGTTGCCGCCCAGCTCGCGAGCACCTTGATCCGCTCGTCGGACGCGGTGCCCGGTTCGGCGATGTAGGTGACGACCTGCAGCACGGGCCGCGTCGGCGCGGGGAGGGCGAGGGGCTGGAAGACCAGCTCGAGCTCACCCACATCCGGGTGCCGCAGCCGTTTGATGCCGTCATGACGCGACAGGACGTCGTGCGCTGCCCAAAGACGACGGAACTCCACGCTGACCGTGGACAGCTCACCGACCAGGTCGCGCACCATGCGATCCCGGGGATCGCGCGCAACCTCGGCGCGCAGCAGCGCAGCCGTGGCGACGCCGGCGGCCTCCCAGTCGACGTAGAACGCCCGCGCACCGGGATCGAGGAAGATATACCGGGCGATGTTCGGACGTCCCCGCGCGTCGACGGTGTCGCTGGCGAACATCGGCGCGAAGACGGCCCGGGCCAGCGCGTTGCCGGCGACGACATCCGCGCACGCGTTCCGCACGAACGCCGACGTCATGGTCATCGAGTCCAGCAGCCACTGGATCTGCGGCGAGACATCGACGTCCCCGGATCGTGACGGCGCGGGACGCCGCCGCTGCGAGGACCGAGCAAGATCGAACAGGTACGTCCGCTCGTCGTCGCTCAGCTGCAGCGTTCGGGCGACCGCGTCGAGGACGTCCTCGGAGACGCCGGCGATGTGTCCGCGCTCGAGACGCGTGTACCACTCCGTGCTCACACCGGCCAGGACGGCGACCTCCTCGCGCCGCAGCCCTGGGACGCGGCGGCGGGCGCTGGTCGGCAACCCGGCCTGGGCGGGGGTGATCCGGGCGCGCCGGCTGGTCAGGAAGTCGCGGATGTCGCCACGGTTCCCGGCCTCCTGGTCCATGGATCGACGGTAACGCCGATCAGCCGTGCTGAGGGGTGCGAGCTTGTGCCCCCATCGACACGACCTCCCTCTCGCGCTGCAGCACGGGTCCCATGAGCACCGGACGTTCCGACCGGAACGCCGAACGATGGAGGTAGGACATGACGAGCGAGACGCTGACCGTGCCCGTAGCGGCGATCGGCACCTGGGCCTGGGGCGACAGCGGTCAGGCCGGCGACGGCTACTTCGGCAGCGAGTTGACCGAGGCCGGTCTCCGACAGATCGTCGCCCAGGCGCAGTCCAACGGCTTCACGCTGTGGGACACCGCGGTCGTGTACGGCATGGGGCGCGCCGAGACGGTCCTCGGGCGAGCACTGGCCGGGTACGACCGGGGCGAGTACCAGCTGTCGACGAAGTTCACTCCGCAGGCTGCCGGCGACGGCGACCGCCCGGTCGCGGACATGCTGCAGCAGAGCCTCACGCGGCTCGGCACCGACTACGTCGACCTGTACTGGATCCACAACCCCGAGGATGTGGACCGATGGACACCACAGCTGCTCCCGCTGCTCGAGACCGGCAAGATCAAGCACGTCGGCGTCTCGAACCACAACCTGCAGCAGATCGCCAGAGCAGACCGGATCCTCAACCAGGCCGGCTTCCGCGTCGAAGCTGTCCAGAACCACTACAGCCTGCTGTACCGAGCCCCTGAGCGGGCCGGCGTCCTCGACTACTGCCGCGAGCACGGAATGCGATTCCTCGCCTACATGGTGCTCGAGCAGGGAGCACTGACCGGGAGGTACGACCAGGCCAACCCGCTTCCGGCAGGCACCGCCCGGGCCACCGCATACAACGGCGTCCTGCCACGGCTGCAGGCACTGACCAACCGGATGCGGCAGCTCGGCGAGCGACGAGATGCGTCCGTCGCCGAGATCGCCACCGCCTGGGCCATCACCAAGGGTGCTACCCCGATCATCGGCATCACCAAGCCCAGCCACGTGGACGGACTCGTTCGTGCTCGCGGCGTCCGCCTCACCGCCGACGAAGCCTCGGACCTGGAAGCACTCGCCGAAGCCGCTGACGTCAACACTCGCGGCTGGTGGGAACACGACGAGTAACCTCGAACCGCCCGAGGTTTGATGAAGCTACAACTGAACCCGGGGCGGTCCAAGTCGTCGGTCCAGACCGACTCGGACACGAGCCGCCGACGCGATACCCATGAGACAGAAGGACACGTGTCGCACGCGCCGCTCGGGCCGTCGTCCTACGATATCGCGCGCACCCTCGTCGATTCGCTTGCCCGCGCCAAACGCGGCCCGGCAGGCGGCCGGGTCAGCGGATGGTTGATTCCTGTTCGAGCCCGATGAGTGGAAGGTCGCGGCGTGACGGTAGTCCTTCCCAGTCGCCCTGGCAGGTCACGGCGAATGCCGCGGTCACCGATCCTCGTTCGGCGCTGGCACAGGGGGTGAGACCGTCCAACCAGCCGGACAGGTAGCCTGCCACGAAGGCGTCGCCGGCGCCGACCACGTCGACGGCGGATACCGGTTTTGCCTCGACGGTGGCGAAGCGATCGCGGGTCCAGAGCCACGCGCCAGCGCGGCCGCGTTTGACGATGACTTCCCGCAGCCCGTCGTCAAACAAGTGTTGGACCACGGTTTCGGCGTCACTGGTCGGCGATTGTCGGGCGACGACAGGTAGCTCGTCGACCGAGGCGAAGAGGATGTCAACGATTGGGACCAGCGGGCGGATGGCCGGTCGCGCCGTCTCGACTGACCAGAGCCGTGCGCGGTGGTTCACATCGAGACTGACTGTCACCCCGAGTTCTTTCGCCGCGGCGGCCGCCTGGAGAACGGCGTCTCGCGCGCTCGGGCTCAGCGCCGGGGTGATGCCCGTGATGTGCAGGAGGCGCACGCCCGGCTCAAGCGCGGGGAGGATGTCGTCGGCAGTCAGTTTCGAGCCGGCGGAGTCGGATCGGTAGTACGTGACCTGCGTGATCGCGTTGAGCCGCTGATCTGCGAGCAGGAGCCCGGTCGAATGATGCGTGTCGCTCTGCACGAAGCTGACGTCGACGTCCTCGGCGCGAAGAGTACGGCGGACGAGCTCGCCCGGTTCGTCGTCGCCGACTCGGCCGACCCATCGACAGCGGTGGCCGAGCCGGGCGAGCCCGATCGCTACGTTCGCTTCGGCGCCGGCGACCGAGAGCTCTAGAGGGCCGCCCAGTCGAAGCGGGCCGCGACCGCGGATGACCGCAAGCGCTTCACCGAAGGTGACGACCTCAGGCGGCATGGTCCGCCGCCAGATCGACGAACCGTCGCGCTCGCATACGCAGCGCCGACGAATCAATGGTGCTTGACGATTCACCCACGAGCGGTGTGCCGACGCCGACCGCGATCGCGCCCCGACGCAAGTAGGCGTGAGCCAGGTCAAGATCGACACCACCGACCGGGACGATCGGAGCATCGGGCAACGGGGCGCGGACGGCGTCAAAGTAGTCCGGCCCACCCAGCGAGGCGGGGAACAGTTTCGCGGCTACTGCACCGCTATCGAGGGCCGACCGGATCTCGGTGGGGGTCAAAGCGCCCGCGAGTACAGGGACGCCGGCAGCGACTGCGTACGGGATGGCCGGGCCGAGTGTCGGCGTGACGATGAAGCACGCACCGGCGTCACGGGCCCGGTCGACGTCTCGCGTCGTGCCTACCGTCCCGCATCCGATGATGACCTCCGCTGGCAGCTCTCGCGTCAGTGTGGAGATCGCATCCAGCGCGCCGGGGGTGGTCATGGAGATCTCCAGCAATCGGATGCCCTCCTCAGCGAGGATGCGAGCAGTGTGGACGGCATGCCCCGCGTCCGTGGACCGCACGATGGCGAGCAGCCTTGTGGACACGAGCGCGCTCAGAAGGTCCATCGGTACTCCGACGTCGCGGCGTGCCAAAGGCCGGACGCTTCGCGCCGCCCGAGGTTGCCGTCGAGACCCGCGCCGGATCGCAACTGAAACCGGACGGCCGGCGGACCGCCGATACCGACGTCGGCGATGAACAGTCGACCGGCGTGCGCATGCCGTGCGTCCTCGGACGCGTCGTAACCGAGTCGCGAGGTCGTGATGACGAGGCGCTCACCAGATACGAAAGCACAACTGGTCACCTGGGGCGCGTCCACTCGCACGATGCCGACGAGATCTCCGCGCGGTGTGTAACGGGCAACGGTGCCGGAACCCCAGATCGCGATCCAGAGATGACGCTCGTGGTCGATACACATGCCATCGGGCTCACCCTGACTCGGGTCGATCTTAATGATCTGTCGACGGGCAACTGAAAGCCCTCGCTCGTCGAGAGCGATTTCGTCGACTCCGCCGCTGGCGGTGTCGATGAAGTACATGGTTCGGCCGTCGGCCGTCCACGCCATGCCGTTGCAGACGGTCGCGTCGGAAAGGATCGTGCGCACGCGTCCGCCGGTGTCGAGCCGCAAGAGCGCGGCTTGGCCGAGCGCGCGCGCCGGTGCGCTGGTCCCGGCCCAGAGCCGCCCGGCTGGGTCGCACTTGGCGTCATTCATCCGAGCCCGAGCGGCACCTTCCGCCCGGCTCGGGAGTTCCGCGAGTGTGCGTGCCCGACCGTGGCGGTCGACATGGACGAAGCCGTTGGTGCAGGCTGCTACCCAGCCATCGTCGGCCGAGCGGACGGCGGCGCCGAGACCGCCTGCTACCTGCATGCGGCGCTCGACGACGATCTGCCCCCGGTCGGTGAGGTGGCCGACGACCACCGTGGCTTCGGTCTGATCGACCCAGGTCAGGGTTGCCGTTTCGCTATCCCAGCTGGGTGACTCGGCGTGGCCGAAGCGCTCGGAGGACGCAGGCAGGGCCGCGTACTCGACTCGTCCGGGGATCTCGCTCGCGGCGGCTTGAGCCTGCATGGAGGTCTGCGGGGTCAGTGCCATTGCACGCCGCGCCGTCCAAGCCTCGGCTGGCGGCGTGCCGGCATCTCGAGCGCGCGTTCCAGGTCGAGGTCCACGCCGAGGCCAGGGGCGTCGGACAAGGCGTACTTGCCGTCCACGAACGTGGGCGGGTCGAGGAGCAGCGAGTCGCGTCGTTCGCGTTCGCCTTCCATCTCCTCGAAGGTTTCGAAATTCGGAATGGCGGCGGCGAGGTGCAGGGATGCCATGAGGCAGACCGGGCCGCCGGGGTTGTGCGGCGCGATCGGCACGTAGTAGGTCTCCGCGAGATTTGCGATCCGCATCGCCTCGCTCAGGCCGCCGGCGTGCATGACATCGGGTTGCAACACGTCGCACGCGTGCTGCCTCAGCAGGGGTTCGACCTCCCACCGCGAGAGGAGCCGTTCTCCGAGCGCGATGGGGACGCCGATGTCATGTCGCAGCCGGCTCATGGCGGCGGCGTTCTCGTACGGCAACGGTTCCTCGAACCAGGCCGGCTGGTGCGGGCGGAACGCGTCGGCGGCTGCGAGGGCGGTTCGCGGGGAGAACGCTTCGCTGCATTCGACGTATACGGCCACGTCAGGGCCGACCGCGTCGCGGATCGCCGCCATCATGTCGGCACCGGCGCGGATGGTGCGCTGGTGGTTGCGGGCCAGCGCTGCGGGTGGGAACGGGTTCCATTTCAGGCCGTTGATGCCGCGCGATGTCGCCTCGAGGGCCCCAGCATGCGCTGCGTCGGGTTCGGTGACGCCTTCGAGCCAGTGGCTGGCGTACACCGGGAGTTCGGTGCGGAATGGGCCACCGAGCAGTTCGTAGACCGGTTTGCCGAGCGACTTGCCGTAGAGGTCCCACAGGGCGATGTCGAGGGCTCCGATCGCCGTCATGAGGACGCACCCGCCACGCCAGCGCCAGGTCTGGTAGAGGTCCTGCCAGTGCACGTGGGGGTGCAGAAGTTGACGGCCGATCAGATCGGCTCCGACCTCGTGGATGGCCGTCTCGACTGAGGCAACCGCGCCGTGCAGTGATCCTTCGCCCCAGCCGAAGGACCCGTCGCTGGTGGTGACCCGGACGAACAGCCAGTTGCACCAGGTGCCCCAGCCGGTGAAGGTGTCGATCGCCTCAATCTTCACGGGTCGCGCCGAACATGGTTTGGGAGAGGTAGCGAGCAAAGGTCAGCGCGTGCTCGCGCACGAGCTGTTCGGCCGCTTGGACATCGCCCCGCTCACAGATCTCGATCAGTTGCAGGTGGTCAGCCTGCGCGGCGCGGTAGTAGGAGTCGTCGAGTCCACGGGCGGCCGCCCGGTAGCGCTGGGTGTTGTTGCTCATCGCGTCGATGACATCGCGGGTGTAACCGTGCGGGAAGCCGCGTCGAATGAGTACGCCGTGGAACTCGGTGTTCGCGGTGCGGAATGCATCGACGTCGCCGCGCCCGAACGCCTCGTCCATGCGGTCGTAGTTCTCGCGCAGTTCGCGTAGATCGACGACCTCGAGCTTGGGGATGGCCTTCCGGACGACGAATCCTTCGAGCAGTCCGCGGAGTTCGAACAGCTCCCACAACTCTTCGTGGGACAGCTCGCTGACCACGAATCCGGCGTAGGGGCGCTCGGTGACGACGCCATCGCGACAGGCCAGTCGAAGCGCTTCGCGAACCGGAGTGATGCTGAGGCTCAAGGTGTCGGCGATGGCCTGGATCTTCAGGCGCTCGCCGGGTTTGAGTACGCCGGCGGAGATGCTGCTCAGCAGTCGGTGGTAGACGAACTCGGTCTGAGTCTCGCGACCGGCCGCGCTGGGGCCGCTGAAGGCTTTGGTGAGGGCGTCCTGGGACGCCAGTGCGTCGGTGACGGGGACGGTCGAAGGTTTCGGCGTCATTTCAGGGCACCTTTGGTCAGGCCGGACACGAAGAAGCGGCGGAGGAGGAAGTAGCCGACGATGATCGGGAGCACGCTGATGCAGGCGGCAGCGGTCAACGGACCCCACTGGATACCGGCGTCGCCGATGAAGAAGTACAGCCCCACCATGACGGGCCGGTGAGCGTCGGACGCGGTGAGGTTGAGCCCGACGATGAGTTCACCCCATGACCAGATACCGACGATGATCGAGATGGTCACGACGATGTTCCAGGACAGCGGGCGGATGACGTGCCACATCGTCGCCCATTGGCTGCACCCGTCGATGCTCGCCGCTTCCTCGATCTCCCGCGGGATGCCGTCGAAGAAGCTTTTGGCCAGCCACACCGCAGTCGGCAGTTCGGTGGCGGCGAAGATGAGCGCGAGGACCTGGTAGGTGTCGTAGAGGTGGGTCCTGACGGCCAGTGTGTACTGGGGGACGAGCGTGACGATGCTGGGGATCATGACGGTCGCCAGCAGCAGGCTGAGCGCCGCTCGTTTGCCGCGGAAGTCGTAGCGGGAGGCGACGTAGCCGGCGGGCAGCGCCACGAGAAGGGTCAACACGACGGTGGCGAGGGTGATGACCACGCTGTTGCGCAGCTCCTGCGGGATTGCCGTCGTCTGTACGGCCGTGCGATAGCTTTCTGCGCCGAGGTGGTGCGGCAGGAGTGTCGGCGGCGAGGCGGCGATCTCGCGAGCGGGTTTCAGTGAGGTGCTGACCGCCCAGTAGATCGGCAGCACGGCGAAGGCGCAGCTGAGGGCAATGAGCGTCCCGCGGCCGGCGCCGGTGGTCAGGCGACGCACGTCTGGCCTCCGCCGGACGTGGCGGACCCGTGCTGTTCGAGAGGCGAGAGTTGTCATTGGACGCGCGCTTTCAACAGGCGCATGTACACGATCGTGAAGACGACGTTGATGACGAACATGACCAGCGCGAGCGCCGAGGCCGAGCCGAAGTTGTAGGAAACGAAAGCGTCCCGGTACACCTGCAGGCCGAGCAGGTTGGTTCCGTTCGCCGGGCCTCCGCCGGTGATCAGCAGCGGGAGTTGCACCATGTTGAAGCTGTGCAGGCTGAGCATGACCGTGACGACGAAGATGCTGCCTTTGATCTGCGGCAGGATGATGAGCAAGTAAGACCTGATCTTGGACGCGCCGTCCATGGCTGCGGCCTCATGCAGTTCCGCGGGCACGGTGCGCAGGGCCGACAGCGTGATCACGACGGCGAACGGCATGATCTCCCAGACATTGGCGACGACTAGGCACGCCATCGCCGTTCCGGGTTGCGACAGTAGATCGGTATTGCTGTCGCCGGTGACGGCCTTCCACATCACGTCGACTAGCCCGACGTTCGGGCTGAACAGGAACTTCCACAGCAGCCCGGTGAGCAGCTGCGAGATCACCCACGGCAGCAGCAGGATCGTCTCGTACACCGCGGTGTGCCGGGTCTCGGCGAGCGCGCAGGCGACGGTCACCCCGCACACAAGAGCGACTACGACCGACGCGACGGTGAACACGACGGTCTGACTCAGCCCGGAACGCACCTCGGCCGACCGGAACAGCTGGAGGAAGTTGTCGAAGCCAGCGTAGGAACCGACGTGCAGGAAGACTGTGCGGTGGAACGCGAGGTTGACGGCTTGCAGCAGCGGTACCACTGTCACGGCACCGACGACGACAACCGCGGGAACGATCCCGAGGTACGCCCGCGAGCGTCGACGGCACGGTGGCGTCGGCGACGTCCCCGTGGTCTGCGTCGGCGGTAGAGACCGCGCGGCGACGGTCAACGTCACGTCACAAGCTTCCGCTGTAGGTGCGCGCTGCGTCGTTCAGGGTGCTGGTGACGCTTGCGCCGTTGGTGATGATTGCTTGCACCGCATTGCCGAAAGCATCGACGAAGGCGGGGTAGTTCTTGATTTTCAAGGTGGTGGCCTCGTGGGAGCTCTGCTGGAGCCAGGTGAACGCGTCGTGGATGTACTTGGCTGCTGGCGTCTTGAACCATGCCTGCTCGAGGGTCTGGCTGTTGGTCGGAAGTTCGCCGCCGACCTGGGCGTCGATGAGTTCGGCTTCGGCGCTGTGCATGAAGTCGATGAATTCCCAGGCGAGATCCTGGTCGGCCGTCTTGCTCATGGTCAGTGTCCAGCCGCCGCCGAGATTCGCTGATCCGGGCTTGGTCGCATTGTCACCGAAGTTCGGGAATGGTGCGTAACCCAAGCTCGCGGCCGGGAATGATGCCGTGCTGCTCCAACTCGCGTACTTGGCGGTGTTGGCGAAGTACGTGCTGACCTTGCCCGCGAGGAACTGCTGGTCCGCCGCGTTCGTGTCCATCGTGCTGGCCGCCGACGGCATGACGTGCTTGGAGCGCACCAAGTCCTGCATCCACGCAAGGACTGTCGCGCCGGCTTCGTGCTGGAAGATCGGAGCGCTGGTCGACGGGTCGATGAGGTCGCTGCCCATGTCCCACAGGATGGGCGGCAGGATCTGCATGATCGCCGACAGCGCGTCGGACTTCGAAAGGGCGATCAACCATCCATACTCGCTGCCGCTGGTCAACTTCTGGATGTCCGCACGGAACGCTGTGCCCGTCGTGGGCACGGTGAGCCCCGCCTTCTGGTACAGGTCGGTGCGGTAGTAGGTGTAGTTCGATGGGCGCAGCGCCTGCCGGAACGCATACTTCTTACCGTTCACGACGGTGTCGTTCCACGGGTAGAGGAACTGCGACTTCTGCGCGGAGTTCCATCCGCTCACATACTGATCGAGCGGTGCGATCGCGCCCGCCGCGACCAACGTCCCGAGGTTCGAGTCGACCTGCCGGCTGACGTCAGGTGCTCGACCAGTCTGCACCGACTGGATGAGCTGGTTGGACAGATCGGCGAACGGCACGACCTGCTCTACGACGTCCACCGACGGGTGGGTCTGCCGGAACCGGGCCAAGATCTGCTTTTGCGCCTGCGACCGCGGGTCGGGCGCGCTCGAGGATGCCCACGTCCAGTACGTCAGCTTCTTGCGCCCGCCCGCCGACGCGCTACTGCTCGAGCTGCAAGCCGACAGCGCCGTGAGCGCCCCGACGCCGGCAACCCCGGCAAGAAACGATCGACGGGACATACCGGCCTGAGCAGCGCCGTGGACATCGGCCATTGCAGAACTCCTTCGCTCTGGAGTGAACGCCGGAACCGTAAAATGCATGATGCATGATGTCAAGCGTCCGGCGCGGCAAGTTCCGAAAGACGCCGCTCGGCATCGTCTCGAGCGACGAAGCCCAATTCGTCAACGGCCGGCGAGTTGTCCCACGGACAGCGGCCGTTGGCGGAGACGCCCCAGTAGACGCCGAACCGAGGTCGCGCAGCGATGCAGCGACGCACGAGCTCGACTAGGTCGCGCGGACTGATCCACACGTGGCGGCCATGACCGTCCTGCGGCTCGTCCAACAGCCATCCGATGCGCAGACAGGTCACAGCCAGGCGCCGCTGCTCGGCGGCGAGACGGCACAGAGACTCCCCGAACACCTTGCTGACCGCATAGAGCGAGTCGGGACGGCAAGGATCGTCGACTCGGATCAGCCGGGTGGGCGCGTTGCCGTAGAGCCCCGCGACATGCCCACTGCTGGCGAAAATGAACTGCCGCACGCCGGCATCGCAACTCGCTTCCAGCACCGCGTGCAATCCGTCGATGTTCGGCCCACGGATCTCCTCCCACGTCGACCACGTCCTCGCCGCGGCGGCCAGGTGGATCACCACGTCGGCGCCGGCGAGAGCGCGTCGCAGTGCGGCCTGATCGGCGATGTCCGCCTCGATCCAGCGCTCGCCGTCGTGGACACCGGCGGGGACGACCCGGTCGACGCACATAATGTCGTGCTCTCCCCCGAGCCCGACCCGGAGCACCAGACCGACCGCGCCCGACGCGCCCGTGATCACCACTCGCTGACGGGCCGCAACGTCCGGCTCGCACTGATCCATAGCGATGCCCACCTCCCGAGGCCGTTGACATCATGCATCATGCATTCTACCGTCCCGGGAAGCTGCGACCGCAGCACACGACACCGGTTCCGGTCTACCGGTTCACAGCGGGAGTCTCATCATGCTCGTTCGGCGCATCCAAACGCTGAGCTATATCTGCTCCGTCAGCATCCTGCTGCTCCTGATCGCAGGTGCACCTCCTCGCCTCACCGGGTCACACGCCGCTTCGCTACCGATCCGGACGGCTGCGGTCACCTCGGCCGGCGTGCAGAGCATCGTTCCTGCGGCAGCGTGGAGCGACCAGCACGGGGACCTCGCTCAGCTGCGCGCTGTGGGCACGGTGCTCGACGTGAGCGGGACGTACTACGCCTGGGGCGAGAACATGGTCAACGGGCTCGTCTTCACCGCCATCACCTGCTACTCCTCCACCGATCTGGTGAATTGGCACCGCGAACCCGATGCACTCAGCCTCCAGTCGAGCGGCGACCTCGGTCCCAACCGTGCCGTCGGACGGCCATCGGTGCTGTACAACGCGACAACACACAAGTTTGTGATGTGGCTGCACATCGACACACCCCACCTGTACGACCAAGCCCTCGTCGGCGTCGCCGAGAGCACGACGCCGTGCGGCCCGTACACCTACCTCGGAAGTTCCAGCCCGCTCGGCCAGCAGAGCCGGGACATCAACGTGTACCAGGACACCGACGGCACCGGTTACCTGCTCACCGAAGATCGCGCCAACGGCCTTCGCATCGATCGCCTCTCCTCGGACTTCGAATCCGTGACCGCGGCGGTCGCAGTGCTCAGCGACCACGAGGCGCCTGCCATGACCAAAGTCGGCTCGACGTACTACCTGTTCGGCTCGCACCTCACGTCGCTCGCCACGAACGACAACCAATACACGACCGCCACCTCCCTCGCAGGGCCGTGGACGCCGTGGAAGAACTTCGCGCCCACGGGGACGAACACATTCGACTCGCAGATCAGCAGCATCCTTGACGTGACCGGCGCCGCAGGCACCACCCACGTCTTCATCGGCGACCGCTGGAACGACAACGACCTATACGACTCCGCGCCGATCTGGCTGCCGATCACCATCGGCGGCGATACAGCGAGTCTGCAGTGGGTGCCCTCCTGGACACTCGACCTCGTGCAGGGCACGTGGGCAGCGCAGACACGCAACGACAGCTACGAGGCGGGCGGTCCAGGCACGACGCTCAGCGGCAGCGCAAGTGTCACCGCGTGCACCGGTTGCACTGGCGAATCAGTCGTCTCCAACCTCGCCCCCGGGCCGGTCACCTACACCTACGACGACGCCGGCCCCGCACTCACCTACACCGGCGCCTGGACACACGGCAACGGCACGTCGTTCAGCACCGAGTACGACAGCACCAAGTCCTTCGCCCAAGCCGCCGGCGCATCCACGAGCGTCACCTTCACCGGCACCACCGTCCGCCTCATCGGACTTCGCGGACCCAACTACGGCAAAGCCACCATGACCGTCGACGGCACCGTCATCGACACCGTCGACGCCTATGCCACCACCCAGCAGCACTTGCAGACGCTGTTCACCGACACCGGCCTGTCTAGCGGCACCCACACCTTCACCATCACGTTGACGGGCACGAAGAACGCGGCCTCAAGCGGCACATACTTCTCCGTGGACGCCATCGACCTCAACGCCACGGATCAACGCAATCCCCAGGGCGGGACCCTCACCTTCGCCGGCGTACAGGCCGCGACCTCTGGCGTTTACACGGTGAAGATCGGCTACAGCAACCCGGCCACCACCGACCAGCAGGCGACGATCAGCGTCAACGGCGGCAGCGCCACCGAGATCGCTTTCCCGCCGACCACCGACGGCAACACGACCGCCGTCGCCGTCGCGAACCTGACACTGCAGGCCGGCGCCAACACCATAGCCATCTCTCCATCGGCATCCAGCGCTCCCGAGATCGACACGCTCACCGTGCCGGTCGGCACGTAACCATCCCTCGGGGAACGGTACGTCTCCACGGAGACGTATCGCCCGGGTCTCGCCAAGTCCTGTATTCATGACGTTCGGCTCGTCGTCTGCGCGTCACCACCGAGCGTCGAGGTGCGCTCCGACGACACGCAGACCGGCGTCACGAGCAGCGTCGAGTACACGACGTCTAGTGCGCGCTGCTCGGTCGTGGTCGCGGTCGAACCCTGACCGCAGGCCGAGATCGTTGAGTTGCCGTTGTTCGGCAACGAGGTCTGCGATGTAGAGCACCCGCGCCGGGTGGCCGATCTCGACGACGACGTGGCCGGGCGTGTGGCCGGCCGCCGCCCGATCAGGACACCGGGCAGCGGCTCCGCCGCGTCGTCGACGAGCTCGGGGTCGGCGGAACGCAGGATCGGGCGGATGGCTCGGACGGTGTCCGTAACGCGCCCCTGATGGAGAGCGAGGTTATCTTCGTCGGCGAAGTACTCCCATTCGGCGCGGTGCACGACGATGCGCGCGTTCGGGAAGTTGACGCGGCCGCTGGCGGCGAGCAGGCCGCCGAGGTGGTCCGGGTGGAAATGCGTCAGCACGACGGCGTCGACCGCGGCGGGATCGACTGGAAGTCGCCGCATCGCTTCCAGCAGGGGCGGTTCGGGGTCGCCCGGCAGTCCCGTGTCCAGCAGCGCCGTGTGCTGTCCGTCGGTGAGCAACACTGCGTTGTTCGGCACGGGAATCGTGGACGGTTGGGCGTGGACCGAGTCGGTGGGGTACAGCACGGAGCGCGGGTAGTGACTGGTGCCGGTGTTGACGACGTGCATCGTCCATGGCGACGCGTCGATCGTGGCCGGTTCACTTGCGGTCACGCTGAGCTCCTCGTCCTGGCTGCGGCCGGCGTGGACAACGACTGCGGTCGGTCTCGGTTAGGGTCGCGGTTCATGAGCATGTGGCCGCCTGCGTCAGCGGCGCCGGAGCGATTGACCTTGTTGCCGTCGTGGGCGATGGCTCGGTTGAGTCGAGTCGCCCGGTCCTGGTTGGAGCAGAACCTGGCTCAGCTGGGGCTGGTGCTCGGTGAGTACGCGACGTTGGAGACGGTCTCGGCGCACACCGACGCATCGCAGCGGGAGTTGGCGCTCGCGGCCGGCTATGACCCGAGCGATCTGGTGACGATCCTCGACCGGCTCGAGGCCGCCAGCCTGATCACGCGAACCCGCGACGCGCGTGATCGGCGACGGCAGGTGGTGGCGTTGACGGCCGATGGCCGGACGGCGCTGCGTCGTGGCCGTGCGGCGGCACAAGCAGCGCGGCGGCGGCTGCTCGAACCGCTGGCCGCCGACCAGGCGTCGGAGTTCGAGGCAACGTTGCGGCAGCTGCTGTTCCATCACTGCCCCGACGTCTGACGATCCGTCAAGCCCCGGCGCGGAGCGCGGGCAGCCGCCGCGGCACGCCTCACTCTGGTCATGGTGACGCGAATCGGATCGCGACCTTGCCGGTGAGCCGTGCCGTGGCGTAGTCGGCGAACGCGTCGATCGCGTCCGAGGCGTCGACGACGTGGTCGGCCTCGAGTTCGACAATCCCGTCGGCGAGGAGTTGAGCGACCTGCGCCAAGGCAGCACGGTCGGGCTCGTTGCGGATGTAGGTGACGGTGAGTTCGCGTCCGAAATGTTCCGGCTCGGGACCGAACAGGGTGCTGACAAGCTGGCCGCCGGCGCGGACCAACGCGGCGCTGGTGAGCAGGTCGCCGAGCTGGTTGACCATGTCGATGACGAGGTCGAACCCTTGGGGACGGATCGCGTGGAGTTGGCTCGGCAGGTCACCGCCGCGGTAGTCGAGCACTATCGCGGCACCGGCGCGGTGAAGGCGGGCCTCATCGGCCGGAGCGCCGGTCGCGGTGACGACGAAGCCGAGGTCGCGCAGCTGCGGGAGAAGGAAGCGTCCGATGCCGCCGCTCGCTCCGATGACCAATGCGTGTTCGCCGGTGTGCCCTCCCGTGCTGTGGAGGTTGCGGAGGATGGTCGCCGAGGTGAGCCCCACCATCGACGCGACGGCGGCGGCGGTTACCGGGACACTGGCCGGTCGGCGGGTCAGCGTGCCGCTGGGTGTTAGGACGGTGTCGCCGAGGGCGCCGCCGACCATGCCGAGGACGGGATCTCCGACCGCGACGTCAGTGACGCCTTCGCCGACAGCGATGACGACGCCGGCCAGATCCGAGGCGATCGGTGCGGGCAGCGGCAGCGGCATCATGGCGGCCATATCGCCGCGCGCGATCTTGGCGTCGATCGGGTTGAGGCCGACGGCCTCGACCCGGACGGCGACGATCCCGGGGCCGGGGTCGGCACGGTCGAGGTCCTGCCAGACCAGCCGGGGTGGGGTGCCGTAGTCGGCAAGAGCGATGCGGCGCCTCAGGTCACTCCTTTACGTCGTGGTCGAGATGGTGAATGCGGGTCGGGCGGCTGTGGGCCGTCGAGTGTGCGGCGGTGAGCGTTGCCGAGCGACGTCGTTGCGCTTTTGTCGAGGTCACCGGTCCGCTGCGGGGACAGGGTCGAGTTGGGCCAGCTCGATGAGCCTTCCGTCGGGATCCCGAAGGAAGCACCGTCGTGCCGACGGGACCGGCATGGGCGGCGTCAGGAACGTCGCGCCGGCAGCCGTCCAGGCCGCGACGGTCGCGTCGATGTCGCCGACGCGGATGTTGAGCGCGGCACTGAACCGGTTCGGCTCCGGCGCGACGGCGAATACACCCGGCTTGTCCGGCGTCGGCCCCCCCTTGCTCGGCGATCTGCACCCAGAGGTTGCCTAGGCGCAACACCGGCGGAGGCCCGTCGAGCACCACCTCGCCGCCGAGCACCTGGCGGTAGAACGTGGCAGCTCGAGCCACGTCGGCACTGATCAGCATGACAGTGACGATCGGCCCGGCTGAGGTATCCGGCAGCCGTGCACTGATCACGGGAATCGCCAATCGTGGGATTGTCCAACTATTACACGTGCAATGTGCAGGAACAGCGCCCGCCGCACAAGTAGGGCCGCCGGTGCGCGGCGGAGTCAGCGTGTGTTGGCCTGCGCTGTGTGCGTTCCATGGGGGCTGCTGACCGTCGTAGCGCCGATCAGGGGCCCTTCGCGGAGGGTGCAGGTGCCGTTGACGATGCACGCCGTGCTGCGGTGACGGGGCGCCGCGAGACGACAGCTTTTGGGCGGACGGACGTTCAGCTGCCGAACGCAACAGCACGCGCCGCGACAGCGTCGATCAGCGCTCGCCCGTGCACCCCGAGGCCGAGCGTGCGGGTCACGGCCAACAGCTCGATGCGGTCGCCATCGGCCAGCGTCCCGCACTGGACGCCGGCCGGCACCGGTGTCCAGGGTGAGGTGAAGGTCCAGCCGATACCTGCTGCGACCAGCGCGAGCTGTCCGGACAAGGTGGTCGCCTCAGCGACGACCCGCGCCTCCAGGCCACGGCGCGTAAACCGCTCGAGCATGTCCTCGTAGTAGTGGCGGCTCGCTGACGGCATGACCCAGGGCCGCGCGGCCGCCTCGGCCCAGGCGATCTCGTCGCAGCCGGCGAGCGGATCGGTTGCTGGCATCGCGACTTGTGTCGGCCGCTCGTCGAGCCGCTGGACGGCGCCGCCGTCCAGCACGCGTGCGTCGGCGGTCGCGTAGCAGAAGACAACGTCGAGGTCGCCGGCGAGCAGCCGCTGCAGCAGCTGCGACAACGACCCCTCGTTGATGCTCACCCGGGATGCCAGGGTCGATACGTCCGGGACGGCGGAGGGCACGAGCGACGAGGCGAGCGAGGACAGCGCGCCGACCCGCAACGTCTGGTCGCCGCCTGCTGCCGCGAACGTCTCGAGCGCTTGGTCGAGGGCGCGGACCGCCGGCCCGACGTGTTGCACGAGGCGCTCACCGGCAACGGTCAGGGTGACACCGCGCGGTGTGCGCACGAACAGGCGCAGCCCGAGTTGCCGTTCGAGCCGGGCGACCTGCTGGCTGATCGAGGGCTGCGCCAGCCGCAGACGCTCGCCGGCCCGCCCGAAGTGCAGGGTGTCGGCGACCGCGAGGAACACCCTCAGGCGCCGCAGGTCAGCTTCCACCGGTCCAGCATCCGGCATCGCGGCGGTGACCGCCCATAGGGCGCACCGATCGCGAATCGGTATTGCCCGGGCGCCGTCGTGGCAGTTGACTTGAAGCGGGCGGGCGTCCACGAGCCGGTCTCGGGAATCAGAGGCAGCCCATCCGCCGTGCGGACATCGACGAAAGGTCACGCCGACCGATGACCGCTCGCACATCACGCCCAGGCCGGCACCAGCTCCAGGGCGAACGGGTGATCAAGGCCGACCTCGCCGACGTGTATCGGATGCTGCTGGAGCCGGCGGAGCAGCTGCGGTGGAACTCGCTGTATCTCGAAGCCTTTATCGACCCGCCCGGACCGATCACCTCAGGGACACGCCTGACCGGCCGCTTCAAGGGCTCCGGTCGGGCCGAGGTCACCTTCGTCGATGTCGTGCCGGACGAACAGTTCACCCATCACAGTGTGATGAGGCTACCGGGGACGGCGATTCGGCTCGGCGGGTTCGACCACACCTACCGCGTTGCTGCGACCGCCGAGGGCACGCAGGTCTGTCAATACGTGCGCTTCGCACCGTCCGGTGTTGGGCGTCTTCTCGCGCCGCTGATCATGCTGTCGTTCCGGCGGCGACTGCCCGCGAGCTTCGAGGAGCTGCAGCGCTACGTCGAGAAGACCGGCACGGCGGATGAGCCGCCGCCTCAGCGCGACAGCAGTGGCCTCGGGTCATAGAAGGAACGCAGGCCTGTGATGGTGCCGGTGGCCGGATCGAGCTGGAAGTGTTCGGACTGCCAGACGGCGCCTGCCGGCGTCGGGAACCGGATCAGGGCCACCACTGCGGCGCCGTCGATGGTGAAGTGCAGTGACGTCACCTCGGCGTGCTGCAGCAGGACCGCTGCCTGCACGGCGATCGCGGCGCCCTGAGCTCCCGTGGCCGGCGCGCCCAGCCGGTCCCGGACGATCGGGCTGTCCAGAACGAACTCCGGCGCGAGCACCCTGCCGAGCGCCTCGTGGACCGCGACGGCATCACCGGCCTGGAACGCCTTGTAGTAGCGGCGGACCACCGCGGCCGCATCGTCGCGGTTCACGGTCGCCGTCCTGCGGCAGGCGCCCTGACACTCAAGGCGAGGTCGGCCACGAAACGGGTCGACCAGCCGTCCGCAGACCCGAGTCGAGATCGCGCGCGCCGCTCCCCCAGGTCGAGATTCGTCGTGACCACCACGCCGTGCTCGCGCAGCGAGCCGGTCACCTGCTCGAGCAGGCGCGCCGGAGGCTCGTAGCCGTCGAAGAAGATCAGGTCGAACGGTCCGGTGAGCGAGGGAACAACCATGTCGAAGTCCCCCTCGTGCACCGTGACCGAGGCTCGGAGGCCGGCGCGTTCGATGTTTTCGCGGGCCAGCTGCACGTGCAGCGGGTCGCGCTCGATGGTGTCGACGTGCGCGCCGCGCGACGCCCACCAGCACGAGGTGTACCCGAGCGCGGTGCCCAGTTCGAGGACCCTGGCCGGCTTCGCCGCGGCGGCGACCGCGCCGAGCACGGTGCCGTCCTGGTACGGGTAGGCCCAGCAACCATGGTCGTGGCGGTGCGTGTCCGTCGCGGCGCGCACCGACAAATACGGATCCCTGTGGTCGCGCCGGCGTAGGCCGTCCTCGACGGCCAGGACCAACGCGTCGGCGACAACGGCAGGGTCGGCGGTCACGGCGTCGCCCCGTGCGGGCGGAACAGGATCTCGTTGATCTCGACGCCGACCGGCTGATCCAGCGCAAACAGCACGGTGCGCGCGACGTCCTCACTGGTCAGTGTCGCGCCGCCGTTCGCCGTCGCAGACGCGCCGGTGAAGGTAGTGGCGACCGGGCCCGGCGCGATCAGGGTGACGCCCACCCCGGTGCCGAGCAGTTCCAGGCGGGCTGTTTCGGCGATGCCGGCGACGGCGTGCTTGGTCGCGGAGTAGAACGACGAGGCCATGGCGTACCGGCCCAGGACGGAGCCGGTGATCACCAATCGACCGCGCGAGGCGATCAGGGCCTCCGCGGCGGCTCGGACGGTCAGCGCGACACCGAGGACGTTGGTCAGCACCATGTCACGCCAGCCGTCGACGGACGCCTCGGCGGCGCCGGGTCGGTACTGCCGGGGCCCGGCCGTCATGCCGGCATTCGCGAACGCGGCGTCGAGGCCCTCGAAATCGTCAACCGCAATCGTGACCGCACGCTCGAGGACCGCGGGGTCGGTGACGTCGCCGACGACCGCCCGCGCGACCGTATCGCCGCCGAGTTCGCCGGCCAGCGCCTCCACCGCCGCAGACCTGGCCAGCAGCACGAGACGCCAGCCCGCCGCCCGGGCAGCGCGCGCGGTCGCTGCACCGATCCCGCCGGTGGCGCCGGTAATCAGCAGTGCAGGAGCCGGGCGAGTCACTGGTGATCCCGGAACCACGCAGCGGCGAGGCCCACGGCATGATCGATCACCGCGGGATCCTCGTAGTACTGGAAGTGCGAGTTCTCGCCCTGCCAGACCAGGCGCTTGTCCGTCCCCGGCACCGCCGCGAAGTGACGCCGCGCCGAGTCCGGGCCGTCGCAGAAGTCGGCGTGCACCATCAGTAACGGCTTCCGCAACTGCTCGGCCGCGGTCAGCGACTCGAAGGCGAAGTACGGCACGTCGCTCATCAGGGCGTACCGGTTCTCCCACAGGCCGCGGTCGGCCCAGCCGTGGTACCAGTCCCAGATCATCCGCCACGGCAGCGCAACGTCCGTCCGCACCGGATCAACGATCGCGCCGTACTCGACCTGCCCGTCCTCCTCGTACCGGGCGAGCGCGGCAGCGCCGCGTTCCCTCCGCGCCTGCAGGCGGTCGGTCACCGCCGCACGCGCGATCTCACCGGCCGCCAACGCCTCGCCTCCGGCCAGTTCGACATCGTTGTCGGCATCGCGGTAGTGACCGCTGACTGTGGCGATCGAGGTGACACGAGGGTCGTCGACCGCGACCCGCAACATTTCCGACGACCCCTCGCAGACCCCCAAGACTGCGAGCCGGTCGGCGTCCACCTCGGGACGCGAGGACAGGAAGTCCAACGCCGCACGGACGTCGGCCACCTTGGCCAACGGGTCCTCGAACCGGCGGGGTTCCCCGTCACTTGCGCCGTGATGGGCCGCGTCGAACGCGAGGGTGACGAAGCCCTCGTCCGCGAGCCGTGTCGCGTACTGCACCGGCGCCTGCTCCTTCACGAAGCAGTACGGGCCGAGGATGGGCACCGCCGAAGCCGGCTCATCCAGCTCCGACGGCACGTACAGATTGCCTCGCAGCACGAGCTCACCGCTGCGGAAGCTGACCGGTTCGACGCTGTATCGCCCGTGGCGGCTGCCCGCATGCTCGATTCCGGCCATGTCAGTGCTCCGAACCGGACGCTGCCTGCGCGCTCAACTGCAGGATCAGCGGCAACGCCCGCTGCGGGTATCGCTCGTTCATTCGGACGGCGGGGTCGGCTTCGTCGCCACGTGCTTCCGGTGCGAGGTCGGAGGTGTCGAGATATTCGTGGGTGTCGGTCGGGACATCGACCACCACGCCGGTTGTTCCGATGACGAGCGAGCCGGCGACTGGCATCGTGGACGGATCGGACAGGATGGGTTCGACTTGCAACGTGGCCACATAGGCATGGAACGCAACAGCGATCGATATCGCCAACATCGATCTGCGATAACGGACGCCTATCGCCACGGTCGCCTTCAGCGGCCGACGACTCCCTCCGTGAACAGCTCTCGACGGAGTCGTGAGCTCTCCCGGTCGGCCGGCGTCGGGGCTCTCCGAAGCAGTGCGGAGCTGCGTAGTCTTCGATGACGACACGCGTTCGCACTCTCGGGTCGCGTCTGCGCACCCGACCTCGTCGACCCATCCATTCCATTCGCAGGCGCACCTCGTGCGGGCACTCGGAGGAACCTTGAAGTGCCGGCATGCTGCGGGTGGTAGCAGTACTCCGGCGCCGCGACAGCGACCTCGCGCGGCAGTGCCGGCGACGTGGCAGTTGACAGGCATCTTCGCTGCCGGTCTCGCCATCGGCGTAGCAACGTCCTGGCTCCAGGGGGTTCTGCCTGCAGCAACCAACTTCTTGGCGAACTCGGGTGCTGTCTGGGCCGTGGCGGCGTTCCTGCTCTCGGTGATGAACGCGCCAACACCAGTCCGAGGGGCGGTGGCCGGACTGCTGAGCCTGCTCGGAGAAGTCCTGGGCTACTACGCGATCGCTTCGCCGCTTCGTGGCATCGCGACCACAAGCTCAGAACGAGGCCTGTGGATATCGGCCGCCGTCGTCATCGGTCCGCTCGTCGGCGCGTGCGCCCACTACGCGCGACATGGCGCCGGTGCTTCTCGCGCCGCTGCACCGGCCGCCGTCTGCGGCATCGTTATCGGCGAAGGGATGTATGCCGTTCTCGAGTTGGCCAACGTTGGGCAGGGTGCCTCCGAGGTCGGCGTCGCTGGCGCCGCTGCAGCTGTGGTGACGGTCCGCGCGGCGTCCGGTACACGTCACCGCGCAACGGCGGTCGTGACCACGCTGGCGGCGGCCATTGTTGTGCTCGGCCTCTATTGGCTCAGCCTCGACGGTTGATCTTCGACGCGCATCGGCTGCACTCGACCTCCGTGCGGCGACACCAGGAGCACTGACAGAACGCGCGGGCCGTGGACGCCTTCGACGCGTTGCAGTTCGATGTCGCTGGTGGCGGAGGGTCCGCTGATCCAGGTCTGTGGGCGGCTCGGGTCGAGGGCGGCGATGGCGTCGGGCACGTCGGGGACGATCTGGTCGCGCCGGATGACGCAGATGTGCCGGTCGGGGACGAGGGTGAGCGCCCGTCGTCCTTGGCCGGGGCCGTGGTCGAGGACGATGGTGCCGGTCTCGGCGATGCCGACGGTGGCGGTGGTGACGACGGCGTCGAGGCGGTCGAGGTCTGCGTCGGTGAGCCCGGCGTCGGCGACGCCGTGCTCGACCGGCCAGGGGAAGCCGGCGGGGACGACGGTGGTGGCGCCGGCGAGCGCCTCGGCCAGGGCGGCGGGCAGGTCGGCCTCGTCGACGCGACGCACGTCGGCGCGGTAGTCGGCGACCCGTTCGACGAAGCGGTCGACGACGTCGACGGGCGCCGTGGCGTGCCGGTAGGCGCGGTCGATGGGCAGGTGGTCGCGCGGCGCGCCGGCGAGCGCGGACCGGACGCGGGCGAGGATGTCGTCGCGGGCGCTCACCCTGACTCCTCGCGGCGGAACCAGGAGCGGAACGACTCGCACGGCGGCGCGGGGAGGTCGCGGGCGGACGTCCACCGTGCGCCGGGGCCGGGCAGCCGACGGACACCACGGCGCCCGCCCGGCAGACGGACACGACCGAAGCGTTCGAGCAGCCTGCCGGCCAGGCCGGTGAGCCGTTCGGCCCGGTCGAGGCGCTGACCGGACGAGAGGGTGTGGGCCGCGGCGCGCATCGCGAGCGCCTCGGGCTTCGGTGGTCGCTGCCCGCGGTGGGCGTCGACGACCTGCGCGCGCAGGTCGACGAGCACCGCGGGGATGTCGATGCGCACCGGGCAGACCTCGTAGCAGGCGCCGCACAGGCTGGAGGCGTAGGGCAGCGAGTCGGTCTGCTCGTCGGCGCCGACGCCGCGCAGCAGCGGGGTGAGGATCGCCCCAATGGGTCCCGGGTACACCGAGCCGTAGGCGTGCCCGCCGGCGCGTTCGTAGACCGGGCAGACGTTGAGGCAGGCCGAGCACCGGATGCAGCGCAGCGCCTGCCGGCCGACCTCGTCGGCGAGCGCGCGGGTGCGGCCGTTGTCGAGCAGCACCACGTGCACCTCCTGTGGGCCGTCGCCGGGCGTGGCCCCTGACCAGATCGAGGTGTAGGGGTTCATCCGCTCACCGGTCGACGAGCGCGGCAGCAGCTGCAGGAAGACGTCGAGATCGGCGAAGGTCGGCACGATCTTCTCGATCCCGACGACCGAGACCAGCACCTCGGGCAGCGTCAGGCACATGCGTCCGTTGCCCTCGCTCTCGACCACCACCAGCGACCCGGTCTCGGCGACGGCGAAGTTCGCGCCGCTCACGGCCATGCGGGCGCGGAGGAACTTCTCGCGCAGGTGCAGCCGTGCCGCGCCCGCCAGCGCCGTAAGGTCGTCGGTGAGGTCGTCCGGTGCGGGCCGGCCCGCGGCGGCCATCGACCGGGCGAAGATCTCGCGGATCTCGGCTCGGTTGCGGTGGATCGCCGGCACCAGGATGTGCGAGGGCAGGTCGTCACCGAGCTGCACGATCAGCTCGGCCAGATCGGTTTCCCACGCGGCGATGCCCCGCGCGGCGAGCGCCTCGTTGAGGCCGATCTCCTGCGTGGCCATCGACTTGACCTTGACGATCTCGTCGAGGCCGTGGGCGGCGGCGAGGTCGGCGACGATGGCGTTGGCCTCGGCGGCGTCGCGGGCCCAGTGCACCGTCGCCCCGTTCGCCTCGAGCGCGGCCTCGAGCTGCATCAGGTAGGCGTCGAGGTGCAGCAGCACCTCGTCCTTGATCGCCGCACCCGCGACCCGCAACTGCTCCCAGTGCGGCACCTCGCCGACGACCGCGGCCCGCTTGGCGCGGATCGTCGAGGTCGCCGCCGCGAGGTTGCGCCGCAGCTGGGTGTCGGCCAGCGCGGCCCGCGCGGCCTCGGGGAACGGCGGCATGCCCAGGAATGTGGCGGTCATGCCGCGCCCTCGTGGCTGGCCAGCACCTCGGCCAGGTGCATCACCCGCACGCCCGCGCGCTGCCGCGACAGGATGCCGCCGATGTGCATGAGACACGAGTTGTCGCCCGCCACCAGCACTTCGGCACCGGTCTCGAGCACGCGACGTGCCTTGTCGGCGCCCATCGCGATGGAGGTGTCGGCGTTCTTCACCGCGAATGTGCCGCCGAACCCGCAACACTCCCCCGCGGCCGGCAGGTCGACCAACTGCAGCCCGTGCACTTTCCGCAACAAACGTTGCGGCCGGTCACCGACGCCCAGCATCCGCAGCGAATGGCACGTCGGGTGGAAGGTGACGCGATGCGGGAACGACGCACCCACATCCTCCACACCCAGCACATCGACGAGGAACTCGCTGAACTCGTATGACCGCGGCGCCAACCGGGCGACGGCGGTCGCCAACCCCGCGTCGCCGCTGCGCCGCGCCACCAACCCGTGCTGATGGCGGATCGACCCCGCACACGACCCCGACGGCGCGACGATCGCGTCATACCCCTCGAATGCGCGGACGAAGTTCCGCACCACCGGCACCGCCTCGTCCAGGTACCCGGTGTTCACCATCGGCTGCGCACAACACGCCTGCGCCGCCGGGAAGTCGACCTCGACCCCGAGCCGGCGCAGCACGGTGAGCACGGCCTTCCCGGTGTCGGGGAACAGTGCGTCGTTGAAGCAGGTGATCATCAGTGCGACGCGCATCGACCCACCCTGACGCGTGGTTCGAAGTGCTGCAAGGCCTGGGTGCGGGCGACGAGATCGCGGAGTGTCTCGAGGTCACCGGTGATCGTGCCGACCGCTCGCGCCTGCACCAGCACGTTCCCCAGGGCCGTCGCCTCGACCGGTCCGGCGATCACCGGCAGTCCGCTGTGGTCGGCGACGGCCTGGCACAACAGGCCGTTCAGCGCGCCGCCGCCGACGACGTGTACGCGGCCGATGCGCCGCCCCGAAAGGTCGGCCGCCGTGTCGAGTGCGCGCGCGTAGGCGGTCGCGAGGCTTTCGATGATGCTGCGCACCAGCGTCGCCCGGTCGCTCGGCGCAACCGCATCGCGCTCGGCGAACCAGGCGGCGATGCGCGACGGCATGTCGCCAGTCGCCGCGAAGCGCGCGTCCTGCACGTCGAACACCGGCACGGTCGAGGGCACGTCGGCGGCGGCCGCGAGCAGCGGCGCGAGGTCGGTCCCCCAGGTCCGCATCGTCTCGGAGAGCAGCCACGTGCCCATAACGTTGGTCAGGAAGCGGATTCGGCCGTCGACGCCGCCCTCGTTGGTGAAGTTCGCCGCCCGCGCGGCCTCGGTGAGCACCGGCCGGTCGAGCTCGACGCCCACGAGGCCCCAGGTGCCGCAGGAGATGTAGGCGGCGTCGTCGCCCGTCATCGGCACGCCGACCACCGCCGAGGCGGTGTCGTGCGACCCGACCGCAACGAGCCGCGCCCCGCCCAGGCCCAGTGCCGGCCGCAGACTGCCGACCTCCGTTCCCGGATCGACCAGCGGCGGCAGCAGCGACGGCGGCAGACCGACACGCTCAGCCAGGTCGGCGTCCCACTCCCCCGTCGTCAGCCGCAGGAGGCCGGTGGTCGAGGCGTTGGTGCGCTCGGCGACGAACGCACCGGTGAGCCAGTGCCCGATGAGGTCGGGTATCAGCAGCAGGTGCTCGGCGTCGCGCGTCCAGTCGTCGGCTGCGAGTTGGTAGACGGTGTTGAACGGCAGGAACTGCAGGCCGTTGCGTCCGTACAGCTCCGCGTGCGACACGATCGCATGCACCCGGTCGACGCCGGCGGCGCAGCGTGCGTCGCGGTAGTGGTAGGGCAGGCCGAGCAGCCGGTCGCCGCGCAGCAGGCCGTAGTCGACGGCCCAGGAGTCGATGCCGACGCTGCTGACGTCGTGCCGGGCCACCGCCGTGCGCAGGCCGGCCACCGCCTGCCGGTGGAGCTCGAGCACGTTCCAGTGCAACCCGTCGGGGAGCGCGACCGGCTCGTTCACGAACCGGGCGACGGCGTCGAGGTGCAGCCGGTCGGCGTCGACCTCGCCGACCATCACCCGCCCGCTCGACTCGCCGAGGTCGACGGCCGCGACGGTGCTCATGGGTGCCTGCTCATCGGTGCCGGCTCATCGCAGGAACGCGGCCGGCACGCCGGCGTCGACCGGAATGTGCAGGCCTGTCGTCTGCGTCAGGTCGGGCCCGACGAGCGCGAACGTCGCCGCGGCCACGTGTTCGGGCAGCACCTCGCGCTTGAGGATGGTGCGCTGCGCGTAGAACTTGCCGAGATCCTGCTCGTCGACGCCGTAGACGGCCGCGCGGTTGGCGCCCCAGCCGGCGGCGAAGATGCCGGAGCCCTGCACGACACCGTCGGGGTTGATGCCGTTGACGCGGATGCCGTGCTCACCGAGCTCGGCGGCGAGCAGCCGCACCTGGTGGGCCTGGTCGGCCTTGGTCGCCGAGTAGGCGATGTTGTTGGGGCCGGCGAAGACGGAGTTCTTGCTCGAGATGTAGACGATGTCGCCGCCGAGCCGCTGGTCGATCATCGCCTTCGCCGCGGTGCGTGCGACGAGGAACGAGCCCTTCGCCATCACGTTGTGCTGCAGGTCCCAGTCGGCGACGGTCGTCTCGAGCAGCGCCTTCGACAGCGACAGACCCGCGTTGTTGACCACAAGGTCGAGGCCACCGAAGGCAAGCAGCGCCTCCGCGACCGCTGCCTCGACGGCCGCCTCGTCACTGACATCGACCCGCACGCCCACTGCAACATCCGTCGACCCGATCGCCGCTGCGGCATTGCGTGCCTTCGCGAGGTCGAGGTCGGCGATGACAACGCACGCGCCCTCCGCGGCGAAACGCTGGGCGATGGCCCGACCGATCCCGGACGCAGCACCCGTGACGAGCGCGATGCGCCCGGCGAGCGGCTTCGGCGCCGGCATGCGCTGCAGCTTGGCCTCCTCGAGCGCCCAGTACTCGATGCGGAACTTCTCGGCCTCGTCGATCGGCGCGTACGACGAGAGACCCTCGGCGCCGCGCATCACGTTGATGGCGTTGACGTAGAACTCGCTGGCCACGCGAGCGGTATGCTTGTCCTTACCGAAGCTGAACATGCCGACTCCAGGCACCAGCACGATCAGCGGATCGGCGCCACGGATGGCCGGGCTGTCGGGCGTCGCGTTCCGGTCGTAGTAGGCCTGGTAGTCGGCCCGGTAGTCGGCGTGCAGCTCGCGCAGGCGGGCGATGGCCTGCTCGACAGATGTCGCGGCGGGCAGGTCGAGGACGAGCGGCTTCACCTTCGTCCGAAGGAAGTGGTCGGGGCACGACGTGCCCAGCGCGGCGAGGCGCGGGTGCTCCTCACGGGTGAGGAAGTCGAGCACGACGTCGCTGTCGGTGAAGTGCCCGACCATCCGCTTGTCCTGCGAGGCGATCGAGCGGATCGTCGGCGCCAGCGCGGCGGCACGCGCACGCCGCTCGTCGGCCGGCAGCGCCTCGTATCCCGACAGCACGGCACCGAACGGCTCGGGCACCGAGTGCTCGGTGATGTGTGCGGCGGCAGTGCCGATGATCCACAGCGAGTTCCGCTCGGCCTCCTCGCTGGTCGCACCCCACGCCGTGATGCCGTGGCCACCGAGGATGCAGCCGACGGCCTGCGGGTTCTCGGCCTTGATCGCCGCGATGTCGAGCCCGAGCTGGAAGCCGGGCCGGCGCCACGGCACCCAGACGACCCTGTCGCCGAAGATCTGCTCGGTGAGCTTCTCACCGTCCGCCGCGGTGGCGATCGCGATGCCCGAGTCGGGGTGCAGGTGGTCGACGTGCGGCGCATCCACGAGGCCGTGCATCGCCGTGTCGATCGACGGCGCCGCACCGCCCTTGCCGAACAGGCAGTGGTCGAAGGCGGCGACCATCTCGTCCTCGCGCTCGACACCCGGGTAGACATCGACCAGCGAGCGCAGGCGATCCAGCCGCAGCACCGCGAGGTTCTGCTGGGTCAGCGTGCCGAGGTCACCGCCGGAGCCCTTGACCCAGACCAGCTCGACCGGCTGCCCTGTCACCGGGTCGGTCTCGACGCCCTTGGCCGAGGTGTTGCCGCCGGCGTAGTTGGTGTTCCTCGGATCCGCGCCGAGGCGGTTCGACCGCTCGATCAGTTCGCGGACGACATAGTTCGACATTGATTACGCTCCCCAGCCGGCCTGGTGGCCACCGACTCGTTCGGATCGGATCCGCTCTTGATGACCGGAGCGGAGATAGGCGTGGTACGGGTCCGCGTCGAGGCCCTGGGACGCGCGCACGTCGGCGAGCATCGGCCGCACATCGCTGTTGTAGGCATCCATCAGCACCGCATTCGCGCCGAGCACGTCACCGTCGCGCTGGGCGTGACGCAGGGCGTCACGGTCGACGAGCAGCGCCTTCGCGGTCGCTTCCTGCACGTTCATCACCGAGCGGATCTGACCGGGGATCTTCGCCTCGATGTTGTGGCACTGGTCGAGCATGAAATTGATGCCGGACGCAGGCTTCAGGACGTCGGCGGTGACGATCTCGTGCATGATCCGGAACAGCTGGAACGGGTCGGCCGACCCGACGATGAGGTCGTCGTCGGCATAGTTGCGCGAGTTGAAGTCGAACGCGCCGAGCCGGCCGAGCCGCACCAGCTGCATCACGATGAACTCGATGTTCGTCCCGGGCGCGTGATGCCCCGTGTCGAGGACGACCTGCGCCCGCTCGCCGAGCTCGAGACAGTGCACCAGTGACGTGCCCCAGTCGGGGATGTCCATCGCGTAAAAGTACGGCTCGAAGAACTTGTACTCGAGCAGCAGCCGGTGCTCGGGGTCGAGCAGCGCGTAGATCTCGCGCAGCGACTCGGCCAACCGCTCCTGCCTCGCCCGCAGGTCGTCCTGCCCCGGGTAGTTGATCCCGTCCGGCAGCCAGAGCTTGAGATCGGTCGACCCGGTCGCCCGCATGACCTCGACACACTCGGCGTGATGGGCGACCGCCCGCCGACGCACCGCGGCGTCCGGATGCGTCAGCGAACCCAGCCTGTACTCGTCGTCCTGGAACAGGTTCGAATTGATCGCACCGATCGAGACCCCGAGATCGGACGCGTGGGCGGCCAGCTTGCCGTAGTCGTCGACGCGATCCCACGGGATGTGCAACGAGACGCGCGGCGCAACACCCGTGAAGGCATGCACCCGCGCCGCGTCCTCCAGCTTCTCGAACGGGTCACGCGCGACGCCGGGCTGGGCGAACACCTTGAACCGCGTACCGCTGTTGCCGAACGCCCACGACGGCAGTTCGATGGTCTGCTGCACGAGTGCTTCCTGGGCGGCCTGTTGATCGCTCATGTCTCCCCCGCTGCGCTAGGGCGCGATGTGGATGTGTTCGAGGCCGAGGAGGTCGGCCGTGGCACGGATGTCGGGCACGAGATCGCCGACGCCGAGCGCCCAGTGGTGTGAGATGCCGGTCGCGCTCCAGCTGTCGACCCACTCGCCCGGGTCACATCCGAAGTCGACCCGAGAGGTGGTGTTGCCGATGCGAAGTAACGGACCCGGCACGACCACGCCGCTCGATGTCACGAGCGCGAATGACCCGTCTCGGCGCTGGATCAGCCCCACGACGGTGACCGGACCGTGCCTGACGTCGAATTCCACCGACACACCCCAGCCGCGTTTGCCGTGGTAGACGCTAAGGCCGCGTAGCAGCGGTTTGTGTTCGCTGATGGCGAGGTGGGCGGGTCCGTCGTGACCCATCTCGACGACGTCGTCGCGGAAATTGAGCGCTTGTAGTTCGGTGAACGAGCCGCCACCGCCGAGCCGGTCGACGATGAGCATCGCCAGCGACGTACGCAACTCGAACTCCCCGCACGTCGGGATGCCACGAGCGGTGAGCAGTGAGGCGCCGAGGATCATGCCGGCACCGAGCCGCTCGTGCTGCTCGCCGGCAAGCCCGCGGTGGTAGTAGGCGAGGCTGTCGAGCGTGAAGTCGTCGACCAGTCGGTCGAGGCCGACGGCAACCCGGGCAGCCCAGCGGAAGTCGTCGAGAGCAACCGAGTTGTCCACCGTGAATAGGTCGCGGGCAAGCTCGATGCGCTCGTCGACTTCGGTATCGCCGACCTGCTCGACGCGTACCCGGAGGTCGTCGAATTCCAAGACTTCGACGTGGCCTCCGAGATTGGCCGGGACAAGGGTGAGGTCGGTCGAGACGTCGAGCATGCCGGGGTACAGGTGCCCCATGAGGCCGTGGCGCCCAGTGCGAAGCGCACCGCGCACGCCGGCGGCCCGAACCCAACGCGCGACCCGGGCCCACGCCCGTTCGTCTTCCAGGTAGCCCGAGACCGAGCGGAACTGGACGCCGATGCGCTCGAACAGGTTCGCCATTTCCGGGAGCGGGCAGGCGCCGCAGTAGGCGAGCCACTGTCCGGTGTCGAAGCTGGCGTGGTCCATCGCCTCGGTGGGCTGCAGGTTGATCAGCAGCACGGGCGCGCCGCTGCGCTGCGCGATCGGCACCAGCATCGAGGCGGTCATGTAGGTGGTCAGGAAGCCGACGATGAGGTCGCAGCCGGCGGCGCGCAGGGTCTCGGCGGCGCGGGCGCCCTCTTCGGCGTCGGAGATGAACCCGACGTCGACGACGTCGCAGTCCATCGCGCGCATCCGCTCGGACACGCGAGCGGACGAGCGCTGCAGCTGCGGCAGCAGCTCGGGGAATTGCGGCCAGTAGGCGCCGAGCCCGCCCGCGACGAGCCCGACCTTGGTGCGCCGGCCGGAGATCCGGGGCAGGGCGGCGGACGGCGCCGGCGTCTCTTCGACCAGGGTCATGACGACACCTCCGTGGCGTTCGGGTCGGTGGTGGTGGTGGTGGTAGCGGGGTCGGCCGCCTGGGCGAGCTGCTCGTCGAGGTTGAACACCTCGCGCAGCAGCTCGAAGCCCTCGTCAGGGCCGCGGCCGTCGAGGCCGATG
>NZ_JBQCEE010000076.1:0-24181 GCF_051960575.1 Jatrophihabitans sp.
CAACCCACGGCCGGGCACACGCGGGGAGGGCGCCGGCCGCGGGGTGACGGGCGGCGGTCGCGGTTCCTGGTACCGGGCGACACTCCGCCCGCAGCGCGATCACGGGCGACGAGCTGCCCGCGCCTGCATCACGGGCTCAGCGTGCCGACCTGCGGGTCGTGGTCGCTGGTCTGGTCGGGGAACTCGGCGTTGACGTGCACCACCTGGTAGCGGTCGCCGTCGACCGTCGGGCTCACCAGGATGTGGTCGAGCACCTGCGAGATGCCCTCGTACACGTAGGTGTAGCGCTGGTCGACCGGCAGGGTGGCGATGAGGTCGGTGAGGATCGCCTCTCCGGCGCCCTCGGCCGAGCCGGTGCGCAGCACCGACAGCGCCGGGCTGAACTGGTAGTCGTTCAGGTCGCCCACGACCACCACCTGGGCCTTCTTGTCGACCGCCAGCAGCGACTGGACGAAGTCGTGCACGACCTGTGCCTGCCCGGCTCGCTGCACCTCCGACGACCGCTGCGGGTACTGGAAGCGGCCGTCGGCGTTCTGGTCGCCGCCCTTCGAGTCGAAGTGGTTCGCGATGACGAACACCGACTGCTTGTCGAACAGGAACTCGCCGACCAGCGGCTTGCGGCTGCTCGTCCAGACCGGGTTGGTCGGGTCGATGCGGCCGGGCGAGAGGGTGAGCGCCGCCTTGCCGTGGCTCTTCACGACCTGGGTGCCGGTGGTCGTCCGGTTCACGTCGGCCGGGCCGGCGTCGACGAACGACACCCGCGACGGGTCGAACAGGAACGCGACCCGGATGTTGCCGCCCGGCTGGCCGCCGTCCTGGTCGTTCGCCGGGTCGATCTCACGCCACGCGTAGTGCGGGCCGCCCGCCGCGACGATCGCGTCGGTCAGCTTCGTCAGCGTGGCGTCCGCGGCGACGGTGCCGTCGTCGGTGGCGCCGGTGTTGTCCTGCACCTCCTCGAGCGCCACGATGTCGGGCGCGCCGAGGTTCGTGACGACCCCGCTGCCGAGCGCCTGGTACTTCGCCGCGCTGTCGCCCGGCGCCAGGTTCTCGACGTTGTAGGTCGCCACGGTGAGCTGCTTCGCGGTGCCGGGCGTCGCGACGACGGGGGCGAGCCCGTGGTGCGCCACGGTGACCGGCGCCGAGTCGATGACGTAGCCGCCGAAGCTCGACCAGTCGAGCGGGCCGACGGTCGCGCCGGTGAGCACGTCGCCGACGTCGGCCCCCGGGTTGCCGCCAGTGAGCGGCACGACCTCGATCCGTCCGGACGGCGTGCGGTTCTCACCCAGCAGCTCGGTGCCGCCGCGGTAGGTCGGCGCCTCGGCCGGCTTGCTCGTCACGTAGGTCTCGCCGTAGCTGTTGGACGGACCGACCACGCGGGCATCGTCGATCTCGACCCGCATGCCCTCGAGCGACTCGTACGTGTCCAGCGCCGAGCGGGACGGCGTGATCGGCGTCGTCTCGATGTTCGCGCCGCCGAGGTCCGGCGCGTAGGTGTCGGGCACGGTGCCCGGGCCGAGCACCACCGGCGCCGGCAGCGCGTTCCCGTGCGACAGCACGGTGGTGGTCGGCTTGGTGAGCTCGGTGACCGACAGGTTGCTGGTCGTGCTGACCGTCTCGCCCGAGCTGAGCGCGTAGTAGTCGCTCACGGTGCCGCTCACCAGCACGCTGTCGCCGACCGCGACGGTCGGGGTGCTGCTCGTGAAGACGAAGACGCCCTCGCTGGTGGCGGGGTTCGCGTCCGGCGTCGGGTCCTGGATCCAGAACCCCTTGCTGGACGAGGTGCGGACCGCCGTGACGATGCCAGGGACGTCGGTGACGGTGTTGCCGGCCTGGGGCGAGACCCACGACGAACCCTGGATGTCGTGGATGCGCAGCGGGCCGGGCGTCGGCGGTGGGGGCGGCGTGCTGCTCGAGCCGCCACTGGTGCCGCCGCCCGTCCCGGCGCTGGCGGTGTTCTGCGGCGCAGGTGCGGCGGCGGTGAAGTCGGCGCCGTTCTGGTCGGTGTCGGGGCCGTCGGCGCGCCGGGCCGAGGTGGTGTTGCTCAGGCCGGGCGCGTCGGCCGAACCCTCGTGCACGACCGCGGTGCCGTAGCCGACGAGGTCGATGATGTCCGGATCGGCCGCGCAGTCGCCCGCCGTCTTGCAGGTCAGCGCCGCGGTGCCGTGCACGAGGGCGACCGTGCCGTTGCTGCCGCTCATGTTGATGACGCCGGTGGCGTCGGGCGTCGGCAGCGACGGTGCGGGCGGGTTGGCCGACCCGGCACCCTCCTGGACGAGGAAGTGCCCGCCGGCGGCGACGCCGCCGGTCAGCGGTGTCACTTGCCACGTGGTCGTGGCGGCCGGGCTGGCCGAGAGGTACTGCACCGACCATCCGGTGAGGTCGGCCGCGCTCGCGCTGCGGTTCAGCAGCTCGACGAAGTCGTTCTGGAACGGGGCGCCGGTGTTCCCGCCGCCGCCGAAGACCTCCGACAGGACGAGGGTCGAGGACGGGGCGGCCGTGGCGCCGGGCGCGGCGGCAGCGATCGCGGCGAGGCTGCCGACGGCGGCGCAGCCGACCGCGGTGGCGGTCACCAGCGTCCGCCGGGGGTGTCGTGGGTGCACGATGGACCTTTCAGGGGGAGCGGATCGTCGGGTATGGGCGATCATGTCGTGTTCAGGACTATCGGTGCCAGATGTCCGGACGGCGACGGGCGGCTGAACGGTGCACGCACCGGGCACAGCCGGTCCGGTCGCGCGGGCGGCCGCGCGTCTGCCAGGGTGGGCAGCGTGAATGTGCTGCTCATCGGACCCCCGGGATCGGGCAAGGGGACGCAGGGCGAACGCCTCGCCGCCGAGCTCGGGCTGATCCACATCGCGTCCGGCGACCTGCTGCGCGCCGAGGTCGAGGCCGGGTCGGCGATCGGCCGCCTCGTCTCGTCGATCATGGCCGCGGGCGAGCTCGTGCCGGACATCGTCATCCTGGCGCTGCTGCTGCGTCCGATCATCGAGGCCTCGGAAGGCCCCGGGTACCTGCTCGACGGCTTCCCGCGTTCGGTCGAGCAGGCCGAGATGGTGCGGCACTCGGCCGAGCAGGCCGGGGTGGGCCCGGATGCGGTCGTCTACCTCGACGTGCCGCGCGACGAGCTCGTGCGCCGCATCCTCGCCCGGGCGGAGGTCGAGGGCCGGGCCGACGACAACCCCGAGACGGTGCGGGCGCGGCTCAAGGTGTTCGACGAGGCGACCCTGCCGCTGGTCGAGCACTACCGCGGGCGCGGCCTGCTGCACGAGATCAAGGCCGACCAGGAGCCCGACGCGGTGACCGCCGAGATCCTGCGGCTGCTGCGGTCGCTCTGACCCCCGTGGCGGACGAAGCCGGTCGGCCGCTGCCGTCGGTCGGCGTCGTGGTGCTCAGCCAGGGCACCCGCATGCCCGAGCTGCGGCGCTGCCTTGACGGCCTGCTCGCCCAGCAGGGCGTCGAGCTGGATGTGCTCGTCGTCGGGAACGGCTGGGCGCCGTCGGGCCTGCCCGACGGCGTGCGGACGCTCGCGCTGCCCGAGAACCTCGGCATCCCCGAGGGACGCAACGTCGGGGCCGCCGCCGTGCGCGGCGAGATCGTCGGCTTCGTCGACGACGACGCGTGGCTCGACGACCCCGACCTGCTCGCCGCGGTGGCGGGGCGCTTCGGCCGCGACGCCACCCTCGGCTCGGTGCAGCCGCACGTCTGCGACGAGCACGGCGTGACCATGCGGCGATGGGTGCCGCGACTGCGCGTCGACCACCCCGAGCGGCCGGGGCCCGGCTTCACCATCGCCGAGTGCGTGATGTTCGTGCGGCGATCCGCGTTCGACGGCGTCGGTGGCTGGCCCGGTCACTTCTGGTACGGCCACGAGGGCATCGACCTCGCCTGGCGGCTCTGGGACGGCGGCTGGACCGTGCACTACGCCGGCGACCTCACCGCCCATCACCCGGCCACGCTGCCCTCGCGGCACGCCGTCTACTACCGGCACAACGCGCGCAACCGCGTCTGGGTGGCACGGCGGAACCTGCCGGCCCCGGTGCTCGTGCTCTACCTGCTGAGCTGGATCGCGATCACCGCGCTGCGCCTCGGCCGGCGGCCCCGCGCCTGGTGGGTGTGGTGGCAGGGGTTCGCCGAGGGGTTCCGCACCGACCCCGGGCCGCGGCGTCCGATGCGGTGGACGACCGTGTGGCGGCTCGCCCGCCTCGGGCACCCGCCGATCGTCTGACGCCGGCTCAGCGGCGACCGCCCGGCAGCCGGTTCGACAGCAGCACCGCGGCGAGGTGGCCGAGGGTCAGCACGAGCGCGACGGGCGCCATGATCGCCGCCCACCCGCGCAGCAGGTGCGTGCCGGCCAGCTCGTCGACGACCACCAGCACGAGCAGGATCAGCGAGAACTCGATCGAGATGAAGGCCCGGAAGACCGGCGCGTGCGCGAGCAGCGCGCGGGCCCGGGCGACGACGCCGCCCCGCAGCCGCACCGCGCCGGCCGTGTCGGCGAGCACGGGCAGGCCGGCATGCGCCCGCGCCACGTGCACGAGATCGCCGACGCCCTTGTTCACCAGCACGATCAGCCCGGTGAGGGCACCCAGCGTCGTCCAGCCGCCGATCGAGCCGGGGCCGCCGTCGACGTGGATGCCGAGGCCGAGGGGTAGCGCGGCCTCCGTTGTCCAGTGCCCGAGGCGGTCGAGGTAGACACCGGCGGACGAGGTCGTGCGGCGCACGCGGGCCACCTCGCCGTCGCTGCAGTCGATCAGGATCTGCAGCTGCATCAGCACGGCACACAGCACGATGGCCCAGGCCGAGGTCCACAGCAGCACGGCGGCGCCGGCGAGCCCGGTCAGGATCATCAGCCCGGTGACGCCGTTGGCCGAGATGCCGGTCGGCAGCAGCGCGTAGGTGAGGTACACCGACACGCGGCGCAGGTACGTGCCCGACCAGTGCTCGGCGTTGCGACGGTTCAGCACCTCGGGCGGCTGCGCGAGCGCCCGCACCTCGGCCAGCGACCGCCGCTCGTCCCCCGGCCCCGTCACGCGGCGGCCTCGGCGACGACTCGCGCCGGGGACGAGCGGGCGGTGCGGACACCGTGGCGCAGGCTCTCGGGCAGTGTGACGGCGGCGAGCCAGAGGGCACCGGCGACCAGCACGGCAGCGACGACGTGGCGGGCCGACGGGTCGACGCCCCCGACGACCGCCAGCGCGACCGCGACGGCAGCGCGCAGCGGCCAGCCGCCGGCCAGCCGGCCGACGACCGGGGGCACGTCACCGCCGCGGTAGAGCACGTCGTAACGGTGCCAGGCCACGGCGGCCGCCCATGCGAAGGACGCGGCCGATGCGGTGGCGAGCACGGCGGCGTACTCGACGACGGTCGCGACGACCGGCACCGTCCATGCACTGACCGGCATCGGCACGATGCCGGGATCGGCGAAGGCGGTGAGCCGGCGCGTCATCGCCGCCGAGGCCGCCGGCAGGCGGCGCGCCCGCACGACGGCGCCGGGCACGGTGAACAGCCAGGCGAAGCCGGTCAGCGCGGCGTAGGCGACCAGGCCGGCGCCCGGCCGGTGGGCGGCCGCGGCCACCGAGAGCACCAGCCAGCGCTCGGCGATCGGCATGCGCAGCACCCGCCGCAGCCAGATCGACGGCGAGCCGGTGAGCCGGTCGGGGCCCGCCGGCGTGCCGGGCGGACGGTGCCACGGGGTCGTGTCCGCGAGGGGGCGCCGGTCGCGCAGCGACGACCGCCACTCGGCCAGCACACCCTTGTCGAAGGCGTGGTCCTGCACGTGCCGCACCGTCTGCACCGCGAGCCCGACGCCGGCGAGCAGCCACCAGCGCGCGCCACCTGCGGCGACCGCGAGCCCGGCGAGGGCCCCGTACTCCTTGACCCGGTCGGTCGCGCCGTCGAGCCAGGCGCCGAGGGCCGAGCGGGTGCGGGTGGCGCGGGCGATCTCGCCGTCGACGCAGTCGAGCACGAGCGCCAGCTGCAACAGCACCGCTCCGGCGACGAGACCCGGATACCCCGCGCACGCGAACAGCGGCCCGGCCGCGGCGCCGAGCAGGAACGAGACGACGGTGACGGCATTGGCCGCGATGCCGTGCCGCACGAACCATGGCGTGAGCCGGGCTGAGATCCGGCGCAGCACGAACGTCGACCAGAACCCGTCGCCCGGTCGTGCGGCCGAGCGCAGGGGCGCCTGCGGGTCGAACGGCGGGAGGGTGCCGCCGTCCCGCCGCGCGGGCAGCGGCTCGGCACGCACCGCCGTCACCGGGCCGAGCGACGACCGCACCAGCGCGACGAGGGCCAGGTCGACCGCGCCGGTCGTGTCCTGGGCGGTGTCCGGCGCGAGGCCGGCCGCCGGGATCGCCGCGAGCACGCGCACCGCTGCGGCGGCCAGGGACACCGGGACGACCACCGCCCGCAGCGACGACGAGTCGGGGTCGGTGACGGCGTGCACGGCCGACCCCGCGCTCTGCACCACCGCCCCGGCCGTGAGCACGTCCGCCGGTGCGCCGTCGGCCGGCGGCGCGACGAGGGCGGCGACGCCGGTGAGGGCCGGATCGTCCAGCAGCCGCAGCAGCACGTCGTCCGGCGCCCGCAGCCCGGTCGAGACGAGCGCGAACGCGGTGTCGGTCGGCAGGTCGGCCATGCCGGTGAAGGCGGTGACGGTGATGCGCCGCCGGCTGTCGAGCGCCGCGAGCTGCCCCGCGAGCGGGCCGGGATCGGCGCCAGCGAGGACGACGCGGACGGCGTTCGGGTGCTCGGCGCTCACGCCCGCGTCGGGCCGGGGCGCGTCATGCGGCGCCCGCCGGCATCGCCCGTGCGGCCCGGCGGGCACGCAGCTCGGCCACGGCGTCGCGCAGCGCCGCGCGCAGGAACCCGGCCCCCCACGAGAGGTGCATCGTGGTGAGCGCCACCGGGTACAGCGCGCTGGTGCGGGCGTCCAGGCCGTCGCGCGTGAGCGCGGCGCCGACGAGGATGACGGCCAGGTAGCCGCCCGGCACGGCGGCGGCGGCGGCCGACAGCGAGCGGCGGTGCAGCAGGGCGGCGTCGACCAGCAGCACGGCCGCCGCGGTGCCGAGCGCGAGGGTCGCGGCAGGGGCGGCGAGGTAGCGCGCGTTGACCGTGTCCGGGTAGCGGCGGATCACCTGCCAGCGCCACTGCCCCGAGCCGTGGAACTGCTGGGCCAGCCGCAGGACGCTGGGCCGCGGCCGGTAGCGCACCCGCAGCCGGGGGTCGAACCAGACGGTCTCGCCGAGGTCGCGGATGCGCTTGTTGAGCTCCCAGTCCTGCGCGCGGGCGAAGTGCTCGTCGAAGCCGCCGGTGCGTTCGAGGATCTCGCGGTCGAAGACGCCGAGGTAGACGCTGTCGGCCGGCCCGGCGTCGCCGCCGACGTGGAACAGCGCCGAGCCCATCCCGATGCGGCGGGACATCGCGCGGGCGACCGCCGACTCGAACGGCGTCGTGCCCTCGGGCACCATCATCCCGCCGACGTTGGCGGCCTTGCTGTCCAGCAGCACCTCGACCGCGGTGCGCACGTAGTGCGGCGGGAGGTGGGCGTGCCCGTCGGTGCGCACGATGATCTCGGACTCGGGGTCGGCGGCGGCGATCGCGATGTTGAGGCCGGCGGGCGTGCTGCCGCTCGGGTTCGAGACGACCTTCATGCGGCGGCCGTGCTGCACGGCGAGCTGCAGGGCGAGGTGTTCGGTGCGGTCGGTCGACGGGCCGACGGCGACGACCAGTTCGAGGGGTCCCGGGTAGTCCTGGGCGAAGACGCTGTCGACCGCCTCGACGAGGTGGCGACGCTCCTCGAGGGCGGTCATGATCACCGAGACGGGCGGGTAAGGCCCGGCCTCGGCGCCCACGTCGCGCCCGAAGTCCATCAGGTGATGCTATCGGCGCCCGCGTCCCGCGCCGCCCGTCCACCTCAGCCCCCGGTGAGGAGCGTGACACCGGTGTTCGGCAGCGCTCGTCGCGCTCAGCCGGACCGGCGCGAGAGCAGCACGACGCAGATGTCGTCCTCGGCCTCGGTGCCGGTGAGCTCGGCGACCAACCGCTCGGCACGGTGCTGCGCCGAGTACGACGCGTCCATGTCGGACGCGACGGCGCACAGCTCCGGGATCCCCTCGGCGATCGGGCGGCGCCGGCTCTCGACCAGGCCGTCGGTGTAGATCAGCAGGTCGAACGGTGCCGCCAGTCGCACGGTCGCCTCGCGGCGGGACTGGCCGGGCACGAGGCGCAGCGGGGCGTCCAGCACCGCGTCGAGCAGCACGACCCGACCGTCCGCCGCCCGATCGCCGTCGCCGACGATCGCGATGGGCGGCGGGTGGCCGGCGTTGCTGTAGACCAGCTCGCCGCTGGCCGGGCGGTAGCGCGCGACGAGCGCCGTGGCGTGCTCGCGGTGCTCGGTGAACTCGAGCAGCCGCGACGCGGCCTCGAGCGCACGCCCGGGGGTGAAGCCCGCCGTGAGGAAGCCGCGCAGGGCGTTGCGCACCTCGGCCATGACCGTCGCGGTGGTGACGCCGTGACCCGAGACGTCGCCGACGACGAGTGCCACCGTGCCGTCGCGCAGGTCGATCACGTCCCACCAGTCGCCGCCGACCCCGCGGTCGCCCGCCGCCGGCAGGTACGCGGCGCCGACGTCGTGACCCGCGATCGACGGTGTGCCGGCGGGCAACAACGCCTGTTGCAGCCGCTCGGCGATGGCCCGTTCGGTCTGTACCTCGAGCACGTTGAGGTACGCGGCGGCGGTGCGGGCGGCGATGTCCTGCAGCGTCGGCCACTCGTCGGTCGGCACACCGTCGGGAGCGACGACCGCCGCCACCCCGACGACCGTGCCGCCGTGCGCCCGCAGGGGCACCGCGACGCCGCTCGACGTGCGCGAGCGCTGCACGGCGTCGACGTACTCCGGCGCGTCCGAGACCTGGTGGGCCGACGCCTCGACGAACGGCTCGAAGGCGATGACCTCGCCGGTGCGCAGGGCCCGCACGACCGGGACGTCGGAGGAGGCCGGTACGGGGTGGCGGTTGACGAGCTGCGCAGCCAGACCGGGTTCGGTCGAGGCGACCGCGGCGCGGCGCAGCAGCGGGCCCTCGGCGACGAAGACCGCAGCGAAGGTTCCCACCGCGGGCACGAGCGCGTCGGCGAAGCGGTGCAGCACGTCGTCGCCGGACACCGCGTCGAGCAGGCTGCGGGAGACGTCGGCGATGAGCGCCAGCCGGCGCGTCGCCGCCTCGGCGGTCGCGCGGGCGGCCCACTGCTCGCTGAGGTCGACCATCAGCGACAGGCCGGTGCCGGCCGCGCGGTCGAGGTGGGCGGACGCGACCAGGAGGGGCACCCGGCTGCCGTCCTTGCGCACGTACTCCTTCTCGTACGGGGCGTGCGAGCCCCGGTCGCGCAGCTCGGCGACCTTCACCTCGTCGATCGCGCGGTACTCGGGCGGGGTGATGGCCACCCAGTCGATGCGTCCGGCCTCGAGGTCGTCGCGCGTGTACCCGACCATCTGCAGGAACGCGTCGTTCGCCTCGCTGACGGCGCCGTCGACGTGCCAGTGGATGACGCCGACGATCCCGGTCTCGGTGAGGGTGCGGTAGCGGTGCTCCGCCTCCGCCCCGCGGACCGTGCGGTCGTCGTCCGACACCGCTCACCGTCCGCCCCGCGCAACACCGACCGGTCCGGTGGTTCCGGCGGCGGCTGCGTCCGGCGCCATCCTGCCAGGACGGGCCGCGGCCCGTCGCGTGGGTCATCGAGTGGGCAAGGGGGGAGTTGAACCCCCACGTCCTTACGGACACACGGACCTGAACCGTGCGCGTCTGCCATTCCGCCACTTGCCCGGCGAGCCGCTCGAAGATCGCTGCACGGCGGGCGTGAGGAGTCTTACGGCTGACAGAAAGGTAGCACGGCGCTCATCGCAGGAACCGGGGCCTTCAGGGTCTGGCGGCTAGACTCGCTGCCAGTCCGCCCGCCCGACGTCCCGTGCGGCGCCGGTCGCCGCTGTTCGCGAGCCGGTCCGACCACGGGCCCGGAACCGCCGCGAAGGAGGTGCCGATGAGCCTGGCCCAGCGCTTCGAACGCCGCCTCGAGGGGCTCGTCGGCTCGGCCTTCGCGCGTGTCTTCAAGGGCCAGGTCGAGCCGGTCGAGATCGGCACGGCGCTCCAGCGGGAGGCGGCCGACAAGCGCAACGTCATGGGCAACGGCCAGGTCATGTCGCCGAACCGGTACCGCGTGACGCTCGCGACGAGCGACTACGAGCGGCTCGTGCCGTGGGAGACGCAGCTGACGAACTCCCTCGCCGAGCTGGTGCAGGAGTACCTGGACGAGAACCGGTGGACGACCATCGGTGACGTCGAGGTGTACCTCGCCCACGACGAGCAGCTGCACACCGGCGTCTTCGGTGTCGCGTCGCGGATGGAGCCCAACGCCCCGCCGCGCCGCCGGCCGCACGACTCGCTGTCGATGCCGGCGGTGGCCGCCGAGGTGCGTCCGGACGACGGCTTCGCGGCCTACGCCCCGGCCGCCGCCGATCCCGCGCGGCAGACCGTCTTCGCGCCGCCGTACCAGCAGCCGCAGCAGTACCCGCCGCCACAGCCTCAGTTCGCGCCGCCGCAGCAGTACGGCCCGCCGCCGGGGCAGTTCGCACCCCAGGGCGCGCCGCAGGCCCCGCAGCAGCCGTGGGCACCACCACCTCAGGCGCCGGCGGGGGCCGCCGCCGCCCTCGTGATCGACCAGACGAACCAGCGCTACGAGCTGCGGGTCGGCAGCAACATCGTCGGGCGGGGCGACGCCGCCGACCTCCAACTGCTCGACCACGGCATCTCGCGACGGCACCTGGACGTGCAGTTCGACGGCAACTTCGCGACCGCCTACGACCTCGGCTCGACCAACGGCAGTGCCGTCAACGGCCGCGAGATCACCAGCCAGCTGCTGCGGCACGGCGACGTGATCCGCATCGGCCACACGCGCATCGTCTTCCAGCAGGAACGCCGGTGAGCGGATGAACTCCGCCCTCGCGCTGCAGCTGATGCGGTTCGGGTTCCTGGCGCTGCTGTGGCTGTTCGTCTTCGCGGCCCTGCGGGTGATCCGCCTCGACCTGCGCACGAGCGGCGCGCCCCGCGTCGCGACACCGCCGCCGGCGCGCCGGCGCGGCCGCAACGACGCCGCGGCGCCGCAGGTGGTGCGCGGCCAGCCGACCCACCTGCTCGTCACCGAGGGCGGCCTCGCCGGCACCCGCATCGGACTCACCGGCGCCCCGGTGCTCATCGGCCGCGCGAACGACTCGACGCTCGTGCTCACCGACGACTACGTGAGCACGCGCCACGCCCGCATCTCGTTCGTCGACAACCGGTGGATGGTCGAGGACCTCGGCTCGACCAACGGCACCTACCTCGGTACGCGGAAGGTCGACGGGCCGATCCCCCTCGAGGTCGGTGTGCCGCTGCGCATCGGCAAGACCGTGCTGGAACTGCGCTAGTGGCACTCCACCTGCGCTACGCCGTGCGCTCCGACCTCGGGTTGGTGCGCACGAACAACGAGGACTCGGTCTACGCCGGGCCCCGGCTGCTCGCGATCGCCGACGGCATGGGCGGGCACGCGGCCGGCGAGGTCGCGTCCAAGATCGTCATCGGGACGCTCGAGAACCTGGACGAGGACCGCGGGTTCGACGACCTGATCAGCACGCTGCGCGACACCGTCGCCGAGGCGAACCAGCGCATCGCCCGGGCGGTCGAGGAGCAGCGCGAGCTCGAGGGCATGGGCACCACGCTCACCGCGCTGCGCTTCCGCGGCGGCCAGGTCGGGCTGGTGCACGTCGGCGACTCGCGGGCCTACCTGTTCCGCGGCGGCGTGCTCTCGCAGATCACGCACGACGACACCTATGTGCAGTACCTCGTCGACAGCGGCAAGCTCACGCCCGAGGAGGCGAAGGACCACCCGCGCCGGTCGGTGATCCTCAAGGCGCTGCTCGGGTCGGAGGTCGCCCCCGACGTCTCGATCCGCGAGGCGCAGGCGGGCGACCGCTACCTGCTCTGCTCCGACGGGCTGTCCGACGTCGTCAGCGAGCAGACGATCGGCGAGACGATGATGATCGCCGACACACAGGAGTGCGCCGACCGGCTCGTCGAGCTCGCCCTGCGTGGCGGCGGGCCGGACAACGTCACGGTGATCGTCGCCGACGTCATCGAGGCCGGGTTCGGCGACGGCGTCGACCTCACGCCGGTCGTCGCGGGCGCGCTGGTCGACGGCGCGAGCGCGGACGAGTCCGGCGACAGCCCGGCCGAGAAGGCGCGCGACCTGACCCGCACCGTCGCCCTGCCCGTGACGCCCCCCGAGCCGACCGCCTCGACCGGACGCCGCTGGGGCTGGCGGCGCTGGGTACTGGTGCTCGGCGTCCCGCTGCTGGTGGTCGCCGCGCTCGCCGGCACCTATGCGTGGACGCGCACGCAGTGGTTCGTCGGGAAGGACGGCAACCGGGTCGCGATCTTCCGCGGGGTGAACGCCGGGCTCGGGCCGCTGAAGCTGTACACCGTCGACAGCCACTACGGCGGGCTCACCATCGACGAGCTGCCGCCCGCCTACCAGGGCCGCATCACCGACGGCATCAGCGTCGACAGCCTGCAGGCCGGCATGCGCAAGATCGACGAACTGGCCGGACTGGTGAACCCCAGCACCCCGCCGGCGCCGACCCCCGTGCCGTCGTCACCTGCGCCGTCGTCACCCGCGACGAGCTGTTCGTCCGGTGCGTCGGCGAGCCCGCCGCGGTCGTCGGCGGCGCCGTCGACGAGATCGTCGAGCGGCACGGCGCGCCCGCGGCTCACCACCTCGAAGCTGCCCGTGCCGACGAGCACGTCGCCGCGTGCGGCCACCCCGTCGGCGTCGCTGTCCGGGTCGATCGGCAGCACCGTCGGAGCTTGTGGCAGCGGACGATGACCACCCTCGCACCGCAGCTGCGCATCCCGACGCGCCGCACGGCCGAACTGCTGCTCCTGCTCTTCGCCGTGCTCATCGTCGTCGGCGCCGAGGCCGCCGTCGAGGCCGCGCGCGACGGCCACTTCTCGCACCGGCTCGCCACCTACGCCGCCGTCCCCATCGTCGTCGGGCTGGTCGCGCACCTGGTGATCCGCAAGGTCGCGCGGTACGCCGATCCGCTGCTGCTGCCGATCGTCGTCCTGCTCAACGGCCTCGGGCTGGTGATGATCCATCGTCTCGACCTCGGGCTGAAGCAGCGTCTCGGCGCCGACTACGGCGGCGCGGCGGCGCCGACCCAGGTGCTGTGGACGGCCATCGGCGTCACGCTGTTCATCGCGCTGATCGTGCTCGTGCGCGACCACCGGGTGCTGCAGCGCTACGCCTACACCCTCGCCCTGCTCGGCCTGTTCTTCCTCCTGCTGCCGGCGGTGCTGCCGGCCCGCTTCAGCGAGGTGAACGGGGCGCGCATCTGGATCCGGCTGGCGGGCTTCTCGATCCAGCCGGGCGAGTTCGCGAAGATCCTGCTGACCGTCTTCGGTGCCGCGTACCTCGTCACCAAGCGGGACGTGCTGGCGCTCGCGGGACGCCGGGTGCTGGGCATCGACTTCCCACGCGGACGCGACTTCGGGCCGCTGCTGCTCGTCTGGCTCATGTGCATCGGCGTGCTCGTGCGCGGGCACGACCTGGGCACGTCCCTGCTGTTCTTCGGGCTGTTCGTCGTCCTGCTCTACGTCGCCACCGAGCGCGTCAGCTGGGTGATCGTCGGCCTGCTGCTCTTCGTCGTCGGCGCCTACGTCGCCTACCAGCTCTTCGGCACCGTGCAGGTGCGCGTCGGCGTGTGGCTGCACCCGTTCTCGGCCGCGCACGACGCCGACGGCTACCAGCTGCGCCAGTCACTGTTCGGGCTCGGCACCGGCGGCATCTTCGGCACCGGCCTCGGCAACGGCCACCCCGAACTGGTGCCGCTGCCCGCCACCGACTTCATCATCTCGAGCTTCGGTGAGGAGACGGGGCTGGTCGGGCTGGCCGGCCTGCTCGTGCTCTACGCCGTCTTCGTCACCCGCGGCATGGCCGCCGGTCTCGGCGTGCGCGACGCGTTCGGCAAGCTGCTCGCCTGCGGGCTGTCGTTCCTCATGGCGCTGCAGCTGTTCGTCGTGGTCGCCGGCGTCACCAGGCTGCTGCCCGAGACCGGTCTCACCACGCCGTTCCTGTCCTACGGCGGCTCGTCGCTGCTCGGCAGCTGGATCATCCTCGCGCTGCTGCTGCGCATCTCGGACGCCGCCCGCCGGCCCGCGACCGTGCCGCCCGCGCCCCCCGCACGCACCGCCGCCCCGATCGATGCGCTGGTCTGAACCGTGAACCGTCCCATCCGCAAGGTGGCCGTGGCGCTCGGCGTGCTGTTCGCCGCGCTGTTCGTGAACCTCAACGTCGTCCAGGTGCTGCAGAGCGACGAGTACCGCAACGACCCGACGAACCGGCGGGTGCTGCTCGAGGAGTACTCGCACCCGCGCGGCTCGATCGTCGTGCAGGGCAAGGCGATCGCCGACTCGATCAAGACCAACGACGAGCTCAAGTACCTGCGGCAGTACCCGCAGGGGCCGCTGTACGCGGCCGTCACCGGGTACTACTCCTACGTCTACGGGTCGTCGGGCATCGAGGGCGTGCGCAACCAGGTGCTGTCGGGCGACGACGAGCGCTTCTTCACCACCCAGTTCACCGGCCTGCTCACCGGGCGCGACCCGCGCGGCGGCAACGTCGAGCTGACGCTGAACCGGGCCGCGCAGCAGGCCGCGTACGACGCGATGAAGAACCCCGACGGCAGCCTCAAGCGCGGCGCGGTCGTGGCGCTCGACCCCACGACCGGTGCCGTGCTCGCGCTGGTGTCGACGCCGTCGTTCGACCCGACCGTGCTCAGCTCGCACAACCCGGACGCGATCACGCACGCCTACGCCTGTTACAACAGCCTCGACGACGCGCGGAAGCCGGGCGAGACACAGCAGCACCTGAACGACCGCATCCAGGCTCAACTCGTGTTGCGGCAGGGCGGGTCGACGCTCTACAAGCAGCGCAACGCACAGAACCCGTCGCGCTACCCGCTGTCGTACCTCGACACGTACACGGGGTTCGGCAGCAAGGGCTGCGGTGACGTGCCCGAGGACCCGACCGCGATGTACCGCGCCAACCCGAGCGATCCCGGGCCGTTGTACGACCGCGCCCTGCGGCAGGTCTATGCCGCCGGCTCGGTGTTCAAGGTGATCGTCGCGGCGCAGGCGCTCAAGCAGAACCGCACGCCCGAGACCCGCATCGCCGCGCCGAACTCGTACTGGCCGGGCGACCCGGCGCGCACCACGCCGTGCCCGGCCGGCACCGCGAGCCCGTGCGTCTCGAACTTCGACCGCGAGCAGTGCGACGACGGCAAGACCGCCACCCTCGAGTTCGCGCTCGCCAAGTCGTGCAACACCGCCTTCGCCGCCCTGCTCGCCGACCAGCTCGACCTGCAGGGGTTCATCAGCGAGGCCCAGTCGTTCGGGCTCGACGCGCCCTATCGTCCGGGCCAGTACGACGCGTGCGACCCGCCGGCGATGGAGATCCCGCTCGCGGTCTGTTCATCCACGCCCGGCAGCACCGACGACTTCAGCGACGTCACCGCTCTCGCCCGCGTGGCCTTCGGCCAGCGCGACGTGCGCATCACGCCGCTGCAGGCGGCGATGATCTCGGCGGCAGTGGCGAACAACGGCACGCTCATGCAGCCGTACCTCGTGTCGCGCGAACTCGGCCCGACGCTCTCGGTGGTGTCCGAGACACAGCCGAAGCAGCTCGACCAGGTGCTCGAACCCGGCGTGGACGCACAGTTGCAGCAGATGATGGAGGCCGTGGTGACCTCGCCCGAGGGCACCGGCGCCTCCGCCGCGATCCCCGGCGTGACCGTCGGCGGCAAGACCGGCACGGCCGACACCGGCATCTACGTCAACGGCGTGCAGACGCCGCCGCACGCCTGGTTCTCGGGCTTCGCGCTGAAGGACGGACAGCCCAAGATCGCCGTCGCCGTGATAATCGAGAACGGCGGCGTGGCGGGCAACGAGACCACCGGCGGCCTCGCCGCTGCGCCGGTGGCCAAGGCGGTCATGCAGGCCTATCTGGACTCCCCGCAGGGAAGCAAGTGACGGACGTGACGACCCCACCGACCACCCACGACAGGAGCGCGGCATGACCAAGCCCCGCGTCTTCGGCGGCCGCTACGAGATCGGCGAACTCATCGGCTACGGCGGCATGGCCGAGGTGCACCGCGGCCGTGACCTGCGGCTCAACCGCGACGTCGCCATCAAGGTGCTGCGGGCGGACCTCGCTCGCGACCAGTCCTTCCTGAACCGGTTCCGCCGCGAGGCGCACTCGGCCGCCGGCCTGAACCACCCGTCGATCGTGTCGGTCTACGACACCGGCGAGGACGCCGGCATGAACGGCAGCGAACTGCCGTACATCGTCATGGAGTACGTCGACGGCCGCACGCTGCGCGACATCCTGCGGACCGAGGGACGCCTGCCGGCGCGGCGCGCGCTCGAGATCACCGCCGACGTGTGCGCCGCCCTGGACTTCAGCCACCGCAACGGGATCATCCACCGCGACATCAAGCCGGCCAACGTGATGATCACGCCGACCGGCGCGGTGAAGGTCATGGACTTCGGCATCGCCCGCGCGGTGGCCGACAACTCGGCCACCGTCACCCAGACGGCCAATGTCATCGGCACCGCGCAGTACCTCTCGCCCGAGCAGGCGCGCGGCGAGGCGGTCGACGCCCGGTCGGACGTGTACTCGACCGGCTGCCTGCTCTACGAACTGCTCACCGGGACGCCACCGTTCCAGGGCGACTCACCGGTCGCCGTCGCCTACCAGCACGTGCGCGAACTGCCGACCCTGCCGTCGGCGCGCACCCCGGACGTCCCGCGCGCCGTCGACTCGATCGTCATGAAGGCGCTGGCCAAGAACGTCGCCAACCGCTACCAGACGACGGCCGAGATGCGGCAGGACATCCAGCGCGCCATCGCCAACCAGCCGGTGCTGGCCGAGGCGGTGATGACCGACGCCGAGCGCACGCAGTTCATCGCCCGCACGCCCCCGCCGCCGGTGTTCATCCCGCGGCGTCCGGACGAGTACCCGGACGACAGCGACCGCACCCGCCGCAGCGGCCTGATCTGGTTGGCCATCGCGCTCGCGGTGCTGCTCGTCGCCGCCGGCGCGGGCTACCTGATCTACGCGAACAGGAGCGACAACAAGCCGCAGGTGGCGCAGGAGACGATCCCCGTCGACGTCATCGGCATGAGCCCGCAGGCCGCCGAGGACGCCCTCAGCAAGCTCACGCTCGTACCGGTGCCGGCAGGCACCACCAGCGGACCGTGCTTCAACAACCAGACCGTGCAGGACGGCCAGGTCTGCACGGTCGACCCGCAACCGGGCTCGACGGTGAACGCCAACAGCACGGTGAAGTACCGCACCTACAAGCAGGGCACGGTGCAGGTGCCGGACGTGAGCACGCGCGACTACTCCTACAACGACGCCGCGCAGGCGATCCAGGCCGTGAACCTGGTGCCCAAGCGGGTCGACGTCGACAGCGGCGCGGTGCCCGAGGGCCAGGTCGTGCGGCAGAACCCGGCCGCCTTCACGCTGGTCAAGCCGGGCAGCACGGTCACCGTGTTCATCTCGAACGGGAAGGTCAAGCTGCCGGACGTCACCGGGCTGAGCCGTGCCGACGCGTTGAAGAAGCTCAACAACATCGGCTTCTTCAACGTCGCCCAGACCACCCAGCCGACGACCGACCAGACGAAGGACGGCAAGGTCGCCTCGATGGGCATCACGCCGGGCCTGTCCTACCCGACCAAGACGTCGATCCCGTTGACGATCTACGCGTACACGCCGCCCTCGTCGTCGTCGTCCTCGGCGCCGCCGTCGTCCGGCCCGCCGCCCTCGTCGGGGCCGCCGTCCCCGTCGTGCTCGGCGAGCAGCGGGACGTCGAGCTCGCCGCCCGGCTGCCGCTGACCCTCGCGCGACCGGCTCAGTCGGGCTGGTGCAGCGGCAGGGTGACGGTGGCGTGGAGGCCGCGGGCGCCGTCCGGACGCGCGTCGAGCCAGACGCTGCCGTGGTGAGCGGTGACGACGTCGCGGACGATCGCCAGGCCGAGGCCGGTGCCGCCGGTGTCGCGCGAGCGCGAGGCGTGGGTGCGGTAGAAGCGGTCGAAGACGGCGCGGCGCTCGGCCTCGGGGATGCCCGGCCCGTCATCGGTGACCGTGACGACGGCGACGTCGTCGGCCGACCCGACCGTGACCTCCACGGACGTCGAGGCGTAGCGCACGGCGTTGTCGACGAGGTTGATGATGACGCGGCGCAGGCCGTCGGGGTCGCCCTCGACGGTCGTGTCCGACCGGTCGGTGACGGTCACCGCCACCCGGGCGTGCAGGTGGCCGGCGACGACCGCGTCGACGAGGTCGGCCAGGTCGACGTCCTCCTTCCGCAGCAAGGCCCCGTGCGCCTCGTCGAGCCGGGCGAGCGCGAGCAGGTCACCGACGAGCCGGTCGAGCCGGTCGACGTCGACGAGCGCGTCGTCGATGATGGCCGGCCACTCGGCGTCCTGACCGAGACGGGCACCCACCTCGAGCTGCACCCGCAGCGACGCCAGTGGTGAGCGCAGTTCGTGCGCGGCGTCACCCACGAAGGTGCGCTGGCGCTGGGTCGCCGAGTCGATGCGGTCGAGCATCGCGTTCAGCGTCTCGGCGAGGTTGTGCATCTCGTCGCGCGTCGGGGGCACCGGCAGGCGCTGCTCGGCCAGGCCGGCGGCGGTGATGTCGGCGGCGCCGTGCCTCAGCGCCGCGACCGAGCGCATCGAGATGGACACCGTCGCGTAGGTGGCCACGGCCATGAGCGCGACGGCGACCGGCCCGCCGACGAGGGCGGCCTCCTTCAGCACCCGGATGGAGTCGTCGACACGGCTGAGATCGGTCATGACGAGCACGGTGTTCGGGCCGATGCGCCTGCCGTAGACCCGCAGCCGGCCGTTGGGGTTGGCCGGGTTGGTGACGTCGAGGCGGGTACCCGCGCGCACCTGCGCCAGCTCGTCCGGCGTCACGATCGACACCGTCGGGTCGGCGCCGAACGACGACGCGATCAGGGCGTCGTCCGCGTCGACCACCTGGACGAACGCGATCCCGCTCGTCGTCGGGTCGACCACCTGCGGCCGTTTGCCGTTGCGGAACTCCTGCGCGATGTCGTGGGCGGTCCTCGCCGACGACGAGTCGAGCACGCGCACCAGCGCGTAGCGCTGCAGCGCGATCACCAGCACGGCGCCGCTGCCGACGGCGAAGCTGAACAAGGCGGTCGCGATGACCGTGAGCTTGGCGCGCAGCGACTGCCTGGTCCACCAGTGCGCCGGTGAACCGAGCAGCCGGACGAGGCGCCGGATCACGGCGCACAGCCCGTGCTGACCGCGCTCACTGTGCCGACGGGCTCGCCGGCGTGAGGCGGTAGCCGGCGCCGCGCACGGTCTGCAGGCTCTGCTTGTCGAACGGTGCGTCGATCTTGCGACGCAGGTAGCCGACGTAGACCTCGACGACGTTCGCGTCGCCGTCGTAGTTGGCGTCCCAGACGTGGTGCAGGATGTCGGCCTTGCTCACGGCCTCACCGGCCCGGCGCATGAGGAACTCGAGCAGCGAGAACTCGCGCGGCGTGAGCTCGACGGTCGTGTCGCCGCGCTTCACGGTGTGCGCCGCGGGGTCGAGCACGAGGTCGTCGACGGCGAGCACCGCCGGACGCGGCGTCACCCCGCGACGCAGCAGGGCCCGCAGCCGGGCGAGCAGCACGACGAACGAGAACGGCTTGGTGAGGTAGTCGTCCGCGCCGAGGTCGAGCGCGTCCGCCTCGTCGTACTCGCCGTCCTTCGCCGTCAGCATGAGGATCGGCACCCAGTTCTCGGCCGCGCGCAGCTGCTCGATGATCCGGTAGCCGGAGAGCTCCGGCAGCATGATGTCGAGGATCACCGCGTCGTACTTGTGCTCCTGGGCCATGTGCAGACCGTCGGGGCCGGTGTGGGCGAGGTCGACGGTGAAGCCCTCGGCCGCGAGGCCGCGTTGCAGGGCGGCGGCCAGCCGGATCTCGTCCTCGACGATCAGCAGACGCACGGTGCTCTCCTTCTTCGGTGTCAGCGGCACGAATCCTGAGACCCGGACCCTGAGAGTCCAGCCTGGCGGGGCGCAGCCGCCCCGTCCACCTCAGTCCGATCACAGTGCGGCATCTGGACCCTGAGTCCGGTGAGCACCGCGCCTGTCCGCACGGCGTCCGGCCTCCAGCACCCGCCTGTGCACCGCCGGCGCCGCGCTGCCGGCTGGGCGTTCCTGGGGGCCGCCGTGCTCGTCGCCGCGGCCGTGGTGTCGGTGCGCATCGCGCACACCGGGGACACGACGGCGGGCCTCCCTGTGGCCGATCCGTCCTACCTGCTCGCCCCGGCACGGTCCGGCGAGCTGGAACCGTTCGTCGGCACCGCCGTCGCGCAGGTGTCCGACGACGTCGCGGTGTTCGGACGCGTCGCCGGGGCCCCGTCGTCCACGCTGCCCGCCGCCGAGCTGACCCTCGCCGGCCTGGGCGCCGGCTCGCACACGGTGCGCGTCTGGAACGGCGGCCCGCAGCAGTCGCGCGTCGCGTTCGTGCGGCCGCGCTCCGAGTCGGACTGGTTCCGCTCGGGGTCGCAGCAGTGGTTCTGGGACAGCAGCTCACGGCTCGCCGTGCGCGGCACGCTCGCGAACGGCGCGACCCCCGCCTCGACCCTCTGGACGACGGCGGCCAGCCCCGCCGACCTGGCGCGGCAATTGCTGCAGGCCCGGGACACGAGCGTCGAGCTCGCCGGCTCGGCCGATGTGGCCGACCGCTCGGTCTACGGGTTGGTGCTGCGTCCGACCGATGCGACCTCGCTGCTGCAGTCGGCCTACATCGCGATCGACGCGCAGACCCGCACGCCGCTCGCGGTGCAGCTGTTCGCCGCCGACCAGGACGACCCGGTCGTCGACGTGAGCTTCAGCAGCATCCGCTTCGGCCCGCAGCCCGCGAGTGCCTTCACCTTCCGCCCGCCCGCCGGCGCGACGGTGCGCTCGGCCACCGACCCGGCGATGACCTCGGTCGGCTCGGGGTGGTCGCCGGTGCTCTGCTTCCAGCTGCCCGCCACGGCGGCGACGGCCGCTGCGACCGCGGTCGCGGGCACGAACACCGTCACCGCCGAGAGCGTGCAGGGTGCCTGGGGCAGGGGCCGGCTGGTGTCGTCGTCGGCCGTGTCGGTGCTGCTGGTCGACGACGGACGCACCTACGCCGGCCCCGTCGCACCCGAGGCGCTCTACGCCGTCGCGACGGCCGAGCGCCCGGCGAAGTAGGCCGGCGCGGCGCTACTGCAGGTAGCCCTCGACCTCGTCGACCGAGCGCTCGCGCGCGTCGTCCGGGTCCTCGCCGAACTCGCTGCGCGCCCGTCGCTGGCGCAGCAGGTCCCATGCCTGGTCCAGCTCGCGCTCGATGAGCTCGAGCCGGCGCCGGTCGTCGCTGGTGTGCGTCGCGTGCGACTGGCGCAGGCGGTGCTCTTCGACGGCGAGCTCGTTGATGTGGTCGAGGATCGACTTGTCGTCCACTGTCTGCCTCTCTCTAGGGTGCGGGCTAGATGCCCGAAGACAACGACATCGACCTATAGCGAGGCGCGCCAGTCGAGCCACCGCTTGAGGTGGGTGAAGTCGTAGTCCGGACCGCCGACGCCGACGGTGAACAGCGTGGCGCCCGCCTGCAGGAAGGCGTCGATGGCCTTGTCCGGGTCGCCGCCGCGCGGCGTCTCGACCGAGATCTCGATCTCGGACGGGTCGCGGCCGACCGCCGAGCAGTGCTCGCGCAGGATCCCCAACTTCCGTTGCAGCGTCTCCACGTCGCTGAACGAGTGCCAGATGTCGGCATGCTGGGCCACGAGGCGCAGCGTCTTCTTCTCGCCGCCACCCCCGATCAGGACGGGGATCTTCCGCGTCGGCGCGGGGTTCAGCTTCGCCCACCGCTGCTCGATCCGGGGCAGGTCGTCGCGCAGCTGGTCGAGGCGACCGCCGGCCGTGCCGAACTCGTAGCCGTACTCGTCGTAGTCCTTCTGGAACCAGCCCGACCCGATGCCGAGGATGAGCCGGCCGTCGCTGATGTGGTCGACCGTGCGGGCCATGTCGGCCAGCAGCTCGGGGTTGCGGTAGCTGTTGCAGGTGACCAGCGCGCCGATCTCGACGCGGCTGGTCTGCTCGGCCCAGGCGCCGAGCATCGTCCAGCACTCGAAGTGCTTGCCCTCGGGGTCGCCGTAGAGCGGGTAGAAGTGGTCCCAGTTGAAGACGATGTCGACGCCGAGGTCCTCCGCCTCGGCGGCGGCGCGGCGGATCTGGGCGTAGTCGGCGTGCTGGGGCTGCAGCTGCACCCCGATGCGGATGTTCCGTGTGCTCACCCGACCGACGCTAGTGCTTGTGCGCGCCGGGCGGGTAGGCGCGTGACGGCCACATGGCGCGCGATGCCGTGTCACCGCGGCGAAACGTGCGCGCCGGGGCACCGGGCCCGGCGTGCCGGGCCTCGAGCGCCGCGCGGCCGCTGAGCGGCGTGCCGCCGCGATACGGCGACTTGTTCCGGAAGTAACCACACGGCAACGGCCCGGGTGGGTACTGGTCAGGTGCCACTCGCCGACGCCCATCGCCACCTCGGGGTGCTGCCGGCGTACCCGTTCTACGGCGGGCCGCCGGTGAACCCCGACGTCACGGCGCGCGCCACGATCGTGCAGCTGCTCGCCGATCTCGACCGCGAGGGCACCGAGCGCGCACTGGTCATCCCGAACTACGGCGTGCCGGACGTCGCGGTCACCTTCGCCCTCAACGAGCTGGTGCTCGAGGCGGCGCAGCACGACGACCGGGTGCGGGCGGGCCTGTTCGTCTCGCCGCGGCCCGCCGATGCAGTGCTCACCGAGCAGGCGCTCGCGCTGGCCGGCGAACCGGGCGTGCGCGCGCTCAAGACGACCTTCCTGCTCGGCGGCGCCCCGGACGACGAGGCCTGCCTGCCGCAGCTGGACGCGATCTTCGCGACCGCCCGCGCGCACGACCTCGTCGTGCACGTGCACACGTCACCGGGCGCGGCGTCGGACATCGACCGCGTCGGCACGCTCGTCGAGCGGTACGGCGACGATACGAAGATCCATCTCGTCCACTTCGGCGGCGGGATGAGCGGGCACATCAAGCTCGTCGGCTCGCGCTTCTTCGACTGGATCGCCGCCGGCAAGCAGGTCTACACCGACCTCTCGTGGGCGATCGGCTTCGCGCCGCGCTGGCTCGCCGCCGAGATCGACCGGCGCGGCATCGGCCACGACCGCCTGCTCTTCGCCTCGGACGAACCGTGGGGCGACCACGCCGGCGAGCTCGCGCGCCTGCAGCACGCCACCGGCGATGGCGAGCTCGCCCGTCACGTCTTCACCGACAACTACGCCGCGCTTTACGACTGACCGCTCCGCACAACCATCACCGAAGGGGAATCACATGACCGCAGCACCCGCCACCGACGACGACCTCATCGCCGCGAACATCGCCGCGAGCCTCGCCGAGATCCCGCACCCGTCGCTGCCGAAGGGCAGCAACCTCTACGGCGGCACGAAGATCTTCCCCGACTACCAGGCCAAGCCGGGTCAGAGCTACTTCACCCTCGTGCACGGCATCGCGCACGAGTCGTCGGTGAGCTTCGTGGCCGTCCTGCAGGCGACGCGCGCGCTGCGCAAGGGCTTCGAGTCGGCGATCTACTTCTACGGCCCCGGCGCGATCAACTGCATCGCCAACCGCGGCTTCCCGACCACCGGCGACGCCGCCTTCCCCGGGGAGACGAACATCAACGCCGCGCTCGAGACCTTCATCGCCGAGGGCGGCACGGTCTTCTGCTGCCGCTTCGGCCTCGCGCTGCACGGCGCGCGCGAGGAGGACCTCGTCGCCGGCGTCATCCCGGCCCACCCGCTCGACGTCCAGGACGCGGTGATCCACTACGCCAACAAGGGCGCGATCATCAACTCCACCTACATGGTCTGAGCCGGTCATGACCTCGGTCGCGCTGAGGGCCGACCTGGCAGTCTGCGGCGTGGCGGTGGACGCTCCAGTACACCGCCGCCGCGGGGCCCGCCCGTCGGACGACGGCCCCCTGCTTCGCGGCGGCGGCGGCCCCCCGC
>NZ_JBQCEE010000077.1:0-8658 GCF_051960575.1 Jatrophihabitans sp.
CCGACGTCGAGCGAGTCGTCCAGGCCGAACTTGTGCTTGAGGCTGATCGCGAAGGCGCAGACGAAGCCCGCGATGAAGCCGATGAACAGCGAGCCGAACGGGCTCACCCAGCCGGCACAGGGCGTGATCGCGACCAGACCGGCGACGGCGCCGGACGCCGCACCCAGCGCGGTCGACTTCCCGTACCGCAGCTTCTCGGCCAGGATCCAGCCGAGCAGCGCGGTGGCGGTGGCGGTGTTGGTGTTCATCCACGCGGCACTCGCGACGCCGTCGGCGGCGAGCTCGGAACCGGCGTTGAAGCCGAACCAGCCGAACCACAGCAGGCCGGCGCCGAGCAGGACGAACGGGATGTTGTGGCCGCGCATCTGCTCCTTCGGGAAGCCCTTGCGCTTGCCGAGCAGGAAGGCCATGGCCAGGCCCGCCGCGCCGGCGTTGATGTGCACGACCGTGCCGCCCGCGAAGTCCTGGGCGAAGAAGTGCCCGCCGGGCTCGATGAGCGACCGGTTCAGCCAGCCGTAGCCGGTGAAGACCCAGTGCGCGACGGGCGCGTAGATGACGATCGACCAGATGGTCACGAAGGCCACGAACGGCCCGAAGCGCCAGCGGTCGGCGGTCGAGCCGGTGATCAGGGCCGGCGTGATGATCGCGAAGGTGAGCTGGAAGGCCACGAAGCAGGCGGTGGGCACCACCTGGAACGAGCCGAGTGCCGGCACCCAGTCGCCGAGGTTCTGCATGAACGCGAAGTGCGTGTCGCCGAGATACTTCCCGGTGCCGCCGAAGGCCCAGCTGAAGCCGATGACCACCCAGGTGACGCTGACGACGGCGATCGTCGCGAAGTTCTGCATGAGCATCGCGAGCGAGTGCTTCGCGCGCACCATGCCGCCGTAGAAGAACGCGAGCGCCGGCGTCATGAGCAGCACCAGCGAGGCCGAGGTCAGAATCCAGGCCGTGTGGCCGGAATTCGTCTGCGCGGTGCCGGCGCACGCGCTGCCCTTGCTGTCCAGCGCGTTGACCGGCACGTAGGTCAGCTTCGACGGGTCCGGACATCCGGGTGCCGGCGCTGACGCCAGCAGGGTGTGCACCATCAAGAGGTGGGACACAGGCTCTCCTTGCCTCGAACGGAGCGCAGCGGGAGTCGCGCGCGCTGGCGCTCAGATTCAGGTGATCCTGTTTCCGCATCCGTTACGCGATGTTTCGCACGCGTAACACCGTCAGACTGGGACGCACACCACGACGATCCGGGTGATCGCGTTGTCCGGGATGTCGTATCCGACCCGGATCACCCGGTAGGGCGTACCCGCGAGCAGTACGTTCTCGTCGACCCGCGGGACGAACGCGGGGGTGGCGACCCGCGCCAGTTCGGCGTCGAACTCGTCGACGAACACCAGCTGCACCGGGTCGCGGAACATCGTCGTCAGGGCCACGGGGCGATGCTGTCACGGGCCGGGCGCCGAACGCTGAGCCACGGTGCGCGGGTGGGGCGCGGCGGCCGTACCCTGCTCGCGTGGAGACCTGGTACGACTACCGCACCGTGTGGGCGAAGCACCCGCTGCTCGCCGTCTACGCGGGCATCGTCGTCGTGGTCTTCGTGCTCGGGATCATCGGCACGTTCGTCACCCGGAACGCCCTCGCCGTCTGTTTCGTGCCCGCCCTCGCCGGCGCCTACGTGCACCACCTGATGGTGCAGAAGCGCCTGCGGTAAACGGGCTTGACCCTCTCGTGACGGGAGGGTGCATCGTCGTCGGCATGGACGACACGGAGGCGCTGACCGTCGGCGAGGTCGCTGCGCGCACCGGCGTGTCGGTGCGCGCACTGCACCACTACGACGAGATCGGACTGCTGACGCCGTCGGCCCGCTCGGCGTCGGGCTACCGGCTCTACACCGCGGCCGACCTCGACCGCCTGCACGCGATCCTCGTGCACCGGGCGCTCGACTTCGGGCTCGCAGACATCGCTGCGATGCTCGCCGACCCCGACGAGGGCACCGACGAACGGCTGCGCCGACAGCACCGACTGCTGCGTCAGCGCATCGACCGCCAGCAGGCGTTGCTGGCGGCACTGGAACACCTGATGGAGGCACGCGCCATGGGCGACCCACTCAGCCCCGAGGAACAGTTCGAGATCTTCGGGACGACCGACCTCGCCGAGCGGCAGGCAGAGGCCGACAGCCGCTGGGGCGACACCGACGCCTGGACCGAATCGAACCGGCGCACCGCGCGGTACGGGAAGGACGACTGGCTGGAGATCAAGGCGGACGCGCAGGCGACCGTCGAGGCGTTCGCCGCGGTCAAGCGGGACGGACAGCCCGCCGACGGCCCGACGGCGACCGCGCTCGCCGAGGAGCACCGCGCGCACATCGAGCGTTGGTTCTACCCCTGCTCGCACGACCTGCACCGCGGTCTTGCGGAGCTCTACGTGAGCGACGAACGGTTCGCCGCGAACTACGACGGCGTCGAACCCGGGCTGGCGGCGTACGTCCGCGCCGCGATCATCGCGAACGCCGACGCCCACCCGGCCGCGCCCTGACCGGACGGCCGGTGCGGTGTCCGGACGTCAGCGGGCGGCGTCGCGGCCGGCGACGAACGCCCGGACGCACGCCTCGACGTCGTCGGCGCTGTGGGCCGCCGACAGCTGGACGCGGATGCGGGCGAGCCCCTTCGGCACGACCGGGTAGCTGAAGGCGATGACGTAGACGCCGTGGGCGAGCATCTTTTCGGCGATCCGGCCCGCGAGCACGGCGTCGCCGAACATCACCGGCACGATCGGGTGGTCGCCGTCGAGGATCGAGAAACCCTCCTCGGTCATCCGCCGGCGGAACAGCGCGGTGTTGTCGCGCAGCCGCTGCCGCAGGTCGGCGCCGTGCACGCAGAGGTCGAGCGCGGCGAGCGAGCCCGCGACCACCGCGGGCGCGACGGCGTTCGAGAACAGGTACGGACGCGACCGCTGCCGCAGTAGCTCGACGATCTCGCGGCGGCCGGAGATGTACCCGCCACTCGCCCCGCCGAGGGCCTTGCCGAGCGTGCCGGACACGACGTCGACGCGGTCCTGCACCCCGAAGTGCTCGGGCGTGCCGCCGCCGTGCTCGCCGAGGACGCCGACGGCGTGCGAGTCGTCGACCATCACCAGCGCGCCGTACTGCTCGGCGAGGTCGCAGATGTCCGGCAACGGGGCGAGGTAGCCGTCCATCGAGAAGACGCCGTCGGTGACGACCAGCGTGCGCCGGGCACCCGCGTCGGCCGCGGCGGCGAGCTGGGCCTGCAGGTCGGCGAGATCCCGGTTGCGATACCGGTAGCGCTGCGCCTTGCACAGCCGCACGCCGTCGATGATCGAGGCGTGGTTGAGCTCGTCGCTGATGACCGCGTCGCGCTCGTCCAGCAGCACCTCGAACAGGCCGCCGTTGGCGTCGAAGCAGGACGAGTAGAGGATCGTCGCCTCGGTGCCGAGCAGGTCGGCGATGCGCGTCTCGAGCTCGGCGTGCTGGGTCTGCGTGCCGCAAATGAACCGCACGCTGGCCATGCCGAAGCCCCACTCGTGCAGCGCCGCCGTCGCGGCGGCGAGCACGTCGGGGTGGTCGGCGAGGCCGAGGTAGTTGTTGGCGCAGAAGTTCAGCACGTCGACGTCGTTGGTGCGCACGTGGCTGGACTGCGGCGAGGCCAACTGGCGCTCGTGCTTGTAGAGCCCGGCGTCCTTGATCTCGTCGAGGGTCGCGCGCAGGTCGTCGCCGATCGTGTACATCAGAACTCCGTCCAGTCGAGTACGACCTTGCCGCACTGCCCGCCGCGGGCCGTGGCGAAGGCCTCGGCCCAGTCGCCGGCGGCGAAGCGGTGGGTGATGACGCCCTCGATCGACAGCCCCGACCGCAGCATCGCGCTCATCGCGTACCAGGTCTCGAACATCTCGCGGCCGTAGATGCCCTTGATGGTGATCATGTGGGTGACGACGCGTCCCCAGTCGATCTCGATCGGCGCCGACGGCAGGCCCAGCATCGCGATGCGCCCGCCGTGGTTCAGGTTCGTGATCACGTCCGGCAGCGCCGCCGGGTGGCCGCTCATCTCGAGGGCGACGTCGAAGCCCTCGACCATGCCGAGCCGGTGCTGCGCGTCGGCGATGCGGTCGCGGCTCACGTCCAGCGCGAGGTCGACGCCCATCGACCCGGCCAGCCCGAGCCGGTACGGCGAGACGTCGGTGATCACGACGTACCTCGCGCCGACGTGCCGGCACACGGCCGCGGCCATGAGCCCGATCGGCCCGGCGCCGGTGATGAGCACATCCTCGCCGACGAGCGGGAACGACAGCGCGGTGTGCACCGCGTTGCCGAACGGGTCGAAGATCGCGCCGAGGTCCGGGTCGATCCGCTCGTGGTGCACCCAGACGTTGGTCTCGGGCAGCACGACGTACTCGGCGAAGGCGCCGTCGCGGTTGACACCGACGCTGGACGTGCGGATGCACAGGTGCCGCCGGCCGGCACGGCAGTTGCGGCAGGTGCCGCAGACGACATGTCCCTCCGCCGACACCAGGTCGCCGGGACGCACGTCGTGCACCGCGTCGCCGACGGCCACCACCTCGCCGCAGCACTCGTGGCCGGGGATGAGGGGCGCGTCCACGGCACCGGCCGCCCACGCGTCCCACGACTCGATGTGCAGGTCGGTGCCGCAGATGCCGGTGCGCAGCACCCGGATCTTCACCTCGGTCGGCCCGGGCTCGGGCTCGGGACGATCGGTGAGCTCGAACCCCGGCGCGGCGCTGCGCTTGTAGAGGGCCTTCACGCCCCCGACCCTATGCCTGCCGCGATCAGTCCCCGAGCAGCGCGTCGACGAAGGTCTCGGGCTCGAACGGCGCCAGGTCGTCGGCGCCCTCGCCGAGGCCGACCAGCTTCACCGGCACACCGAGTTCGCGCTGCACCGAGATGACGATGCCGCCCTTCGCGGTGCCGTCCAGCTTGGTGAGGACGATGCCGGTGACGTCGACGACGTCGGTGAAGACGCGGGCCTGCGTGAGGCCGTTCTGGCCCGTCGTGGCGTCCAGCACGAGCAGCGTCTCGTCGACCGGGCCCTGCTTCTCGACGACGCGCTTGACCTTGCCGAGCTCGTCCATGAGCCCGACCTTCGTGTGCAGGCGGCCCGCGGTGTCGATGAGCACGGTGTCGACCTTGGCCTCGGTGCCCTGCCGCACGGCGTCGAACGCCACGGACGCGGGGTCGCCGCCCTCGGGGCCGCGCACGGTCTCGGCGCCGACACGCGAGCCCCAGGTCTGCAGCTGATCGGCCGCCGCGGCACGGAAGGTGTCCGCCGCGCCGAGCAGCACGGTGCGGCCGTCGGCGACGAGCACGCGGGCGAGCTTGCCGCACGTGGTCGTCTTGCCGGTGCCGTTGACGCCCACGACCATGACGACGGCCGGACGCTCGCCGCTCGGCGTGGCGTGCAGGGTGCGGTCCATCTCCGGCTGCAGCGCGGTGACCAGCTCGTCGGCGAGCAGCGCCCGCAGCTCACCCTGCGAGCGCGTGCCGAGCACCTTGGTGCGGGTGCGCAGGCGCTCGACGATCTCCGTCGTCGCCGTGACGCCGACGTCGGCGGTCAGCAGGGTCTCCTCGACCTCGTCCCACGCGTCGTCGTCGAGATTCTCGCGCGACAGCACCGACAGCAGCCCGCGGCCGAGCGTCGACTGCGAGCGGGCGAGCCGGGCGCGCAGGCGCACCAGGCGGCGGGCGGTGGGCGCGATGCCGTCGCGCCGCGCCCGCCCGGCCGGCCGCTCGACCGTCGCGGCGGTGGCCCCGCCGGACGGCCCGGTGTCTGCGGGGACGTCGACGACGGTGCCCACCATGCGGGTCGGGGTGTCCCGGGGTGGCTCGGCGTCGTCACCGAGGTTGGGTTCGGCGGGCGGGGCGGCCGGCGCGGGGAACCGCGATCCGCGGCGCGGCACGACGAGCGCGACGGCCAGCAGGATCGCGAGCACCACGACGGCGATCGCGATGTAGAGGTAGACCACGGGTCCATCCTGTCAGCCGGACGTCACCGCCCGGGCGACGCCATCAGGTGGTGCTGATCAGGCCACCCTGCTGCCAGACGCCCCACGGCACGTTCCAGTCGCCGTAGCCGTCACCGAGCTGCATGCGCGGACCGTTGGCGTTCGGGTACTCGATCGGGTCACCGATCTGCAGGAAATGGAACAGCTTCTCGGCATCGGCCGGCAGCAGGTTGGTGCAGCCGTTGGACGTGTCCACGCCGCTCTCGATGTTGCCGATGTTCCACGGCGCCGCGTGCAGGTACTCGCCGTCGTAGGTGAGCCGCTGGTCGAACTTGATGCCGCACTCGTAGTAGCTGCCGTTGGTGTCGTGCATGCAGGTGGTCGGCACCTGCTCCATGATCACCTTGATGCCGCTGCGGGTGCGGGTCTGGTTCGCGCCCAGCGACACCGGGAAGGTGCCGTACGGCTTGCCGTCATTGGTGATCTTCAGGGTGTGCGGGCTGCCCGAGTCGTCGACGGTGCCGAGGTGCTGGGCGCCGATGAAGAAGTCGAGGGTGAGGCTGTTGTCGAAGACGTAGTCGCCGCCGCCGGACACCCCCTTCATGGGCAGGTCGACGTGCACCTTCGAGTGCGGCGTCCAGTAGTGCTCGGGACGCCAGTGCCCCTCGACCGGGTAGCCCTTGTTCGCGTCCGAGCCCTCGAAGTACCAGGCGCCGACCTGCGGCTGGCCGTTCACCGTGACCTTCGTGGCGGCCGCGAAGTCCTTCGCGCTCGCGATGCGGTGCTGGAAGTAGACGATGATCGGCATGGCGACGCCGTAGGTCGCGCCGTCGGCGTTCAGCGTCTTGATGTGCACCATGACCTTCGGCTTCGGCGGGGGCGTCGAGGTCGAGGGCGCCGTCGAGGTCGGAGCGCTGCTGGTGTCGGTGGTCGACGTCGCGGACGTCGAGGTGCCCGAGGTCGTGGCCGTGCCGCCCGAACTGCTGGACGAACAGGCGCTGAGCACCAGCACCAGGCTCACGAACACGGCGGACAGCGCGGCAACGCGGCTGCGGGTCGGCTTCGTCACCCGACCAACCTAGGTGACAGATCGACATGCGGGCCAGCACGCCTCGGGCGGGTCACAGCGCGAGTCGGGTCTCGATGGCAGCTGTCAGGCGCTCTCGGAGCCCGCGGGCCCGTCGGTGCCACCGTCGCGCAGCCGCTGGCTGATCACCTGGGTGACGCCGTCGCCGCGCATGGTGACGCCGTAGAGCGCGTCGGCGATCTCCATCGTCCGCTTCTGGTGGGTGATCTGGATGATCTGGCTGGTCGAGCGCAGCTGGTTGATCAGCTCGAGCAGCCGGCCCAGGTTGGTGTCGTCCAGGGCCGCCTCGATCTCGTCCATGACGTAGAACGGGCTGGGACGCGCGCGGAAGATCGCGACGAGCAGGGCGACGGCCACGAGCGAGCGTTCGCCGCCGGAGAGCAGTGACAGCCGCTTCACCTTCTTGCCCGGCGGCCGGGCCTCGACCTCGATGCCGGTGAGCAGCATGTCGTCGGGGTCGGTGAGCACGAGGCGCCCGTCGCCGCCCGGGAACAGCGTCGCGAACACGACCTCGAACTCGCGCGCCACGTCGTGGTAGGCCGCGGTGAAGACCTCGAGGATGCGGTCGTCGACCTCCTTCACCACGGTGAGCAGGTCGCGGCGGGTGGCCTTGAGGTCCTCGAGCTGGGTGGACAGGAACTGGTGTCGTTCCTCGAGCGCCGCGAACTCCTCGAGGGCGAGCGGGTTGACCTTGCCGAGCAGCGCGAGATCGCGCTCGGCGCGGGCCGCCCGCTTCTCCTGGGTCGCGCGGTCGAACGGGCCGGGCTGCGGCGCGCTCACCGACTCGCCCCGATCCTTGGCCTGCTCGTACTCGTGCATCTCGATCGCCGACGGCGGGCACGGCTGGTCGGGGCCGTACTCGGCGATGAGCGCGTCGATCTCGACACCGAACTCGTCGACGGCCCGCGTCTCGAGCTGCTCGATCCGCAGCCGTTGCTCGGCCCGCACCATCTCGTCGCGGTGCACCGCGTCGGTGAGCTGGGCCAGCGTGCCTGCGAGTTCGCGCACGCCTGCGCGAACGGTCACCAGCTCGGCCTCGTGTGCCGCGCGAGTCTGCTGCACCTCGTCGCGGCGCCGGGCGGCCGCGTCGAGCGAGACCTGCAAGTACTGCAACGTCTGTTGAGCCGCGGCATGCACGCTGCGGGCAACGGCGGCACCGCGGGCACGCGCCTCGCGCGCCTGCTGCGCCTTGAGCCGGACGGCCCGCTCGACCTCGGCGGCGCGCAGCAGCTGGTCGGCGCGGCCGTGCACCGCCCGCACCCGCTCCTCACCGGTGCGCACCGCGAGCCTGGCGTCCATCTCGGACTGCCGGGCCTCGGCGACCGCGGCGTGCAGCGCGTCGCGCTCGGCGGTGTCGGGCTCGGTCGTCTCGTCGGTGCTCGCCTCGGCCAGCCGCAAGCGCTCCTCGAGCTCGGTGAGCCCGGCCAGGGCACGGTCGCGCGCCTCGGCCGCGGCCTCGCGTGCCTCGGCCAGGCGGGCGGCCTCGGCGCGCGCCGACCGTGCGGCCTGACCGAGCTGGGCGAGCCGCTCGGCGACGGCGTTGAGGCGCGCGTCCGACTCGTTCAGCGCCTCGAGCGCGGTGTCGACCTGCTGCTGCAGCACGCCCT
>NZ_JBQCEE010000078.1:0-18966 GCF_051960575.1 Jatrophihabitans sp.
TAGTCGCGGCGCGGCGCACCCGTGTAGAGCTGCTGCGGGCGGCCGATCTTCGTGTGCGTGTCGCTGCTCGCCTCGCGCCACTGCGCCAGCCAGCCGGGCAGTCGCCCGATCGCGAACAGCACCGTGAACATGCGGGTCGGGAAGCCCATCGCCTTGTAGATGACGCCGGTGTAGAAGTCGACGTTCGGGTAGAGCTTGCGCTCGACGAAGTAGTCGTCGGACAGGGCGACCTGCTCGAGCTCCATGGCCAGGTCGAGCAGCTGGTCGCGCTTGCCGAGCAGCTGCAGCACCTCGTCCGCCGACGCCTTCACGATCGCCGCGCGCGGGTCGTAGTTCTTGTAGACGCGGTGGCCGAAGCCCATGAGCTTGACCCCGTCCTCCTTGTTCTTGACCTTGCGCACGAACTCGGCGACGTCGCCGCCGGCGTCGCGGATCGACTCGAGCATCTCGAGCACCGACTGGTTCGCGCCGCCGTGCAGCGGGCCGAACAGCGCGTTGATGCCGGCCGACACCGAGGCGAACAGGTTGGCCTGGGACGAACCCACCAGCCGCACCGTCGAGGTCGAGCAGTTCTGCTCGTGGTCGGCGTGCAGGATGAACAGCTTGTCGAGCGCCCGGACGACGCGGGGGTCGACCTCGTACGGCTCGACGGGCAGGCCGAAGGTCATGCGCAGGAAGTTCTCGACGAGGCCGAGGGAGTTGTCCGGGTACAGGAACGCCTGCCCGACGCTGCGCTTGTACGCCCAGGCCGCGATCGTCGGCAGCTTGGCGAGCAGGCGGTAGGTGGCGAGCTCGAAGTCCTGCTGGCTCACCGGCTGCAGCAGGCTCGGGTAGAAGGTCGACAGCGCCGAGACGCCGGACGACAGCACCGGCATCGGGTGCGCGTCGGCCGGGAAGCCCTCGAAGAAGCGCTTCATGTCCTCGTGCAGCAGCGTGTGCCGGCGGATGTTGCCCTCGAAGTCGGCCAGCTGGTCGGCCGTCGGCAGCTCGCCGTTGATGAGCAGGTAGCTCGTCTCGAGGAAGGTCGAGTGCTCGGCCAGCTCGGCGATGTCGTAGCCGCGGTAGCGCAGGATGCCCGCGTCGCCGTCGATGTAGGTGATCGCGGACGAGCAGGACGCGGTGTTCGCGAAGCCGGGGTCGTAGGTGACCACGCCGGTCTTGGCCAGCAGCTTGCTGATGTCCGCGGCGGCCGAGCCCTCCGTCGCCGTCCGGATCGGTGCCTCGAGCGGGTCGTGCTCGGGGACGGTGATGACGGCCGGGGCGGTGTCGGACACGGCGGTGGCTCCTTCGCTCTCGATGGTTCGAACCCTACTGGTGTGCTCGGACGGCGCCAGTCAGTCGCGCTTGGCCAGGTTCTGCAGCCGGACCTCGCCGCGGGCGACCAGCCGGCCCTCGTCGTCGGTGATCTCGACCAGCCACAGCTGCTGCAGTCCGCCGCGGTGGATCGGCGTGGCCGTGGCGGTCAACTGGCCCTCGCGCACGGCCCGCAGGAAGTCGGTGTGGTTCGAGACGCCGACGACCTGGCCGCGCTCGCCGTACCAGGTGGCAGCGCCGACGCTCGCGGCCGTCTCGACCGCCGAGCAGTACACGCCGCCGTGAACGATCCCGTACGGCTGGTGCAGCGCCGGGGTCACCGGCCACGTCATCACGACCCGGTCGGCGGTGATCTCGGTGAAGGCCATGCCGAGCGTGTCGACGAGGCCGGACGTCAGCGGGTCGGTCATGAGATCGAACGTAGTGGTGGCGCCGGCGGGCGGGGCTGACGGGTTCGTCACGTGCCTGCACCGCCCGTCCACGCGATGATCTCGGGGAAACCCGGGTCGGAACCGGGGTTTCCCCGAGATCATCGCGGTCGGGGGAGTCGAGTACTGCTACTCGGTCATGCCCTGCTCGATCGCCCAGCGGGTGAGCTCGACCTTGTTGTGCAGCTGCAGCTTGCGCAACGTGTTCTGCACGTGGTTCTGCACCGTTCGGTGCGAGACGACGAGCCGGTCGGCGATCTGCTTGGCCGTCAGCCCCTTCGCGACCAGCCGCAGCACCTCGGTCTCGCGCTCGGTGAGCACCGGGGTGTCGGGTGCTGCGGCGGGGACGGTCGACAGCCGCCGGTACTCGCCGAGCACGAGCGCGGCGAGGCCGGGGGAGAAGACCGCCTCGCCCGCCGCCGTGCGCGTGACCGCGTCGAGCAGCTCGGCGCTGGACGCGGACTTGACCAGGTACCCCCGGGCGCCGGCCTTCGCCGCGGCCAGCACGTCGGCGTCCTCGCCCGAGCTGGAGAGCATGAGCACCCGGATCGTCGGGTCGGCGGTGACGAGCGCGGCCGTCGCCTCGACGCCGCTCAGCCCCGGCAGCTGCAGGTCCATCAGCACGACGTCAGGGCGCACCGCGGGCGCCACCCGCACGGCCGTCTCGCCATCGCCGACGGCGGCCACCACCTCGAACCCGCCGGCGGCGAGGTCGCGCTCGACTGCGTCGCGCCAGATGGGATGGTCGTCGACGAGCATCACCCGGTCGGTCATGTGCGGGCCTCCACCGGCGCGACGAGGGGCACCTCGATCTCGACCTCGGTGCCGTCGGCGTCACCGCGCACCTCGGCGTGCCCGCCGAGCTCGCGGGCCCGGCCCTGGATCGAGCGGGCGACCCCGAAGCGTCCCTGCGCGGCGGCCTCGGCCAACCGCTCGGGGGTCACGCCGACCCCGTCGTCGCGCACCGTGACGCAGAGCCGGTCGCCGAGCACCTCGAGCAGCACCCAGGCGTGCACGGCGGACCCGGCGTGCTGCGTGACGTTGTGCAGCGCCGCCTCGACCATCGCCACCACCTCGGTGGTGCGCTCGGGAGTCAGCGCCACGTCGTCCGGGGGCAGCGAGACGGTGACCCGCTCGGAGCGCAGGGCCGCGAGCGCGACGGCGAGGCTGCCGCCGCCCGGTGCGGGCAGCGCGCGCGAGGTGATGAGCGCCCGCAGGGCCGACTCCTGCGTGGCGGCCGCCTCGGCGAGGTCGGCCCACTCGCCGCCGGCGGCCAGTCCCTTGCGGTGCACCAGGCCGAGCACCTGCAGCACGCCGTCGTGGATCGAGCGGGCCAGCTTCTCGCGCTCGGCAGCGGCCGAGGCCTCGGCGACGGCGGCGGCCAGCGCGAGCTCGGCCCGGCGCGTGCGCGTCGCCAGGTAGCCCGCGACCGCACCGACGATCAGCAGCAGCGCGCCGTTGGCGAGGGTGTTGCCGTCGTAGCCCTCGCGCACCACCACGCTCGCCGCGAACTGGACGACGGCGGCGAGCACGCCGCCGAGCCAGCCGGTCACGAAGCCCACCCCGACCACTGCGCCGGCCGCCCAGACGGTGGTGAGGGTCGGCATGCCGCCGTGCAACTGGGCCGGGGTCTGCGCCGCGAGCGTCCCCAAGGTGAGCAGCACGCTCACGACGAGGTCGGCGAGGACGACGCCGTGGCGGTGGGCGCGTCCGGCGAGGGCCAGGGACAAGACGACGGCGGTGACGACGACGATCGCCGCCGCCACCGACCACGCCACCCAGGCGTGGGCGTACAGGTGCCGCCAGCGCACGATGCGGTAGAGGCACAGCGCCGCGGCGATGAGCCGGAACCCGACGGCCGCCCGCCACAGCGACAGGCGCACCCCACCGACGGGCGCGCCCGGCGGGTCAGAGCTCACGCCACGCCCGTCCGTCGCGCGCCAGCAGCTCACCGGCTTCGCGGGGGCCCCAGGTCGCCGCCTGGTAGAGCGGGATCGGGTCGTCGTCGGCCGCCCACGCCTGCAGGATCGGGTCGACGATCTTCCACGACCGGCCCACCTCGTCGGCGCGGATGAACAGCGTTGGGTCGCCACGCAGGGCGTCCAGGATCACCCGCTCGTACGCCTCGGGGTAGTGCTCCTCGAAGCCGGCCCCGTAGCTGAATTCCATCTCGGCCTTGCGCACCTCGAAGGCGAGCCCGGGCACCTTGGCGCCGAAGCGGATCGACAGCTTCTCGTCCGGCTGCACCTGCACGATGAGGGCGTCCGGGTCGAGCATCGAGGCGCTCTCGGGGAACAGCGGCAGCTGTGGCGGCTTCTGGAACTGGATCGCCACCTCGGTGATCCGGCGCGGCAGCCGCTTGCCGGTGCGGATGTAGATCGGGACGCCGGCCCAGCGCCAGTTGTCGATCAGCAGCCGCAGTGCCACGAAGGTCTCGACATTCGACAGCGGGTCGACGCCGGGCTCGCCGCGGTAGCCGTCCATGATGTCCTCGCGCGTGCCGCCGCGGGTGTACTGGCCGCGCACGGCGTTGGCGGCGATGTCGACCGGCGACTCCCAGACGCGCACCGCCCGCAGCAGCTTCACCTTCTCGTCGCGGATCGCCTCGGGGTGGAACGAGGTCGGCGGCTCCATCAGGAACAGCGACAGGATCTGCAGCACGTGGTTCTGCACGATGTCGCGCATCGCGCCCGCGGTCTCGTAGAAGCCGCCGCGCTCGCCGACGCCGAGGGTCTCGGCGACGGTGATCTGCACGTGGTCGACCCAGTTGCGGTTCCAGATCGGCTCGAAGATCGAGTTGGCGAAGCGCAGTGCCAGCAGGTTCTGGACGGTGTCCTTGGCCAGGTAGTGGTCGATGCGGAAGATGTCGTCCTCGGCGAACGCAGAGTTCAGGTCGACGTAGAGGTCCTTCGCGCTCTGCTCGTCCCACCCGAACGGCTTCTCGATCACCGCGCGCGCCCGTCCGCCGCGCGCACCCTCGCTGAGCCCGCTCTTGCCGAGCATGAGGGCGATGGACGCGAACAGCTTGGGCGGGGTCGAGAAGTAGTACACGTAGTTGCCCGACGTGCCGAGCGACTCGTCGCACTCGGCCAGCACGCCGCGCAGGCGCTCGTAGGTGCCGGCGTCGTCGTAGCCGCCGTGCACGTAGCGCGCGTGGGCGACGACCTGCTGCCACTGCTCGCTGACGGGCTCGCCGTCGCGCGCGGCGGCCCGCGCACAGAGGTCACGGAAGGCGTCGTCCGACATCTCGGTGCGCGCCACGCCGACGAGCGCGAAGTGGTCCGGCAGCCGGTCGAAGGTGGCGAGGCGCTCGATCGCCGGCAGCAGTTTGCGGGCGGTCAGGTCGCCGGACGCGCCGAAGATCACGAGGACGCAGGGTGGTGGAGCGTCGGACATCAGGGTCTCCTCATCGCCGCTGCGCCGAGCGTATCGGCGGGAATGGCACGATCGACTGGTGACGGCGCGGGATCTTGGGCGTGGCTGCGCCCGCACCAGGACCCCGGTGGCGTGGTTGCTGCTGGTGGTGCTGGGCGGCTGGCTGCTGGTCGCCGCACCGGCGTTCGCCGCGGGCGGCACGTGGGGTGTGGCCAAGGCGTCCTACACCGACGGCGTCGTCTGCACCCAGGGCCAGGTGACCTCGCCGCTCGCCTCGTGGGACTTCGGCGACGGCGCACCGGACTTCATCACCACCGCGGTCAGCTCCGACGGCACCACCGACAGCGCCCAGCTGCCGCAGGCGTCGGTGGCGGGCCGCGGCGTGGCCCCGCTCGCGCCCGGCGAACTCGGGTTCGCGTCCGCGGCCGACATCGCCACCTATGCCGCGCTGCTCTCGCAGCACGCGGGTGACCGGGCCGCGACCGTCGCTCGCGCCGTGCTCGACCGCACCGATCCCGGGGGTGCGCCCTCGTGCGTCGACCCGGGCACGGCGAGCGCCCTCGTCGCGCAGGCGGCCGCCGCGGCCGGACCGTACCGGCTGAAGCTGAGCAGCTCGACCCGCCGCGCCGTGCCCGGCACGACCTACCGGCTCACCGTGCAGGTGACCGGCGCCGGCGGCCCCGCCGCGGGTGTCGACGTCACGCTCGACGCCGGCAGCGACATCTTCGGCGGCGCCGCGCGGACCACCGTGACGACCGGTGGCGACGGCAGCGCCGCCGTCGACTACGCGGTGCCCAGCGGCACCGTCCCCAGCATCGACGTCCGGGCGACCGCCTCGGTCGCGGTCGGGCTCGAGGTCGTGACGGCCCCGCCCGGCACGGTCGGCGCGATCTTCGCCGACCCGCCGCAGGACTTCACGGCCGACACGGTGGTCGCGGTCGACCAGCGGGCCGACCCGCACCTCGCCGTGGCGTCGTCGAGCCAGGCCGGCGTGGTGCAGAGCCCCGTGCGGCTCAGCCTCGACGTCACCGGCATGCGCGGCCACTCGGGCCAGGCCTCGGTGCAGGTGACGGGGCCGACCCGCCTGCGGGGCAACGCCCTGTGCCCGCAGCCCGCGGCACCCCCCGCCGCCGGGCCGAGTGCGGCGCCGCAGGTGGCGACGGCCGCCGGGCCGGTGGCCTTCACCTCGGCCGAGCTCGACGTGACCGGCGACGGCACGGTCGACGCCGGCACCTGGACGCCCACCCAGGCCGGCTGTTACGCCGTCACCGCGACGATCACGACCACCGACGCCGTGCCCCAGGCGACGGCGCGCGCACCGGCGACGGCCCTCACCGTGCTCGACACGGTCAGCAGCTTCAGCGCCGGCCGCGACGTGATCGGGCCGGGGCCGCTGGGCGGGCGACTCACGCTCGCCCGCAGCCACTCGCTCAGCGGCACGGCGACGATCACCGTGCGCGGCCCCGCGACACCGCCGAGCGGCGACTGCTCGGCCGTCGACTGGTCGTCGAAGCCGCCCCGCACCGTGGTCTCGGCGCGCGTCGGCGGCGACCGCGCGTACCAGGTCACGAGCGCGGCGCTCACGGACACCGGCTGCTACCAGCTCGGCGGCGCGGTCGCCCTCGACCTGCCCGGGGGCACCCACGCGCAGGTGCCGATCGCGCTCGCGGGCAGCCAGGTCGTCTACGTGCTGCGTCCGACGCTGCAGGTCAGTGCCGACCGAACGTGGACCGAGACGCCCACCGGGGTGCCCGCCCATGTCACCGTCAGCGGCACCTATGGGCAGGGCGGCACCGTGCAGGTCGCCCTGGTGCGCGCGCCGGTGGGTGCCGACGGGTGCGCGGGGGTGTCGTTCGCCCGGGCCCCCGCCGGTGCCCCGGGGCCTGCGAGCGGATTCACCGGCGACGGTGCCGTCGAGGTCACCTCGGCGCCGGCGCCCGCGAGCGGCTGCTACTCCCTGGTGCCGCAGCTGCGGATGAACGGCAATCCGGCCGTCACCGCGGTCGGGGCTGCGGGTGCACCCGACGCGACGGTCATGGCCGGCGTCCCGTTGGGCGCCCTCGCCGACGCCGGTCCGCCGCCCCGCTCGCTCGAGCGGCCCACGGCCCTCACGGTCTGGCCACCCCTGGTCGTCTTCGTGGTCCTGCTCGCCGGCATCGCCGCGGGTGCCGTGCGCATCGCCGCGGGCGCCCGGAACACCACCCGCCCCCCGCTGCCCGGCGTCGGCTTCTTCGACTGACCCGGCCGCGCGCTCGTCGACCGTCATGGCGACGGCGGGTCGGGCCCCGCTCTGACCATCAAGATCCGGTGGGACGGGGTGCGGCGGCGCCGTGCTCAGTCGGGCTCGCCGTACTCGTCGAACCAGTGGGCGAGGGGTCCGCGTCGGCTGACTGCGCGCAGCCGCCGCTCGGTGGCCTCGCGGGTGAGCCGGGTGGTGACGACGAGGATCTCGTCGCCCACGCGCAGCGCGGTGTCCTGGTCGGGCACGAAGGTGCGGCCCTCGCGGATCACCAGGGTGATCACGCTCGGCTCGGGCAGGCGCAGCTCGAGCACCGAGACGCCGTTGAGCTCGCTGTGCCGCGGCACGGTCATGGTCAGCAGCTCCGCGTCCAGGACGTCGAGCGGTGCCGTCTCGACCAGCACCTGCCGGGTGCTCTCGCGCGGGGCGATCCGCAACGCCTTCGCGAGCGGCCCGAGGCTCGGGCCCTGGACGAGGGTGAACAGCACCACGAGGACGAAGACGATGTTGAGCACGCGGTGGCTCGACGGCACGCCCTCGACCACCGGGAAGGTGGCCAGCACGATCGGGACGGCGCCGCGCAGCCCCGCCCACGAGACGAAGGCCTGTTGCCACAGGGGCACGCGGAACGGCAGCAGGCTGACGAGCACCGAGAGCGGACGTGCGAGCAGCAGCAGCACCGCGCCCGCGACGAGCGCCGGGCCGAGCTCGCCGGGCAGTTCGTGCGGGGCGACGAGCAGGCCGAGCAGCACGAACAGGCCGATCTGCGCGAGCCAGCCGATGCCCTCGGCGAACGAGGCGGTGGCCGCGCGGTGGGGGAGTCCGGCGTTGGCGAGCACCAGCGCGGCGAGGTATGCGGCGAGGAAGCCGCTCGCGTGCACGCTGCCGGCCGCGGCGAACGCGAGCACGCCGAGTCCGAAGACCGCGATCGGGTAGAGCCCGGACGCGGGCAGCGCCAGCCGTTGCAGACCGAAGGCGCCGACGCGGCCCAGCACCAACCCGATGCCGGCGCCGGCGGCGAGCTCGTAGACGAGATCGCCGAGCAGCTCCTCACCCGACACGTGGAACGGCACGCTGCTGAACAGCAGCACGAGGATGACCGACGGCGCGTCGTTGAACCCCGACTCGGCCTCGAGCAGGCCGACCACCCGTCTGGGCAGTTGCAGCGTCCGCAGGATCGAGAAGACCGCAGCGGCGTCGGTCGACGACACGATCGCCCCGAGCAGCAGCGACAGCTGCCATGACAGGCCGAGCAGCCAGTGCACCCCGAGCGCCGTCACCACGCTGCTGACGCCGACGCCGACCGTCGCCAGCACACCGGCGGGCGCGAGTTGGGCGCGGACGTCGGCCCACCGGGTCGCCAGACCGCCCTCGATGAGGATCACGGCGAGCGCGGCGGTGCCGAGGTCCTGGGCGAGTCGGGCGTCGCTGAAGTGGATGCCGATGACGTCCTCGCCGAGCAGCACGCCGACACCGAGGAACAGCAGCAGGCTCGGCAGACCGACCCCGGCGGCCAGGCGGGTGGCCCCGATGCTGGCCAGCACGACGAGCCCCCCGACGACCAGGGCGAGGTACAGCTCGTGCAACGTCAAGCGCCTAGGCTACCGGGATGAGGGTGGCGGTGGTCGGGGCCGGCTCGGTGGGCCGCTCGATCGCCGGCGAGCTGCTCGCCGACGGCCACCGGGTGCTCATCATCGAGCGGCTGCGCCGCAAGTTCCGTCCGGAGCTCACGCCGGCGGCCGACTGGATGCTCGCGGACGCGTGCGAGCTCGGCACCGTCGACCGCGCGGGCATCGCGCTGTGCGACGCGGTGGTGGCGGCGACCGGCGATGACAAGGCGAACCTCGTCTTCAGCCTGTTGGCCAAGACGCAGTGCGGTGTGCCCCGAGTCGTGGCCCGGGTGAACGACGCGGGCAACCGCTGGCTGTTCGGCCCGCAGTGGGGGGTGGATGTCGCGGTGTCGACGCCGTCGGCCCTCGTGTCGCTCGTCGAGGAGGCGGTGACGGTCGGCGACCTGGTCGAGCTGATGACGCTGCAGCAGGGGCAGGGGACGATCGTCGCGGTCACCGTTGCGGCCGGCAGCCGGCTCGACGGCAGCGACCTCGCAGGTCTCGGCCTGCCCGACGGCGCGGTGGTGGTCGGCGTGCGGCGCGACGGCGGCGTGCTCGTGCCCGGGCCGACGCTCGTGCTGCAGGCCGGCGACGAACTCGTGCTCGCCGCGTCGGCCGGTGCCGAGGACGGGCTGCGCGAACGGCTCCGCTGATTGAGCGGGCGGCCCGCGGGGTAGGACTGCATCGAACGGAAGTTCGACCAGTGAGACCCAGTGACAGGAGTGCACCGTGAGCACGCAGGACACCTCCCGCCCCGCCGAGCGACCGGTCGACGAGTGGGTGACCGGCGACGAGCCGATGACCGGGCCGCAGGAGTCGTACCTGCACACCCTCGCCCGCGAGGCCGGAGAGGAGCCGCCCGCGGACCTCTCGAAGGCCGACGCGAGCAAGGAGATCGAACGCCTGCAGTCCGAGACCGGGCGGGGCTGACCCCGCCCGGGCGGGCGGCCGGCGGGGTCAGGCGGCGAGCACCTCGTCCGCCGCGGCCCGCACCGCCGGCAGCAGCGTCTCGGCGATGAGCGCGTACCCCGCGCTCGACGGGTGGAACTGGTCGGCCGAGAAGAGCGTGCGGTCCTTCGCGAAGCGGTGCGCCGCCGTGCCCTCGACATCGGCCACGCGTGCCCCGTGCGCGAGCGCGGCGCGGGTCTGCGCCTGCCGGAGCGCGGCGCTGCCCTGCCGCACCAGCCCGCGGAACTGCACCGGCACCCACGGCACGGCGCTGAGGTCGGGCGCCGGTGCGACCACGACGCGCGTGCCGCCACCGGTCAGGGCGGCGACCGCGTCGCCGAGCTGCCGGGCGGCGACGTCGGGCGGGACGAAGTGGGTCAGGTCGTTCGCGCCGATGATCACCACGGCGAGCTGCGGCCCGTCGGGCAGCGCCCGGCGCACCTGGCCGGCGAGCGCGTCGCTGCGAGCGCCCGGCACGGCGACGACCCGCACCGTGACGCTGATCCCGTCCGCGTGCAGCGCGGCCGCGAGTCGCGGGCCGACGGCGTGGTCGGGCCGGGCCGCGCCCTGCCCGTACGCGATCGAGTCGCCGAGCACGGCGAGTCGCAGCGATGCGCCGGTGCTCATGCTCATGATGATGTGATCAACGACCGATGGGACAGGGTGGTTCCGCGGGGTTCGTCCACGACCGCTGGAGACGCCGTGCTCATCCGCTGCACCTGCATCCACCGACCGGCGTCGGCCGACGAGCGCGCGGCCGGACTGGCCGCCCTCGTCGTCGAGACAGCGGATCCGTGGTGCCCTGCGGCCGCGGCCCACGCCCGGGCCCAGGCCGCGGCGCACGGACCGAGGCCCGTGCGCCGCGAGGGGTGAGTGCCGCGGGTCAGACGGTGCCCCGGTTGCCCGAGGTGCCGTCGCCGTCGACGTCGATCTGCTCCTTGCGCACCTGCTCGTCGACCGTCGCCTGGTCGGTGACGGTCTCGGTGCCGAGCCGCACGCGCTCGACCGGCACGGTCTCTTTGCCGACCACGGGACGTTCGGCGTGCAGCGTGACCTCGTGCTCCTCCTCCGACAGGTCGGGGCCGTCGAGGGCCTGACCGACGTTGGCGTCGGTGATCGGCTCGCGCTCGACGCGGAGCTCCTCGTGCGAGACCGGCACCGTCTGCGTCACGTGCTCGGTGACGATGTACTTGCGCAGGCGCGCGCGTCCCGTGGCTACCTGCTCGGTGCCGATGTGCAGCTGCTCCTCCGACCGCGTCATCGCGTCGTCGTGTTCGGCCCGGACGTGTCGTGCCCGACAGCGCCCGTCGTCCCGCCGGCGTACCCGGCGGTGTCTGTTGTGTCTGCGGTGTCGGCGAACCCGCCGGTGCCGGTCGTGTCGGCGGTGCCCGCCGTCCCGGTGGTGCCGAGCAGTCCCTCGTAGTAGCGCGAGATCTCGGCCTGCTGCTGCTCGTCGATGTGCCCGTCGTCGTCGATGTTCGGGGCGCCCTTCACCTGGTCCTTCGTCACGGCGAGCACCAGGTTGTCGCCGTCGTGCTGTGCGCCCCGCAGCGGCGCGAAGCTCTCCTTCGTGCCGAACAGGCCGGTGCTGACGGTCACCCAGGTCGGCTCACCGGTGCGGTCGTCGAGGTAGACCTGGCCGATCTTGCCGATCTTGTCGCCCTGCTGGTCGACGGCGGTCGTGCCCATGATGCGTTCTGGTGCAAGCGAGGTCATCGGAGGATGCCTTCCGTTCGTGAGTGCGGGCCGCCGGTTGCGGTCCGTCCGGATGCTCACGGCGGGGCTACCTTGATCAAGATCACTGCAAACCCCCGGCGGCGCCGCGCGGCAACAAATGTCCGGGCCCGTGACGGATCAGCCCTCGGCGGTCAGAACGGCGCGAAAAGATCTTGTGCGCTCAACCGCCGCGGCGGAGAGGTTCTGGGACGCTGGCCGCATGCCACCGTCCGGCGTCCCGTTGCAACGACTCGGGTTCCTCACCATCGGCCTGTTCGACCCGCAGCACCCGGCCGCGGGTCACGAGCAGACCCTGCAGGTGATCGAGCTCGGCGAGCGTCTCGGCTTCGACAGTGCCTGGCTGCGGCACCGGCACTTCCAGTTCGGCATCTCCTCTCCCGTGGCCGTGCTGGCAGCGGCGAGTCAGCGCACCGGTCGCATCGAACTCGGCACCCTTCACCTTCGCGCCGGACGACTATGTGCAGATGCTCACCGACATGGCCGAGCGCCTCGGCCCCGCGCTGGGCTGGCGACCGGGGGGTACGCCGGCGTCAGCGGACGCCTGATCGATCCGGCGGCTCCGTGCCCGCGTGTATCACGACGCGGTCGACGGCCTCCTCGGTACCGTGCCGTCAACTGCCCGCAGACCGGAGAGCCCCATGCCGTCCACCGCCGTCCGTCGTGCCCGGTTCGCCGGCCCGGTCGCGTCCGCCGTCTCCGTCCTGGCGGTGCTCGCGGGCGCCCTGCTCGCGCCGGTGTCCGCCGGTGCCACCGTGCCGCCGACCCAGCGCGTCATCGTCCGTCCGGTGACCGCTGCCCACGTGCCGGCCGCGGGCTTCAGTGCGGTGACCACGAGCGACGGCATCTTCTGCAGCGGGCACGAGGCGTCACCCGCCGCGGTCGACGCGAACATCCTCGAGTGCTCGCCGAGCGCCGCGTACGCGCCCGCGTGCTGGCATGCCGCCCGGCCGCGCTACGCGCTGTGCCTGCGCGACGCCCGCAGCCACACCCTGTACCGCCTGCCCTTGGTGGACGGCTTCGGTTCGGCCGCGCCGCTGCACGACCGTTCGCCGCTCGACCTGGTGCTGCGCAACGGCACTGCCTGCCAGCTGCGGATCGGCGGCGCGGGCGGCCAGTTGGTCGGGCACCCGAACCTCTTCGCCACCTACTACTGCTCCGACGGCTCGGCCGTGTGGGCGGGCATCACCGCGTACCACTCGGGCATCGACGAGTCGCACCCGGTCTGGACCGTCCGCACCGGCAGGCCCGGCACGTCGACGCTGACCACGCGTCTCGTCGCGAGGGCCTACCTCGTCGGCACCGCGGCCTGAGGCCGCCCGAGACGGGGCCGCGCCGTCCGAACGGACGGCGCGGCCGCTCGCATCAGGCGGCGATGGCGCCCGCCCGCTTCGCGGCCCGCTCGGCCAGCTTGGCCGCCGAGTAGCCGCCCTTGGTCTTGCCGGGGTGCACCTTCGCGGCCTTCGGCGCCTTCGCGGCCGGCTCGACCGGGGCGGACGACTTCGACGACTTCTTGGCGGCCATGCGGCGCTCCTTCGTGGGTGGGTGGCACGGCCCCTCGCCGGTCCGCCGAGGTGATCGGCACCGGGTGCGGCGAGTTGAGCGGGCGCGGCCGGGTGGTGTGACGAAACGGTCGAAAGGGGTAGAACGGGTGCGCCTGCGTCGCCGTGTCGAGGAGCCCAGCCATGCGCCGTCGTCCCGTGTCCGTCGTCCTCACCGGCCTGGTCGTCGCCGGCGCCGCCGTCGCTGCAGGTCCGGTGGCGGCCTCGGCCGCCACGCCACCGCCGAAGCAGGCGGTCGCCCGCGGCTACGGCGGCGCCGTCGTCAGTGACACGACCGAGTCGACCGCCGCGGGGATCGCGGTGCTGCGGCAGGGCGGCACGGCCGCCGACGCCGCCGTCGCGGTGGCCGCGACCCTGGGGGTCACCGACCCGTACGTCGCGGGGATCGGCGGCGGCGGCTACTTCCTGTACTACGACGCCCGTCGGCACCGTGTCGTCACCATCGACGGCCGCGAGACCACCCCCGCCGCCGACGGCCCGACGATGTTCCTGGACGCGAACGGCACCCCGCTGTCGTTCCCGACCGCGGTCACCAGCGGCCTGTCGGTGGGCGTGCCGGGCAACCTCGCGACCTGGCAGCGGGCCCTGCAGCGCTGGGGACGCTTCAGCCTGGGCCACGACCTGCAGCCGGCGATCGCCGTCGCGCGCAACGGCTTCGTCGTCGACGCCACCTTCCGCGAGCTCACCCGCGAGAACCAGGCCCGCTTCGCGCAGTTCTCGTCCACCCGCGACCTGTTCCTGCCCGGCGGCGCGCTGCCGGAGGTGGGTTCGACGTTCCGCAACCCCGATCTCGCCGCCACGTACCAGCAGATCGCCCGTCAGGGCACGACCGCGTTCTACGGCGGTGCCATCGGACGCGACGTGGTGAACGCCGTGCACCACCTGCCGCTCGCGCCGGGCGCGACGCTCAAGCCGATCCCCGGCCCGATGACCCTCGCCGACCTGCGGGCGTACCGCGCGATCGACCGCGCGCCGACCCGGTCGACCTACCGCGGGTACGAGATCGACGGCATGGCGCCGTCATCCAGCGGCGGCATCACGGTGGGCGAGTCACTCGACATCCTCGGGCGCTTCGACCTACGGCACATGAGCCGTGTGCAGGCGCTGCACCACTACCTCGAGGCCACCCGGCTCGCCTTCGCCGACCGCAACCGCTACGTGGGCGACTCGTCGTACGTGCGGGTGCCGCAGCGCACGTTGCTGTCCGACCGGTTCGCGCGGCAGCGGGCCTGCCTGATCGACCCTGCGCACGCGCTCGCCAGCCCGGTCGCGCCGGGCAGCCTCACCGGGTCGGGCGCGTGCCGGCCGGCGACGGCGAGGACCACCCCCGGCAACGAGGGCGCCCACACCAACCACTTCGTCGTCAGCGACCGGTGGGGCGACGTCGTCTCCTACACGAACACCATCGAGGAGCTCGGCGGCAGCGGCATCGTCGTGCCCGGCCGCGGCTTCCTGTTGAACAACGAGCTCACCGACTTCAACTTCGCGCCGACACAGGGCAGCGCGCCCGACCCGAACCTCCCGGCGGCCGGCAAGCGCCCGCGCTCGAGCATGTCGCCGACGATCGTGCTGCGGCACGGGCGTCCGTTCCTCGCCGTCGGCTCACCCGGTGGCGCCTCGATCATCACGACCGTCGTACAGATCCTGGTGAACCGGATCGACCTCGGGTACTCGTTGCCCGCTGCCATCGCGGCACCCCGGGCCTCGCAGCGCAACAGTGCGACGACGCAGGCCGAACCGGCGTTCCTCGCCGAGCCGACGACGCCCGGGCTCGAAGCACTCGGGCAGAAGTTCGCCGTGAGCTCGACGTCGCCGCTCGACCCGTCGATCAGCATCCCGCCGACGATCGGTGTGGCGTCCGGGCTCGAGTTCGAGCGGCACGGCCTGGTGCTCGCGGCGGGTGAGCCGGTGCGGCGCGGCGGCAGCGCGGCCGCGGTGGTGCACCCGGCCCGGTGAGGGTCAGGCGGGCGACGGGCGCACGGTCAGGATCTGCGCCGAGGTGCCGATCGGCCCGCGCCGGTCGTGCAGCACGCTGCTGGTGACGCCCAGCCCGGACGCGCCGAAGCTGACGGTCGTGTCGAAGCCGAGCCACTCGCCCGACGGCACGCCGAACAGGTGCGCCGTCAGGTCGAGGTTCGGGAACGCCACCGAGCGGGGGTCGGCGCGCACGGTCATGCCGTTGGCGATGTCGATCAGCCCGGCCAGCCGGGCGACCGGACTCACCGGTTCGTCCGCGAGCAGGGGCTCGGCCGTGCGCACCCAGAAGACCGCCCGCCCGGGCGCGACCTGCCGACGCCGCACCTCGGCCGACGCGATGAAGCCGCCCGGCCACACGGTGGTCGGGTCCCACGGCTCGAGCTCGTCCGCCGGCGGGATCCGCGGCAGGTCGCTGCCGCGCTGGGCGGCGGTGTCCGAGGGCTGCTGCAGCCAGGCCCGCAACCGCACGACCGCGCGGCCGGCGTGCGACAGCACGGCCTCGACTAGTTCGATGGTGCGGCCCGGGCGCAGCACCTCGACCGTGGTCGAGACGACGTCGACGGGGACGGTGCCGAGGATGTCGTAGGACAGCCGGCCGAGCACCAGGTCGGCGCCGCGGCGCTCGTCGCGGTCACGCTCGACCTCGTGCGCGAGCAGCCCGAGCGCAGGGGCGATGTGCTGCTCGTCGATGCTCCATGCGCCACCGACGTGGGCCGTCGCCCGGAACCGGTTCGCCGAGAGTCGCGCGAAGTACGCCACCCCTCGACCTTGCCATGCAGCGGGCCGCCCCACGCCCGGGGTGGGGGACCGCGGACGCGGGGCGGCGCTGGTGCGGGGCCACCGGGTGCGGGCCCGGTGGCCCCCTGCGATCAGGCCGGCAGCGGGTGGTGCGTGCGACGGGTGTGGTGGTCGAACACCTCGACCTCGTCGGTCACGCGGCGCGCGTGCCACAGACCGAGGCCGCCGAGCACCGCCATCAGGCCGGCACCGATGTACGCAGCGATCGCGGCGACGCCGGCGATCGTGCCCATCTTCCAGAAGGCGTAGGCGTTCAGCAGCAGCCCACGCAGCGTCTCGCCCTTGAACATCGTGGCGACCTGCTCCTGCAGCTTGGTGTCGGTCGGGTTCGCGATCGCCTGCGCGCTGAGCTCGGCGTAGGTCTTGCCACCGCCGATCGCCTTGAGGTGCACGGCGATGAAGTGGTCGGCGTAGGTCTCGGCCTGGTCGCCGGTGGTGAGCTGCTGACCGGCGTACTGGCGCATCGCCGCGAACTCCGGGGCCTTGATCGCGTCGCTGCCGGCGGGCGGGAAGAAGATCCGCTGTGCGGCCAGCTGGTCGTGCACCTCGTTCTGCGTGAACGTGTGCGCCCAGGTGAGCAGGCCCCCGGCCACCAGCAGGATCACGGCGAGGCCGATGCCGACCAGCCCGGCAATCAGGTCGAACGTGCGTCGTCTCATCGTCGTCTCCTCGTGGGCGACGGGCCGCGCCGACCGCGGCTGCTGCGTCGTTCCCCCTCGGCGCCAGCGTCCTGCGGCGGCGGCGCGGGGCACACGGGCCGATCGGGGCGACGGTGGCCCGGAGTCGTCCCGGGCCGTCCCCGAACACGACGCTGACATTTCCCTGGTCCACGCTGCACATCGGCGAGGCAGGCTGGTTCACATGATCACCAAATTCATCGCGGGGGGCGTCGCCGCCGCCGCCGTCGGCATCACCGGCGCGACCCTCACCGCCTCGGCCACCCCGTCGACCACACCGGGCACCCCGTCGGGCGCGCCCAAGGCGTCTGCCTCGGCCAAGCACCACCACGGTGACGTGCTCAAGCGCCTCGCCCGTCGCGCCGTGCACGGGCAGGTCGTCACCGAGAACAAGCAGGGCCAGTTCGTCACCCACACCTTCGACCGGGGCACGGTCGCAGCCGTGAGCGCCTCGTCGATCGAGGTGCACACGGCCGACGGCACGACGCAGACCTTCACGGTCACGTCGGCCACGCACGTGCGCCGTCAGGGCAGCGGCAAGACGACGATCTCGACGGTGAAGTCGGGCGACAAGGTCGTCGTCACCGGTGTCGGTACGGGCACCCCGACCGCGCGGCTGGTGTTCGAGCTCCGCTCCTGAGCGGCCTGGGGGAGGTCAGGGCACCGGAAGGCGGATCGTGAACGCCGCGCCGCCCTCCGGTGCCCGCCCGGCCGCGATGGTGCCACCGAGCCGGGTGACGAGGCGATGCACGATCGCCAGCCCGAGACCCGTGCCGACCTGACGCACGCCGCGGTAGCGGCGGTGCAGTTCGCCCTGGCGGAAGGCGACGGTCACGTCGTCGTCGGTGAGCCCGGGACCGCCGTCGCGCACCTCGACGACGGCGGTCATCCGCTGGGCACCCGCTTCGTTGCGGGTGGCGAGCACGATCGGCGCGCCCGCCGGGGTGACGCGCAGCGCGTTCTCGACGAGGCCGTCGAGGGCCTGCCGCAGGCGCCCGGGGTCGGTGTCGACGACGAGCGCGCCGCCGCCGTGCTCCCGGCGTAGCAGCACGCCGACCTGCGCGCACCGCTCCGTCCACGCGTTCGCCGCCGCATCGACCAGCGCGGTGAGGTCGACCCGGCTCACCTCGACCCGCACGTCCTGCGCGTCGAGCCGGGCGAGGTCGAGCAGGTCGGCCACCATGCGCTGCAGCCGCCGCGTCTCGTCGAGCATCACGGCACCGACCGCGGCCGCCTCCTCGCCCGGCACGACACCGTCGGCGAGCGACTCGGCGTACCCCGAGATCGCGGTGAGCGGCGTGCGCAGGTCGTGCGACACGCTCAGCAGGAAGTCGCGCTGCCGGCCCTCCGACGATCGCAGCGCGGACGCCAGCACATTGATCGCCTCGCCGACCTCGGCGACCTCGGCGGGCCCCTCGACCGGCACCGAGACGTCGCGGGCACCGTCGGCGAGGGCGTGGGCGGCGCGGGCGGTGCGCCGCAGCGGACGGCTGAGCCGGGCCGCGACGGCCAGCCCGAGCCCGGCCGCGACGACGCCACCGATGAGCAGACCGAGCAGGATGCGGCGGATCGCCCGGCGGTCGGCCGACACCGCGTCGTCCCGGCGCTGCACGAGGAAGACACCGCCGCTGCGGGCGGGGCGCCCCTCGACGAGCACGGACGAGGTGGCGCGGTCGACGTCGTGACCGGCCAGCACCCGGTCGATGTCTGTGGGCGTCACCGAGTTCGTGACCAGCGGTGCGGACGCGGTGAGCGTGCCGCCGGTGTCGAGCTCGCCGATCCGGATCTTCAGGCCGTTCAGCGCTGCCCGGAGCCGCAGCTGCGCCCGGGCGGGTCGGTCGGCGACGGTCTGCGCGACGTCGGCGAGCCGCCGCAGCGCCGTGCGCGCCGGCTCGTCGCCCGCCGCGCGGATCAATCCGATGGAGAGCGCGCCCGAGACGGTCGCCGTCAGCACCGCCACCGCCACCCCGAGCAGCGCGATGCGCACCGAGAGCCGGGCGCGGCGCCGGGAACGTGTGGCGGGCTCACCGGGTGCGACGGTCGGGGCGGTGGTCACGGTCGGGTGACCGGTTCCTCGGCCGAGTAGCCGACGCCCCGGACGGTGCGCAGCGGGCTCGCGGCGCCAAGCTTTGCGCGGAGCTGCGCAATATGGACGTCGACAGTGCGTGTGCCCGCGACCGCGCCGTAACCCCAGACCTCGCTCAGCAGTTGCTCGCGGGTGAAGACCCGTCCCGGTCGGCGCAGGAGGTGTGCGAGCAGGTCGAACTCGGTCGCGGTCAGCGGCACCTCGACGCCGTCGGCGTA
>NZ_JBQCEE010000079.1:0-12493 GCF_051960575.1 Jatrophihabitans sp.
TGCCGCGGCGGTCGCGCACCGCCGGCGGGCGGCGGGGCCGACCGAGGTCTGGGTGTGCCGGGCGGTGACGGGGCTCCTGGGGCGCGACCGGCGCCCCCCCCGGCACGGCCACAGCCCCCGGCGCTACCGCGCCGACCTGCTCGAGCGGTTCCGGCTCGACCCGACCGTGCGCATGCGTGCCGCCAGCCACGGCAACCGGCAGAAGGTGCTGCTGGTCGCCGCCTTCGCGTCGCGCGCCGAACTGCTGCTGCTGGACGAACCCACGACCGGGCTCGACCCCTTGATGGCGCAGGTGTTCCGCGAGTGCGTCCGCGAGGCGAAGCAGCGCGGGCAGACCGTGCTGCTGTCGTCGCACGTGCTGGCCGAGGTCGAGGCGGTGTGCGACCGCGTCAGCATGCTGCGCGCCGGCCGCCTGCTCGAGATCGGCAGCCTCGACCGGCTGCGTGCCATGGCCTCCGTGCACGTCCGGATCGTCGTCGCAGGCGCCGTGCCCGACCTCCGTCAGATCGCGGGCGTGCAGCGCCTGCACGTCGACGGGCACGTGGTCGAGTGCGATCTCACCGGGTCGATGGCGCCGCTGCTGTCCGCGCTCGCCGGCTGCACGGTGCTCGAGCTGCGCACCCACGAGCCTTCGCTGGAGGAGCTGTTCCTCGCCGAGTACGGCGCGGACCGCCCGTGAGCACCGCGGCCCCGGCGATCGGCCGGTTCGCGCTGGCCCGCGTCGCGCGCGGCGCCGCGGCCGTCGCCGCGGTCTTCGCGACGACGACGGTCGTCGACGCCGTCGCGTACGTGCACACCTTCCCGACGGCGGACGCACGCAGGGCGGCCGTGTCGCTCACCGGGTCGGACACCGGCCTGCAGGTGGTGTTCGGCTCGGCGCGGCACATCGACACCGTCGGTGGCTACGTCGCCTACAAGGGCTACGTGACCCTGACGGTGCTCGGCGCGGTCTGGGCGCTGCTGCGCACCGTCACGCTGCTGCGCGGCGACGAGGAGACCGGGCGGTGGCAGCTGCTGCTCACCGGCCGGTTGCGTCCCGCCGGCGCGACCGCGGCCACGGTCACCGGGATGCTCACCGCCACCGGCGCCATCGCCCTCGTGCTCGCCGCCGCCACGGCGACCACCGGACAGGGCGCGTCGTACGGCTGGGGCGTCGGCGCGGCGGTCTTCTACGCGATCGCCACGGTGCTGCCGATGCTCGCCGGCGTCGCGCTCGGTGCGCTCGCGGCCCAGCTGGCGCCCACCCGCCGCGGGGCGGCGATGCTCGGCCTCGCCGCGGTGTGCGGGCTGTTCGTCGTGCGCATGGTCGCCGACGCCGGGGCGCACACCGCCTGGCTGCTCTGGTGGACGCCGTTCGGCTGGGCCGAGCGCTCCTGGCCGTTCGTGCGGCCGGACCCGCGGCCCACGCTGCTCGCGTTCGTCGTTGTGGCCGTGCTGGTCGGCGCCGCCTGCCGGCTGGCCGCCCGTCGCGACGTGGGCGCCGCCGTGCTGCACCGCACCGAGGCGCGTCCCGACGCGCCACAGGTGACCACGGTGACCGCGCTGGGCCTGCGGCTGGAACGGCCGCTGGTCGTGTCGTGGGCGACGGGTGTCGTGCTGGCCGGGGCCGCCCTCGGTGCGGTCAGCCGGGTCGCCGTGCGACCGTTGCCCGAGGGCATGCGCCGCGTGCTGCACCAGCTCGGCGGCGCGGCCCCGACCCTCGACCAGTTCCTCGGCGTCTGCTTCCTCTTCGTCGCCGTGCTCGTCGCGCTGGTGCCGGCCGGCTTGCTGGGCGCGCTGGCCGACGACGAGCGGTCGGGCCGCCTCATGCTGCTGGTGGCCCAGCCCCTGCGACGTTCGGCCGTCCTGATCGACCGGCTGACCCTCGCCGTGGTGGCCGTCGTGGCCGCGGCGGCGCTCGGCGGTGTCGGCGTGTGGGCCGGCGCCGTGACGGCCGGTGAACGTCCGCACCTGATGACACTGGTCGGCGCGGGCCTCAACGTCGCACCGACCGCCCTCGTGGTGCTCGGCGTCGGCGCCGTCGCCCTCGCGGTCCGTGCGCGCACAGCGGCGCCCACGGTCTACGGGCTCGTCGCCGTCTCGTTCCTGCTCGACCTGCTCGGGACGGCCGTGCCGTCGTGCCACTGGCTCCGTCTCGGCTCCGTCTTCCACTACATGGCGGCAGCGCCGGCCCAGCCGGCGCGACCCCTGCACTACCTGCTGATGCTGCTCGCCGCCGCCGCGCTGCTCACCGGCGCGGTGTGGCTCTTCCGGCGCCGCGACCTCAACACCGGTTGAGCCCGGGCAGCCCGGGACACGGACGTGACCGCGCCCCGCCAAGCGTCCCTGCCGACCGGCCCCGCGCCGCACCGACGATGGGTCCATCGTCGAGAGGACCGCACGTGGACCCCGTGATCCTGGCCCGTTGGCAGTTCGCCACCACCACCGTCTACCACTTCCTGATCGTGCCGCTGTCGATCGGGCTGACCGCGCTCGTCGCGGCGATGCAGACGCTCGCCTACCGCAAGCGCGGCACCGAGGCCGGCGCGGTCTGGGACCGGTCGGCCCGCTCCTGGGGCCGCATCATGCTCGTGCTGTTCGCACTCGGCGTGGTCACCGGCATCGTCCAGGAGTTCCAGTTCGGCATGAACTGGTCGAAGTACTCGCGGTTCGTCGGCGACATCTTCGGCGCTCCCCTCGCGATGGAGGGGCTGATCGCCTTCTTCCTCGAGTCGACCTTCCTCGGCCTCTGGATCTTCGGACGCGACGTGCTCTCGCCGCGCATGCACTGCGCCGCCATCTGGCTGGCCGCTGCCGGCACCACCATCAGCGCGTACTTCATCCTCGCCGCCAACAGCTTCATGCAGCACCCGGTCGGGCTGCGGTACGACGCCGCGAAGCAGCGCGTCGAGCTCACCTCGATCTGGAAGGTCCTGTTCAACTCGACGCAGCTGGTCACCTTCCCGCACACCATCCTCGCCGCGTTCATGACCGCGAGCGCGCTGCTGCTGTCGGTGAGCGCGTACCACCTCCGGCGCCGCGGCGCCGACACCGACCCGGCCCACCGCAAGGTCGCCGGCATGGCGCTCGGCGTCCTGCTCGTGTCCGTCGTCGGCGTGTCGGCCGTCGGGCACGTGCAGGGCCAGATCATGACCGACCAGCAGCCGATGAAGATGGCCGCGGCGGAGGCGCTCTGGGACACCGAGAAGTCCGCCGACTTCAGCCTGTTCGCGTACGCCGACCTCGACGCGGGCAACGGCAACGCGGGCAAGAACCGCATCAACATCTCGATCCCGGGCGGGCTCTCGTTGCTCGCCACGAACAGCACCGACGGCACGGTCAAGGGCATCAACGACGTGCAGCGCGCCGAGATCGCGAAGTACGGCCCCGGCAGCTACGTGCCCGTGGTCTGGCTGGCCTACTGGTCGTTCCGGCTGATGATCGGGCTCGGCGTGCTCGCCGGCCTCATAGCGCTGCTGCTGGCCGTGCAGTGGCGGCGCGGACGACTCGACCGCAGCCGCCGGCTGCTGCGCGTGACGACCTGGATCGTCGGCCTGCCGCTGCTCGCCAACAGCTTCGGGTGGCTGTTCACCGAGACCGCCCGTCAGCCATGGCTCGTCTACGGCCTGCTGCGCACCAAGGACGGCGTCAGCCCCAACGTGAGCGCGGGGGCCGTGCTCGCGACGCTCATCGGCTTCACCGCGCTGTACGGCGTGCTCGGCATCGCCTGCTTCCGCATCGTCCGGCGCATCGCCCTGCACGGACCCGACGCGCCCTCCACACCCGTTGAGGGCACACCGACGGGCCGCCCGATCGACGACCCCGTCCTGTCGCTGATCTGACCGGCTCCCTCGAAAGGATCGACATGCAAGCGTTCTGGTTCGGCGTCATCGCCGTGCTGTGGGCCGGCTTCCTCGCCCTCGAGGGCTTCGACTTCGGCGTCGGCATGCTGCTGCGCTTCGTCGGGCGCACCGACGCCGAGCGCCAGGTGGCGCTGCGCGCGATCGGCCCGGTGTGGGACGGCAACGAGGTGTGGTTGCTCGTGGCCGGCGGCGCGACCTTCGCCGCCTTCCCCGAGTGGTACGCCAGCGTGTTCAGCGGCTTCTACCTGGCCTTCGCCCTGCTGCTGGTGGGGCTGATCCTGCGCGGCATCGGCGTCGAGTACCGCAGCAAGGTCACCACCGCACGGGCCCGGGCCTGGTGCGACGGCGCCACGATCGTCGGTTCGCTGCTGCCGTCGCTGCTGCTCGGCGTCGCCTTCGCCGACTTCCTGCGCGGTGTGCAGATGGACGCGAACCACGTCGTCACCGGCGGGTTCTGGTCGCTGCTGCACCCGTACGCGCTGCTGGGCGGCCTGGTCACGCTCACGCTGTTCGCCTATCACGGCGCCACCTATCTCGCGTTCCGCACGATCGGCCCGACCGCCGCGCGCGCCGCCGCCCTGTCCCGGCCGCTGGCCATCGTCGTCGCGCCGCTCGCCGTCGCCTTCCTCGTCTGGTCCGCCACGATCCGCGGGGGCTGGGTGAGCCTGGTGCTCGCCGCCGTCGTCGCGGCGCTGTTCGTGACGTCGGCGCTCTGCACGTTCGTCCGGCGGGCGGCCCGTGCGTTCTGGGCGTCGGCCGCCGTGTGCGCGCTGCTGCCCGTGTGGCTGTTCTCGGCGCTGTGGCCCGACGTGCTGCCGGCGCGGAACCACGCGGCGTGGTCGTTGACCGTGCACAACGCGAGTTCCACGCACACCACGCTCGTGGTGATGACCGTCGTCGCCCTGCTGTTCACGCCGATCGTGCTCGCCTACCAGGCCTGGACGTATTGGGTGTTCCGCGCCCGCGTCGGCCTCGAGACCGTCGTCATCGATGCGGACACCTCCGCCGGCTCTGCCCTCGAGCGCATGAAGCGTGCGGCCCAGGCCGCCTCGTGAGCCGTCCGCTCGACCCCGCCCTGCTCCGGGTCTCGGCGCCGCTGCGCCGTCATCTGGCGCTGACCGTCGGTGTGCAGCTCACCGGCTCGGTGCTGCTCGTCCTGCAGCTCGGGCTGCTGACGTCGGCGATCGCGGCCGTCTTCACCCACCACGCCGTCACCGCGACGACCACGCGCGACCTCGTGCTCGTCGCCGCGGCGGCCGCCGTGCGGGGCGGCCTGCGCGCGGCGCAGGAGTACTTCGGCGAGACCGCCTCGCTGCGGGTGCGCGCCGACCTGCGCCGGCAGGCGCTCGACGCGCTCGAGCGGCTCGGCAGCGGCTGGGCGGCGCAGCAGCCGGCCGGCCGGCTCGTCACCGATCTCGGCGCCGGCCTCGACGGCCTGCACGGCTGGACGACCCAGGCCCTGCCCGCACTGGTCGCCTGTGCCACGACGCCGCCGCTCGTGCTCGCCGCCATCGCGTGGGCCGACTGGCAGGCGGCCCTCGTGCTCGCCGTGCTGATCCCGCTCGTCCCGCTCCTCCTCGCGCTCGTCGGCATCACGACGAAGCGGCGGGTCGAGCGCCAGTACGCCGTCCTGCAGCACCTCTCGGGCCACTTCGTGGACCTGCTGCGCGGCCTCACCACCCTCGCCGTCTACGGCCAGGTGCGCCGGCAGGCACGCACCGTCGAGGCGGCGAGCGAGCGGTACCGCCGGCACACCATGGGCGCCCTGCGGATCGCGTTCCTGTCCGCCATGGTGCTCGACCTCGCGGCGGCGCTGTCGGTCGCGATCGTCGCGGTCGACGTCGGGCTGCGGCTCGACAGCGGTTCGGTGGCGTTCGCCCCCGCACTGCTCGTGCTCTTCCTCGCCCCCGAGGTGTTCCGGCCGCTGCGGCAGTTCGCCGCGCAGTACCACGCGAGCGCCGAGGGCGCGGCCGCCGTCGCCGGCGTGCTCACCATGCTGGACGAGGCCAAGCAGCACACCCGGCCGACCGGTGCGACGCCGCCGCCGTGCGACGGCACCGTCGTCGTCGACACGGTCACCCTGCGGTACCCGGGTCGTCGCGCCGACGCGCTCGCCGGGGTGTCGCTGTCCGTGCAGCCCGGCGAACTCGTCGCCCTCACCGGGCCGAGCGGCGCGGGCAAGTCGACGCTGCTCGCGCTGCTGCGGGGCTCGACCGCCCCGGACACCGGCGAGATCAGCATCGGCGTCGGCGGTGACCTCGTCGACCTGCGGACGGTCGGCCGCCGCGGGTGGGCGGCCGACGTCGCCTGGGTGCCGCAGCGCCCGCGCCCGAACCGCGCCACGGTCGCCGACGAGATCCGGCTCGGTGACCCGTCCGCCGACGACGCGGCCGTCGACGCGGTCATCGCCCGCTGTCACGCGCCCGCGGCGGGCACGCCGCTCGGCGAGGACGGCGTCGGTGTCTCGGCCGGCCAGCGCCGCCGCATCGCGCTCGCCCGCGCGCTGCTGCGTGCCCGGTCGGTGCAGCGCCGCGGCGCCGTGCCGACCGTGCTGCTCGACGAGCCGAGCGAGGACCTCGACGTCGACACCGAACGGGTCGTGGCCGGGGTGGTCGCCGAGCTCGCCGGTGCCTGCACCGTCGTCTTCGCCACCCACAGCCCGACGATGGTCGCCGTCGCCGACCGCGAGGTGCGTCTGACCGACGGACGCATCACCGCGATCACCCGCCGACACCGCGTGACGCCGGGCGCGCCGGCGCCGCGGCACGAGCCGCACACCGACGAGCCCGTGCCGGCGATGGTGACGGCGCCGCTCGAGGCACCGCGTCTGTCGGTGCGTCGCCTGCTGCGCGACGGCGGCCTGCGCGGCGGGCTGCTGCTGGCCTGCGTGCTCGGCGCGCTGGCCGGTCTCGCCGGTCTCGGCCTCACCGGTACCTCGACCTGGCTGATCAGCCGCGCCGCCGAACACCCCAACGTGCAGGCCCTCGCCCTCGCCGTCGTCGGCGTGCGCACCTTCGCCATCGCCCGGGCCCTGCTGCGCTACGGCGAGCGGCTCGTGTCGCACGACGTCGCCCTGCGGCTCATGGCCCGGCTGCGCGTCGCCGTCTTCACCGCCCTCGCCGGGCGTGCCCGCACGGCACTCGCGCTCGCACAGCCGCGCCGCGGTGACGCGTTACGGCGCTTCGTCGGCGACGTCGACGGCGTGCAGGACGCGATCGTGCGCGGCGCCGTGCCCGTGGCCGGCGCGGCGATCACCGCCGTCGCCGCCCTGCTCGTCGTGTCGCTGCTCGTGCCGGCCGCCGGGGTCGGCCTCGCCGCCGGGCTGGCAGTGGCGGGGCTGGGCGGCACCCTGCTCGCGCACCGGGCCGCCGGGGACGGCGCCGTGCTCGCCGCCGCCGTCGGCGCCCGCGAGGCCCGGCTCGTGGGGGTCGTCGACGGCATCGCCGAGCTCGAGGCCTACGGTGCGCTGCCGTCGGCCATCGACGAGGTGCGCGCCGGCGACGCGCAGGCGGTCGCGTCCGGGCGCCGCCCCGCGCTGGCCACCGCGCTCGGTGCAGTGGTCGCGGGTGCGGGTGAGGCGGTCGCCCTGGCGGCGGTGCCGCTCACCGGCGCGCACGCCGTCGCCTCCGGCACCCTCGACCGCACGGCGCTCGCCGTGCTGGTCGCCTGCGTCCTCGTCGCGTTCGAGGCGGTCGCGTCGCTGCCGCCGTCGGCCGTGGCCCTGCGCGGGACCGGCGCCCGGCTGCGCCGCCTCGGCGAGGTGCTGTCCGACCCGGCCGCCGCGCAGGCCGGCGACGTCGCAGCAGCACCGCCGGCAGGCCCGCTCGGCGTCGTCGCCGCCGGGCTCACCGTGCGACCGGACCGCGACGCGCCACCGGTGCTGCGTGACCTGGCCTTCACGGTCGCGGCCGGCCACGGGCTCGCCGTGACCGGCGCGAGCGGGTGCGGCAAGACCTCGCTGCTGAAGGCCCTGCTCGGCCTCGTCCCCACCAGCGGCACGCTGACGCTCACCGCGGACGGGCGCTCGGTCGCGGTCGCCGACCTCGACCCGGCCCTGCGCCACCGGTCGGTCGCCGGGTCGCTGCAGGGCGACCACGTCTTCCAGGCCACGCTGCGCGACAACGTGCGCGTGGTCGTGCCGGAGGCCTCCGACGCCGAGCTCGACCGCGTCGCCCGCCTGGCCGGCCTCGCCGACGTGATCGCGGCACTGCCCGACGGCTGGGACACCGCCGCGGGCACGGACGGCGACCGGCTCTCCGGCGGCCAGCGCCAGCGCCTGCTGCTCGCCCGGGCCCTCCTCGCCGACCCGCAGGTGCTGGTGCTCGACGAGCCCACCGCGCACCTGGACGCGGACACCGAGGCCGCCGTCCTCGCCGACGTCCTGACGGCCACCCGGCACCGCACCCTCGTCGTCACCACCCACCGCAGCGCGGCCGCGCACGCGCTCGGCGAGGTGCTGGATCTCGACGCCGTCGACCCGGCCGGCACGCCCGACGGGCCACCGGCGCGCACCGCGGTGGCCGGCACCGCCGGGCCGGGCCGATGACGTGACCGCCGTCGTGCTTTGGTCCCTGCTTCCCGACCCCCGGCGCGGCGAGGCTGGAGCCATGCTGGTCGTCCACGCCGCGCCCGACCCGTCGGTGCGCCGTCTCGCCGAACTCGTCGCCGAGCGCCTCAGCGCCCCGTGCGTGCGCCCCGAGCAGGTCGCGCGCGAGGTCGTCGACGAGGCCGACCTGGTCGTGCTCGCCGGCGGCGGCGAGCAGCTGCTGCGCTGGCTCGACGACCCCGCCGTGCGTCCCCGTCGCGTCGCGGTGATCGCCGTGCGGCGCCGCGGGTGGCCACGCCGCGGCGGCGGTCGCGACGTGCGGCGCGCCCTGCGCCGCAAGCGGGTGCGTCCCCTCGTCGCGCCGCGGTCGTTCCGTGCCACCGCGCTCGAGCTGGCGCCGGGGCAGGAGGAACGTGCGGCGGCGTTCGCCGACGCGGTCGCGAAGCTCGTCCGCACCGCACCCTGAACCGCGGCGCTCGTCGCCGACTACGGTCGGCAGGATGGGTGTCACCGAGGCCGACCCGATCGACGTCCTGCGCCGCCGCAGCAGCGTGAAGTGGCGCACGTACGCACCCGACGTGCTGCCGATGTTCATCGCCGAGATGGACTTCCCGCTCGCACCGCCGATCCGGCAGGTGCTGCACGAGGCGATCGACCGCGGCGACACCGGCTACGTCGACCCGACCGACACCACGGCGGCCGAGGCGTTCGCGGACTTCGCCGCGACGGCCTGGGGCTGGACGCCCCAGCCCGACCGCACGACCACGACCACGGACGTCAGCGTGGTGATCGTCGAGTCGCTGCGGCGGCTCGTCACCCCGGGCGACGGCGTCGTGATCATGCCGCCGGTCTACCCGCCGTTCTTCGACCTGCTGCCCGAGGCGGGCGCACGGGTCGTCGAGGTGCCGTTGCTGGACGACGGCACCGGGTTCGCCATGGATCTCGACGGCATCGACCGGGCGCTGGCCGCCGGTGCCCGCGGGGTGCTGCTCTGCCATCCGCACAACCCGCTCGGCCTGCTGCACGATCGCGACAGCCTCGTCGCCCTGTCGCGCATCGTCGACCGCCGCGGCGGGTTCGTGGTCAGCGACGAGATCCACGCACCGCTCACGCACCCGGGCCGCGCCTTCGTCCCGTACCTGACTGTCTCGGACGAGGCCCGCGACCACGGCATCGCGGCGCACTCGGGCAGCAAGGCGTTCAACCTCGCCGGGCTCAAGACGGCCTTCTTCGTCGCTGCGGGCGACCGCATGACCGGGCTGATCCGGTCGCTGCCCGCGGAGGTGACCGCCCGCACCGGTCTGTTCGGGCTGCTCGCCACGCGCGCCGGCTTCGCCGAGGGCCGCGAATGGCTCGCCGCGACGGTCGAGGCGATCGAGCAGAACGTCGCGCTGCTCGACGGGCTGCTCAGCGAACGGCTGCCGCAGGCGCGACTGCGCCGCCCGCACGCCGGGTACCTCGGCTGGCTCGACCTGCGCGGGCTCGGCTGGGGCGACGATCCCGCCGTCCACGCACTCGAGCACGCCCGCGTCGCCCTCTCGAGCGGGCCCACCTTCGGGGCGCCGGGACGTGGTCATGCACGCATCAACCTGGCCTGCTCGCCGGACACCGTCGTGAGCGCCGTCGCACGGCTGGCCGCCGCCCATGCCGGCGCCTCTATCGTCGAAGGATGAGCGCGGCACGGGTGGTCATCGTCGGCGGCGGCTTCGCCGGCTACAACGCGGCGCGCGGCCTGCTGCGGCACGCGTCCGACGTCGAGGTCGTGCTGATCAACCCGACCGACTACTTCCTGTACCTGCCGCTGCTGCCCGAGGTCGCCGGCGGGGTGCTCGAGCCGCGCCGGATCTGCGTCTCGCTGGCCGGGCAACTACCCGGCGCGCGGCTGGTGCTCGGCGAGGTCGACCGCATCGACCTCGACGGCCGGCGGGTCGGCTGGGTCGACCCCGACGGAGGCCGCGGCGAGCTCGAGTACGACCGGCTGGTGCTCACCGCCGGCAGCGTGAACAAGCTGCTGCCGATCCCCGGCGTCGCCGAGAACGCGCACGGCGTGCGAGGCATCGGCGAGGCGCTGTACCTGCGCGCCCACATCACCCAGCAGCTCGAGCTCGCCGCCGCGACCGACGACCGCGCCGAGCGCACGGCGCGGTGCACCTTCGTCGTCGTCGGCGCCGGCTACACGGGCACCGAGGTCGCGGCCCAGGGCGAGCTGCTCACCAGGCGGCTCGTGCGGCAACTGCCGGCGCTGCGCGACCAGCCGATCCGCTGGGTGCTCGCCGACCTCGCCGACCGCGTGCTGCCCGAGCTCGACCGGCACCTGTCCGCCGCCGCCGACCGGGTGCTGCGCGGCCGCGGTGTCGACGTCCGCCTCGGCCAGTCGGTCGAGCACGCCGAGCACGACGCGGTGCGGATGAGCAACGGCGAGCTCATCCCGACACGGTCGCTGATCTGGTGCGTCGGCGTGCGGCCCGACGAGCTGGTCGGCCGCCTCGGCCTCGGCACCGAGCACGGGCGTCTCGTCGTCGAGCCGACGCTGGCCGTGCCCGGCCGGCCCGAGGTCTTCGCCGGCGGTGACTGCGCCGCGGTGCCCGACCTCACCCGGCCGGGCGAGGTCACCGGCATGACCGCGCAGCACGCCCAACGGCAGGGCAAGCTGCTCGCGCGCAACGTCGCGGCCTCCCTCGCCGGGCGCGCGCTCAAGGAGTACAAGCACCGCGACCTCGGCTTCCTCGTCGACCTCGGCGGCGCGCACGCGGCCGCCAACCCGCTGCACGTGCCCCTGGCCGGGCCGCCGGCCAAGGCGATCACCCGCGGGTACCACCTGTTCGCCATGCCGGGCAACCGCGCCCGCGTCGCCGCCGACTGGGCCTTCAACTCCGTGCTGCCGGCGCGGGCCGTCCAGCTCGGGCTGGTCAGTTCGTCGCGGGTGATGCTCGAGTGCACCGAACTCGCCGCGGAGCCCACGTCGGGATGACGGCCGGTGCGCGGGCCCGGCGGATCGTCGACGTGCAGCGCCAACGGCTGCGCGACGGCGGGCGTCCCGCCGCGGCCCGCACGCTGCGACTCACCGCGGCCGCGACGGCCGCGTTCGTCGTCGCCCGCGCAGTCATCGGGACGCCGAAGCCGACCACGGCGGCCCTGACGGCGCTGCTGGTCGTGCAGGTGACGCTCGTCGGGACGCTCGCCGACACCGCCCGCCGAATCGTGAGCGTCGTGGTTGGCGTCGGCATCGCGATCGTCGTCGCCGACCTGCTCGGCTTCACCTGGTGGAGCCTGGCGCTGATCACGGCGGCGGCGCTGGCCGTCGGCCAACTGCTGCGGCTCGGGCCGCACCTGCTCGAGGTGCCGATCAGCGCGATGCTCATCCTCGCGGTCGGCGGCGCGGGGCTCGCGGCGACCGACCGGGTCTACGAGACGCTCGTGGGCGCCGGGGTCGGCCTGGCCGCCAGCGTGCTGCTGCCGCCCCGTGTGCGCACCCGCACGGCCGGTGCCGCGATCGAGCGCCTGGCCGACGACCTGGGCCGGCTGCTCGACGAGGTCGCCGCGGCCCTCGCCGAGCGCGAGGTCGGCCGCGACGAGGCGCAGGACTGGCTGCGTCGGGTGCGGTCGCTCGACCACGACATCGGACGCGTCGACCGGGTGCTCGTCGACGCGGGTGAGAGCCGGCGACTCAACCCGCGGGCCCTCGGCACGGTCGACTCGACGCCCGACCTGCGCAGCGGGCTCGACGCCCTCGAGCGTTCGGCCGTCAACCTGCGCGCGGTGTTCCGCTCGCTCGCGGACGGCGCCGTCGCCCCCGGTGCCGGCGAGGCGGACGAGGCGTCCGGCGAACCCTCCACACTTGTGGAGGCCGAGCTGCGGCGGGCCGTGGGCGTGCTGATGACCGAGCTCGCCGCGAGCGTGCGCGCCTTCGGCACCCTCGTGCGCGCCGAGGTCGACGACGCCGACGACGCGCACACCGCCGAGCTGGCCGCGGCGCTCACCGCCGTCGGCGAGGCGCGCGCGCTGCTGGCCGGGCTGCTGCTCGCCGACGTCGATCCGGCGGTGTGGCCGCTGCGCGGCTCGTTGCTCGCCGCCGTCGACCGGCTGCTCGGCGAACTCGACGTCG
>NZ_JBQCEE010000080.1:0-5614 GCF_051960575.1 Jatrophihabitans sp.
GGACGGGCGGCGGCGGCGGGGCGGCCGGGGCGGGCACGCGCGCGCCCGCCACCCCCACCCGGGCCCGCGCGGGGGGGCGCCGGGGCGCGGCCCGGTGCGCGGGCGCCCCCCGCCCGGCCGCGGCGCCGGCCGAACGCCGCCGGCTCAGCCGCCGGATGCAGGTCATCTTCCAGGACCCGTACGGCTCGCTGAACCCGGCGCGCACGGTCGGCGACACCCTCGTCGAAGGGCTGCGCTTCGCGCAGGGCGTGCCGGCGGAGAAGGCGACCGCCCGTGTCGCCGCCGTGCTCACCGAGGTGGGGCTCGACGCCTCCGCCGCGGGCCGGTACCCGTCCGCGTTCTCCGGCGGCCAGCGCCAGCGCATCGCCATCGCCCGGGCCATCGTCGGCGACCCCGAGTTCATCGTCTGCGACGAGGTGGTGAGCGCGCTCGACCTCTCGGTGCAGGCGCAGGTGCTTAAACTTCTGGCACCGCTCAAGGTCGAGCGGAACCTAAGCTACCTGTTAATATAGCACGACCTCGCCGTCGTCCGGTACCTGAGCGATGAGATCGTGGTGATGCACGCCGGCCGCATCGTCGAACGCGGCGCGGCGGACGTCGTCGGCACCGCGCCGCTGCACCCGTACAGCCGCGCCCTCATCTCCGCATCACCCGTGCCCGACCCGGACGAGCAACGCCGCAATCGTGCGCTGCGGCAGGCGACCCAGCGATCCGCGGCCGGTGTCACCGCGTCCGTCGGCTGCTCGTTCGCCGCGCGGTGTGCGCTCGCCACCGACGTCTGCCGCACCGAGACGCCGGCCCTCGTCAGCGACCGATCCGAGCACGCCGTGGCGTGCCACCACATGGAGCAGCTCGTTCCAGTGAGAAGGGGAGCATGAAGCTCGAACCAGAGGTGCAGGCGCACCTCGACGCCGCCGACCTGACCGGGATGGACACCGCCGACTTCCCGACGCTGCGCGCGTTGCTCAGCCGCGAGATCGACCGGATCTTCCTGCTGTTCGGTGAGCCCGGGCCGGACGTCGATCGCCTCGTCGATCACCAGGTGCCGGTCGTAGGTGGCACGATCCTCGTCCGCACCTATCACCCCGCGGCGGAAGGACCGCTGCCGGCGCATGTCCTCGTGCACGGCGGCGGCTGGACGACCGGCTCGGTGCACGAGCTGGTGGCCGACGCGACGGCGCGGCACCGGACGGTGTCGGCCGAGTGTGTCACCGTCCTGGTCGAGTACCGCCTCGCTCCCGAGTTCCCGTTCCCGACGCCGCTCGACGACGTCGTGGCGGCGGTGCGCTGGGTGCGCGACCACGCCGACGAGTTGGGTGTCGACGCGGACGTGATCACCCTGGGGGGCTCGTCGGCCGGCGCCAACCTCGCGGCGGCGACCGTGCTGGCGGCGCCCGACCTCGACGTTCGCGCACTCCTGCTCGAAGTGCCGGCGGTCGACCTGCGGCGCGAGGGCATCCGCCGACCGGTCGAACTCGAACCCGAGCGCTACGAGGGCGTCCTGTCGGTCACCGCCGACTACGAGAGCGTGGTCGGTGCGTATCTGCCGGACCGTGTCCTCGCCGACTCGCCGCTCGTCTCGCCGGTGCTGGCGGACGATGTGTCGGTGTTCCCCGAGACCTTCATGCTGACCGCCGAGCTGGACGTGCTGCGTCCGGCGGCCGAGGACTTCGCGCGCAGGCTCGACGCTGCCGGGGTGCCCGTGCACATCGAGTGCTATCCCGGCGCGTTGCACGGGTCGCCCATCCTGACCCGCACCTGGGCGACCGCCCGGCGATGGCACGACGACACGCTCGCGATCCTGCGCGACATCCATTCGCGGGCCGGAGCGGCGCGATGACCGAGGGCACGGTGACGATCTACGACGTCGCCGAGCGCGCGGGCGTCTCGATCACGACCGTCTCGAACGCGCTCAACCAACCCAACCGCGTCGCCGCCAAGACCCTGCAGCGCGTGCTCGCCGCTGTCGACGAACTGGGCTTCACGCCGAAGGCGGCCGCGGTCAGCCAGGCCCGCAAGGGTGTCGGACGTATCGGCGTGCTCGCCCCGTTCTCGTCCTACGAGTCGTTCCGCACCCGTCTCATGGGCGTGCTCGCCGCGTGCTCCGGCAAGTCGGTCGAGGTCGTCGTCTTCGATCTGGAGTCGGCCGCGGAATCGGTCTCGCCGTTGCTGAGCGTGCTGCCGACGACCGGTCGCCTCGACGGGTTGCTGCTCATGGGGGTCCCGCTCGAGGAGGCGATGGCCGAGCGGCTCGCGCAACGCAAGCTGCCGACCGTGCTGGTCGACAGCTTCCACCGCAAGCTGCCCAGCGTGAACGTCGATGACGAGCGCGGTGGCTACCTCGCCGCTGAATACCTGGTGCAGCAGGGCCATCGCCGCTTCGCGTTCGTCAGCGAGCGCCAGCAGTCGGACGCCTTCCTGTCGCAGGGGCAGCGGCGCCTCGCCGGCTTCCGCCGAGCGCTCAGCGATGCCGGTCTCGGGGACGACGCGCTCGAGCACGTGGTCACCAGCCATGACATCGCCGGCGGCAAGAAGGCGGCACGCGCGCTGCTCGAGCGGGACTCGTTGCCCGACGCCGTGTTCGCCCACTTCGACGACCTCGCCGCGGGCCTGCTCGCGGGCTTCCGTGACGCCGGCGTCCACGCCCCCGACGATGTCGCGATCATGGGCTACGACGACGGTCCCCTCGCCGAGGCACTCGGCATCACCACCGTGCACCAGCCGCTCGTCGAGACCGGACGCGAGGGCGCCCTCCTCCTGCTCGACGACATCGCCACCCACCACACGAGCGCGCGCCAGATCCTGCTGTCCGCCGAGCTCGTCGTACGCGACACCGCCTGACCCTGAAGGAACCGACATGGACCCCACCGCGCTCGACCCACGTCTCGCCGACCTCGTCGGCCGGGTCATGACCGACCTCGCACTGCACGGCATGCCCGCTCCGCCGCCGTCCGCGCCGGCGCCGGGCCAGACGCACGAGGACTGGGTCGCGACCGTCGCCACCGTGCGCACGCAGCACGACGAGCTCGCGCAGGTGCTGACGAAGCACATGCGGATGGCGGCGCCGGAGGTCGGCTCGGTCGTCGACCACGAGATCCCCGTCGACGGCGGCACGATCGCCGCCCGCGTCTATACGCCGCCAGGCGCCGGGCCCCACCCGGCGGTCGTCTTCTTCCACGGCGGGGCGTTCTGGCTCGGCGGCGGCGAGATCGGCTTCGGTCTCACCGACGACTACTGCCGCGTCTTCTGCGACCGACTGTCCGCCGTGGTCGTGAACGTCGACTACCGCCTCGCGCCCGAGGCCCCGTTCCCGAAGCAGTTGCACGACAGCTACGCCGGGCTCGCCTGGACCGTCGAGCACGCCGACGAGCTGGGCGTCGACACCGATCGCGTCGCCGTGATGGGCGCGAGCTCGGGCGGTAATCAGGCGGCTGCGGTCTGTCTGCTCGCCCGTGACCGCGGCGGCCCGCGCATCACCGCGCAGATCCTGCACGTGCCGGTGCTCGACCTGACCTGGGGTTCCGAGTCGGTCCGAGCGGATCCGGGCTTCGCGGCCTTCGATGACCTCGTGCGGCTGTACGCAACCGACGAACAGCGGCGCGAGCCGCTTGTCTCGCCACTGCTCGCGACCGACCTCGCGGGCTTACCGCCCGCGGTGATCGTCACCGGAGCCTTCGACGGGTTGCGCGACGACGGACGCCGCTTCGCCGAACGACTCGCCGAGCAGGGCGTTCCGGTGACACACACCGTATACCCGATGCTGCACAACATCGCCCTTCCCGAGACCACGATGCAATTCGTCGACGACGTCGTCGGTGCGGTCACGCCGCTGCTGGCGCCGAATGCCGTGTGAGGCGGACGCAGGGCCATGACACTGGCGACCCGGGTGGCCGTTCGAGTTGGGTCTTGTGACGTGACTGGGAGGTCGTGCGGCTGGTGTCGGTGGTGCGTTACCGTCGCGCTGAGCCGTGCGGGGCGGTGACGGCACGAGCACGAAATTCTGCCGATTCCACTCCAGCGGCAACGATGTCGTGGCGTCGGTGAGCGACGCACTGGGCGCAAGTCGTTTTGTACCGCGCAGCGAGCATTGAGGTCTCGCCCAGGCACAGACGGAGCTGTCGCTCCACAGCGCCCGTCAGGAGCTGAACGCATGCTTGTCGTGCCGCCGACGAGGTGGTGGTAGCCCTACTTCGGGTCGGGTCGGCCTCGATTCGTCGTGCCATCCGTTGCATGGCTCGGTCGGAGTTGCGGATCAGCCGCTCTGCGCGACGCCGCCGTCTGCGCGCGTCGCGCCGGGGATCGTCGACGGGGCCCAGACCGCCGATGGCACCACCATCATCGAGTGGTGCCGTCAGGCTGCGTTCGAGAGCGGTGCCGGCGACGAGGCGGGTGACGTCCTCGACATGGTGCAGCACGCCGATCGTCTTCCCGGTGGCGTCCCGGATCGGGGAGTTGACAGGCAGCCACGTCTTGCGGACGAACCCCCGGTCGCGGTCGATGACGTCGTAGCGCTGCGTCTGCATCCGGTCGGGCCGACCCCTGAGCAGGGCGCCTTCGAAGGACGCCGTGAGGCGCTCGACGCTGCGCGCCTCGGGTGTGGCGGGGTTGTCGGGAAAGACGTCGAACATGAACTCGCCGACCATGTCGGCGATGTGGTGATGCGTGGCCTGCTGGTACGCAAGGTTGGCGGCGCGGATCCGGAGATCCACGTCCAGCAGGAGGTAGGGCGCTGCACTGACGCGGAACGCCATGCTGGAAGCGATGCTGCGAAGCGCAGTGTCGGCGCGACTCAACCCGAATCACCTCGATCCCGTGTGATCCAACGGTAGTCGGGGGCGACCGCGTGGCAAGCCGTCAGACGCGCATTCTTGCGGAGTCGAGGACTGCCGCATGGACGGCGCGGGCGAGCCGGGCTCCCCAGGTCGAGCGCACCCCGCAGAACGGCTCGTCACCGGCGGTGGGGCACGCGATGGTCACTGCGTCCGACGGCGTGCCCGTGCCTGGGACGCCGAGTTCCAGCAGGGCCTGCGTCTTCGCCTCGGTCGCCGTGCAGAGCCCGCCGAGCAGCGCGGCCGGCGTCAGCGCGACGGGCACGAACGCGACGATGTTGATCGTGCCGACGTGCGGCGCCGGGTCGTCCGGTGCGGCCGCCCAGGTCGGGTGGCTCAGCCCGACGGTGACCTCGGCGCTGACGCCGGCGTCCTCCGCGCGGCCGACACGGTTGATGTCCGCTGCGGTCAGCATCGTCGTGCCCGCACCGCGCAGCCCAGCCAGCGCGGCGAGCTCGGCGGCGTGCGCGTCCAGGTCGACGCGGTCGTAGTCGTGGCTCACCTGGGCGTTGACGATCCACGCGCGCTGCCCGAGACCGCCGCCGGCGGAGGCGGTGGACGCGACGAACATCGGCTGGCCGAGACGCCAGACGAGGAAGGGGAGGTGCTCGCCCTGCTCGTGGCGGTTGCACCACTCGCTGCCGGTCATCGCACCGGCCCGCGGAACGGGACGACGACCAGCCGTCCGTCCTCACCGGTGATGACGCGCACCCGCGCGCCGAACGAGGAGGCGAGCAGGTCGGGCTCGAGCACATCGCTCGGCGTCCCCGCGGCGCGCACCTCGC
>NZ_JBQCEE010000081.1:0-8336 GCF_051960575.1 Jatrophihabitans sp.
CCGCCCGCCGACGAGCCCTTGACCGCTTCCTCCACCACTACAACACTCGACGCGGCCACTCCGCCCTCGGCGGTGAACCACCCATCAGCCGGCTCGCCGCCTGATAACAACGTCCCGGGTCACGACATCTAGAGTCGTGCCGTGACGAAGGATCGCGGGCGGAAGGTGATCGCCACCAACCGCCGCGCGCGTCATCTCTACGTCGTCCTCGACTCGCTCGAGGCCGGCGTGGTGCTCGTCGGCAACGAGGTGAAGAGCCTGCGCCTCGGGCGGGTCTCGCTGGTCGACGCGTTCGCCACGATCGACGACGGCGAGGTCTGGCTGCACAACCTGTTCATCGCCGAGTACGCCTTCGGCACGTGGACGAACCACGCGGTGCGCCGCAAGCGCAAGCTGCTGCTGCACCGGGCGCAGATCGACAAGTGGAGCCAGCGGGTGGCCGAGGCCGGTCTCTCGCTCGTGCCGCTGTCGGTCTACCTCAACGACGGGCGGGTGAAGGTCGAGCTCGGTCTCGTCCGCGGCAAGAAGACCTGGGACAAGCGGCAGGCCATGGCCGAGCGCGATGCCCGCCGCGAGATCGAGCGCGAGTTCTCGCACCGGGTACGCGGGATGGGCTGAGCACCAGGACGCGGGCTGCCGCAGGTCCGTGACCGGGGCGCTCGGCCCTGTGCGGCCGCCGCGCCGCCGCCTACGCTCGTGCCGTGCTCGCCGCCCTGCTCCCGTTCACCGTCGCCGCGGTGCTCATCGTGCTGCTGCCCGGCCCCGACTCGCTCGTCGTCGTTCGGGGCCTGGTGCGCGGCGGCCGGCGCGGCGGTGTCGTGACCGCGGCCGGCGTGCTGTGCGGTCTCGTCGTGTGGGTGGCCGCGGCCGCGCTGGGCATCTCGGCGCTGCTGCGCGCCAGTCAGGTCGGCTACGACGTCCTGCGGTTCGCGGGGGCCGCCTACCTGCTCTGGTTGGGCGTCCAGTCGTTGCGGTCGCTGCGCCGCCCGGCGGCGTCGACGCCGGCGCAGGCTGAGCTCGGCGGGCGCCGTGGATTCGGCTCGGGCTTCTGGGCCGGCTTCGTGACCGACGTGCTGAACCCAAAGGTCGGCGTCTTCTTCATCAGCTTCCTGCCCGGCTTCATCCCGTCGGGCTGGTCGGTCGGCTGGACGACGGCCGGGCTCGGCGGCTGGTACATCGCGCTGACCGCGCTCTACTTCGCGGGCCTCATCGGTGTGTCGGGCACGATCGCCACCTGGATGGCCACCGACCGCATCCGCCGCCGGCTCGACGCCATGACCGGGCTGGTGCTGGTCGGGTTCGGCATCCGGCTCGCCGCCGAAGCCTGAGTCCGGCGCCCGGCCGAGGGCTCAGGCCGTCGCGCCGACACCCGCCAGGATCGTCCGCAGATCTTCCGCGGCCTGGGCGGCCGCCGCGTCGGCGATGGTCGAGACGCCGCCGAGGCCGAAGTACGAGTGGTTCAGCGACGGGAACTCACGCGCGATCACGTCGACGCCGGCCGCCCGCAGCGCGTCGGCGTAGAAGTTGCCCTCGGTGCGCAGCACGTCGAGCGTCGACGTGTGCACGACCGCGGGGGCCACGCCGGCGAGGTCGGCGGCCCGCATCGGCGACACCCGCCAGTCGGCGGCGTCGGCCGGGTCGACGTACTGCCGGGCGAAGGCGGCCATCGCGTCCAGGGTCAGCCCGAAGCGCTGGTACACCGACGTCCGCGACATGTACCGCGCGTTGACGTCCTCGTCCTCGTACCGGCCCGCGACATCGGTCACCGGGTACAACAGCAGTTGAGCCGCCAGCGGCGCGCCCGCGTCGCGGCGGGCGATCGCCACCGACGCCGCGAGCTGGCCGCCGGCACTGTCACCTGCCACGACCAGCGTCGGCGTGCCGCCGAACTCGTCGAGCCGGTCGGCCACCCAGTCGGTCGCGCGCACGGCGTCGTGGAACGCGGTCGGGAAGCGGTGCTCGGGCGCCAGGCGGTACCCGACGGAGACCACGACGGCATGCACCTGCGTGCAGATGCGCCGGGCGTGGCCGAGATGGGTGTCGAGGTCGCCGAGCACCCAGCCGCCGCCGTGGAAGTAGACGACGGTCGGCAGCGGGCCGCGGTCGGCCAAGCTCCCGCCGGGCTCGGTCGGTGGACGCAGCACGCGGATCGGCAGCTCGGGCTCGTCGCCGTCGGCCGGGATGACCTGGTCGGTCTCGTCGGCCGGGTTCATCCGCGGGCTCAGCTGCGCGAGCGCGCGGGCGTTGTGGGCCCGGGCCTGCGCGCGCGCCTCCTCGACCGTCGCCGGCGGGGTGTCGCTGTCCGCGTGCCGCCCCCACGCCGCCAGGGCCGGGTCGAGTTCCTCTTCTTCGGTCGCAGCCACGACCGGATCATTGCAGCCCGCGCGCCCGGGCCGTGCCTCACCCCGCGAGGGCGACCTCGGCGAGCAGCTCGGCCGACCGCAGCCGGTCGTCGGCCCCGGGCGACTGGAACGCGACGATCACCTCGTCGGCGTCGGCGTGCTTGGCGAACTGCTCGAGCTCGTCACGCACCTCGTGCGGCCGGCCGACGGCCGAGTACTGCATCATCCCGGCGATCTGCCGGCCCTCGGGCGAGTCGAGCACCGCGTCGGCCTCGTCGTCGCTCAACCGCACACCCGGCCGCGCGAACGCCCGCACCCGCGACCGCTTGGCCTGCTGGAACTGCTGCTCGGCGTCGGCCCGGTCGTCGGCGGCGATCACGTTGAAGCCGGCGATCACGTACGGGGCGTCCAGCTGGGCACTCGGGCGGAACTCGCGGCGGTAGAGCGCGACCGCCTGCTGCAGCGCGGCCGGCGCGAAGTGCGAGGCGAAGGCGTACGGCAGCCCGAGCGCGGCGGCGAGCTGGGCGCCGTAGAGCGATGAGCCGAGGATGTACAGCGGCACGTTGGTGTTGCGTCCGGGGTAGGCGTGCACGCCGGGCACGCGGGTCTCGTCCCCGAGGTAGGCCTGCAGCTCGAGCACGTCCTGCGGGAACGAGTCCGACGACGTCGCGTCGCGGCGCATCGCGTACATCGTGGCGCGGTCGGAGCCGGGCGCCCGGCCGAGGCCGAGGTCGATGCGTCCGGGATGCAGGGACGCGAGCGTGCCGAACTGCTCGGCGATCACGAGCGGGGAGTGGTTCGGCAGCATGACGCCGCCCGCGCCGAGCCGGATCGTCGAGGTGTGGTTGGCGATGTGCGCGATGAGCACGCTCGTGGCCGACGACGCGATGCGGGCCATGTTGTGATGCTCGGCGTACCAGACCCGGCGGTAGCCGCGGGCCTCGGCGAGCCGGGCCAGCCGGACGCTGGCGGCGAAGCTGTCGGCGTGGGTCTCGCCGGTGCGCACCGGGGCGAGATCGAGGACGGAGAGCGCAAGATCGGCCACGACAGGTGCAACCGCTCGCAGCGGCCGGGTGATTCCCGTCTCGACCGATGCGTCCGTGTGGGTTCTCGGTCGGAAACCGTGCCGCGCGCACGGTACCGTCTCAGCAAGATTGTTGATACGGACAACTTCTTGTCCGCCGAGCTTGTCGAGGTTCCCGTGGCCCGAACCGGTCAGCGCGCGCACCACCGCGTGACGTTCCTGGTGCTGTCCGTCGGCGTCGCCGCCTACGCGGTGTTGCAGTCGCTCGTCGTGCCGGTGCTGACCACCATCCAGGACCAGTTCCACACGACACCGAACTCGGCGACGTGGGTGCTGACGGCCTACCTCGTGTCGGCGTCGGTCTTCACCCCGATCATGGGACGCATCGGCGACATGGTCGGCAAGGAGAAGGTCTTCGTCGTCACGATGATCGCGCTCGGCCTCGGCTCGCTGCTCGCCGCGCTCGCGACGTCGATCGGCGTGCTCATCACCGCGCGGGTCATCCAGGGCATCGGCGGCGGCGTGCTGCCGCTGGCGTTCGGGATCATCCGCGACGAGTTCCCGCCCGAGAAGGTCACCGGCGCGATCGGGTCGCTCGCGACCCTGACCGCCGTCGGCGGTGGTGTCGGCACCGTCATCGCGGGCCCGATCGTCGACCACCTCGGCTTCGACTGGCTGTTCTGGCTGCCGATGATCCTCTGCGCGGCCTCCGCGCTCGCCGCGGCACTGTTCGTGCCCGAGTCGCCGGTGCGCACCCCCGGACGCATCTCGCCGCTGCCCGTCGTGCTGCTCTCGGTCTGGCTGGTGGCACTGCTCGTCGCACTGAGCCAGGCGCCGATCTGGGGCTGGGGCTCGGGGCGCGTGATCGGGTTGATCGTCGCCGCCGTCGTCATCGGCGTGGTCTGGGTCTGGTCGGAGACGCGCTCGGCCGTGCCGCTGATCGACATGCGGATGATGCGCCTGCCGGCCGTGTGGACGACGAATGTCGTCGCGCTGCTCGTCGGCCTCGGCATGTATGCGACCTTCGCGTTCCTGCCCGAGATGCTGCAGACGCCCAGCCAGGCGGGCTACGGCTTCGGCGCCAGCATCACCCAGTCGGGCCTGATCCTGCTGCCGTCCAGCGTCACGATGTTCGCGGTCGGGCAGTACAGCGGTCCGCTGACCAAGCGGTTCGGCGGCAAGGCGCTGGTGATCGTCGGCTGCCTGCTCGCGGCGCTGTCCATGGCCGGCATCGCCTTCGCCCACGGCGCCAAGTGGGAGATCTACGTGGCCAGTGCCGTGATGGGCGCGGGCATCGGCCTGGCCTTCTCGGCGATGTCGGCGCTCGTGGTGGCCGCGGTGCCGCCGGAGCAGACCGGCGTGGCCAGCGGCATGAACGCCAACATCCGCACCATCGGCGGCAGCATCGGCTCGGCCATGATGGCCAGCATCGTGACGGCGCAGCTGACGGCGGTCACGCTGCCGGGCGTGCCGCGGCCGGTGACGCTGCCGACCGAGTCGGGCTACGTCGTGGGCTTCGCCGTGCTGGCGGGCGCAATGGTGGTCGCCGCGGTCGCCGGCCTCGCCATCCCGGTCGGCCGGCGCGCGGTGCGGCGCGAGGAGGCCCCGCACGCCGAGCTGGCCATGGTCGCCGGTGGCACGGTCGTCGGCTACGACAGCGAGTGAGCGGGGCGGGTCCGTCCCGCTGCGTCCCGTGACGGATCCCGGATCGCGTGACGGATCTCGAATCCGATGACGGCGAATACTGCCGTCACCAGATCGCCGATCCGTCACCCGCGGCGAGATCCGTCACGAGATCGCGACGCTCACTCGGACGCGGGGCTGTCGGCGGGCGCGTCCGTGCCCGTGGCATCCGGGCCGTCGGCCAGCAGCAGGTAGAGCCTGCGGCGCGCGTCGGCGAGGACGGCGGCCGCGGCGCTGATCTGCGCCTCGCTGCCCGTGCGCCCGACCTGCCGGGTGGCGCCGTGCACCTGCTCGAGCAGGGCGCGCAGGTCGGTGCGGGGGCCGGCGTCACCGAACGCCGCGAACGGGTCGCTCTCGCGCGACTGCACCTGCTCGCGTCCGGCGTCGGTGATGGTCACCAGCTTGCGTCCGGCGTCGGCGACGACGGTGACCAGGCCCTCGTCCTCGAGCTGGCTGATCGTCGGGTAGATCGCGCCGGGGCTGGGGGTCCAGCGGCCGCCGCTGCGGTCGGCGATCGCCTGCATCAGCTGGTAGCCGTGCATCGGCTGCTCGCTGAGCAACAGCAGGACGGCGGTGCGGACGTCGCCGCGCGGTGCCCGGCCCCGGCCGCGACGGGGTCCGCCGTGCGGACCGTGCTCGAACGGGCCGCCCGGGCCGCCCGGGCCGCCCGGGCCGAACGGGCCGCCGCGGTGGCCGCCCCGGGGTGAGCGGAAGCGTGCCTCGGCGTGCGGACCGTGCGGGCCGCGCTCGGCGAAGGCCGGGTGATGGTGGTGGCGGCGCGGGCCGCCGGTCTGAAACGGATGTTGGTGCCTCATGGATGGAACTCCTCGGTTCGTGAGCTAGATTGAGCTCTGTCGGTAGCAATAACGATATATCGCTACTGCACGAACGACAAGGTGTGGCCATTCATTCCGAGGTTCGCGAGGTGCCGTGATCAAGAGACGCTGACGACCAGCGACGACCGTCAGCGTCTGTTGATCAAGACCCGGCGCGGTCTCAGCGGGTGAGGGCCGGCGTGGCGTCGACGCGCTCGCCGGCGCGCAGGAAGCGCATCGTCCCGTCGTCGACCTTGCCGTAGCGCAGGGCGACGACGTCATGGGCGTAGCTCATGCCGAGCCGCCATGGCGCTCGCGAGCCGGCGCGGGGGAACTGGTCGATCGAGCGCAGCACGTAGCCTGCGGCGAAGTCGAGCAGCGGCCGCTCGGTGAGGGTCGGGTCGTCGTTCACCGGGACGGCGGTGTCGTAGCCCTTGGCGTCCATGTGCGCGAGCAGGCGGCAGACGAACTCGCTCACGAGGTCGGCCTTCAGCGTCCACGACGCGTTCGTGTAGCCGATCGTGAACGCGAAGTTCGGCACGCCGCTCAGCATCATGCCCTTGTAGGCCAGCGTCTCGGGCAGCGCGACGTCCTTGCCGTCGACGACGAACTGCACGCCGCCGAACGCCAGCAGGTTGAGCCCGGTCGCGGTGACGACGATGTCGGCGTCCAGCGTGCGTCCCGACTCGAGCTCGATCCCGCCGGCGGTGAAGCGCCGGATGCGGTCGGTCGCCACCGACGCCTTGCCGGCACGTAGGGCGCGGAAGAGGTCGCCGTCGGGGACGAGGCAGAGCCGCTGGTCCCACGGGTTGTACGTCGGCTTGAAGTGCGTGTCGACGTCGAAGTCCGCCGGGAGCTGCTTCACCGTCATGTTCCGGATGAACTTCTTCATCATCTCGGGACGCCGCTGGCTGAGCTGGTAGATCAAGGTCGAGGCCGCGACGTTCTTCCACCGCGTCACCGTGTACGCGCGCTTGGGGCCGACCAGCTTGCGCAGCTTGTTGGCGACCACGTCCTCGCCAGGCAGCGTCATGATGTACGTCGGCGAGCGCTGCAGCATCGTCACGTGCGCGGCCCGGTCGGTCATCGCCGGCACGAGTGTCACCGCGGTCGCGCCGCTGCCGATGACGACGACCTGCTTGCCCGCGTAGTCGAGGTCGTCGGGCCAGTGCTGCGGGTGGATCACCTGACCGCCCGCGGCGGTGAACTCGTCGATGCCCTCGAAGTCGGGGGTGTAGCCCTCGTCGTAGCGGTAGTAGCCGCTGCAGACGAGCAGGTAGCCCGCGGTGATGACGACCGGCGTGCCGTCGTGCTCGGCGGCGATCGTCCAGCGCGCGGTGTCGCTGTCCCACTCGGCGCGCTGCACGCGGTGGCCGAAGCGGATGTGGCGGTCGATGCCGGCCTCGCGGGCCGTCTCGCGCACGTACTCGAGGATCGACGGGCCGTCGGCGATGGCCTTCGCCTGCGTCCAGGGCTTGAAGCGGTAGCCGAGGGTGTGCATGTCGGAGTCGCTGCGCACGCCGGGGTAGCGGAACAGGTCCCACGTGCCGCCGATCGCGTCGCGCGCCTCGAGGATCGTGTAGGTGCGGCCGGGGAACCGGTCCTGGAGGTGATGGGCCGCGCCGATGCCGGACAGTCCGGCCCCGACGATCAGGACGTCGACATGCTCAGTCATGCCGCAAACGGTACGTGGGCGTACCGGACAGTCGCAACGAGGGCGGGACCTTCGCCTACGCCAACACGGCGGCGAGCGCCTCGTCGGCCGCGATCCGCCCGAGCTCGACCGCTCGGCGCAGCAGCGCCGGATCGCGTTCGGTGCGGCCGACGGCCGGCGCGTCGGCCGGCGGCCGCACCTGCAGCGCGGCGGGGTGCGACGCCAGCACCCGCTCGGCCTCGGCGTAGCGCTCGGCGCGCTGTGCCCAGGCCCGCGCCGCACCGGGGGCGACCCGCTGCAGGTAGCGGCCGACCACCTCGCGTTCGAGCCGGCCGGGCGGTGCCGGTGTCTCGTCCGCCCGGCGCGTGCGCAGCGCGACCAGGTGCGTGGCGCCCTGCGCGAGCGCGGTGAGCACGGGCACGGCCTCGGCCAGGCCCGCGTCCAGCCAACGGCGACCGGCCAGTTCGACCGCCCCGCCGGTCAGCAGCGGCATGGCCGTCGAGGCCCGCAGGGCCGCCTGCACGTCGGCGGTGGACGAGAGATACGGGCGCAGGTCGACCGCCTCGCCGCCGGCCGCGTCGGTGGCGAGCGGGTGGAAGCGCACCGGGTTCGCCAGCACGGCCGCGAAGTCCATCGGCACCACCCGTTCGTAGACGGTGTGCACGAGGTGGTGCGTGTCGACGACGGCGCCGCCCCGCAGCGCGCGCCGCGGGTCGATCACCCGGCGCAAGATCGCGGGGTCCCACCCCGCCCCGCGGCTCTCGACCGCGCGACCGCAGAGCAGCCAAGCGGCGTTCAGCGCGCCCGCCGACGAGCCG
>NZ_JBQCEE010000082.1:0-2380 GCF_051960575.1 Jatrophihabitans sp.
CTGCAGGACGGTCCGGCCTTGCCGCGCTCGGTCGTGGAACGGCTCGCCTGCGCCGGCCGGGTACGCACCGTCGTCCACGACTGCGACGGCACCCCGCTCGACGTCGGCCGCTCACACCGCTTGGTCACCGCGAAGCTGTTCCGCGCCCTGCTCGAACGCGACCGCGGCTGCACCCACCCGGGCTGCGGCTCGCGGCGGTTCCTGCACGCCCACCACGTCCGATCCTGGATGCACGGCGGCAATACCGACCTGAACAATCTTCTGCTGCTGTGCGGAGCGCACCACCGCGCGCTGCACGACGGGGCGTTCTCGCTGCAGGCCGCCGGCCGCGGCCGATGGCGCTTCCTCCGCGCCGACGGACACGAGCTGCTCGCGAGCGTCCATCCCGAGCGCTACGCCGACCGCACCGGTGCCGTCGACGCCGAACACCCGACCGCACCAGACGCCCCGACCACCCGCTGGACGGGCGACCGGGTGAGCCGGCACTTCGCCGTCGGCGTGATCGCCGAGCGGCGGGCGGCCAGTGCCCGGGGCGGCGCCGAACGTCCTCCCCGCGCCTTCCCTGATCACGACCCGTGGGCAGCGACGCCGGCGTGACCGGCTGCTGGCGTGGCCGCTGCCGGCAGGACCGACCGCGCTCCGCGGAACCCGGCCGCCGGATGTGAGATCGCCCGCCACGCCCACCGGGAACTGCGTCCGGTCACCACGTCACTGTTAGGGTTGGCAGCGACCGACGACCTTTAAGGTCCGTCCCGTGAGGCGGACAAGGACGGGGTGATCTGTGACTGGCGCGCGCGTGCCCGCTGACGACGGCGGGAGCACCCCGCAGTCAACCCTTCTTTCCGCCGCCGACCTCGCCCGCGTGGCCGACCGGATGGCCCACCAGATCATCGAGAACGCCGCGAAGACCGGCTTCGAGGTGGTCCTGCTCGGCATCCCGACCCGCGGCGTCCCGCTCGCGAAACGACTGGCCGAGCGCATCGCCGCGTTCGCCGACGTCGCGCTGCCGGTCGGCTCGCTCGACATCACCCTCTACCGCGACGACCTGCGGATGCGCGGGGTGCGCCCGCTGGGCGAGACCGTCGAGCCCGAGGGCGGCATCACCGACAAGACCGTGATCCTCGTCGACGACGTGCTGTTCTCCGGACGCACGATCCGCGCGGCTCTGGACGCCCTCACCGAGCTCGGCCGGCCGCGGGCGGTGCAGCTGGCGGTGCTGGTCGACCGCGGCCACCGGCAGCTGCCGATCCGGGCCGACTACGTCGGCAAGAACGTGCCCACCGCGCCTGCGCAGACCGTGCGCGTGACGCTCACCGAGATTGACGGGACGGACGGGGTGACCATCTCGTGAAGCACCTGCTCAGTGCGGCCGACCTGGACCGCGACGAGGCGATGGCGATTCTCGACACCGCGGCGCGGATGCACGCCATCCAGACCCGCGAGGTCAAGAAGCTGCCGCCGCTGCGCGGGCGCACGATCGTCAACCTCTTCTTCGAGGACAGCACCCGCACCCGCAGCTCGTTCGAGATCGCCGGCAAGTGGCTCTCGGCGGACGTGATCAACGTCAGCGCCAAGGGGTCGAGCGTCAGCAAGGGCGAGTCGTTGCGCGACACCGCGCTCACCGGCGAGGCGATGGGGGTCGATGCGCTGGTGGTGCGCCCCCACGCGTCCGGCGCGGTCAACCGCCTCGCCGAGTGGGTCGACTGTCACGTGGTCAACGCGGGCGACGGCACCCACGAACACCCCACGCAGGCGCTGCTGGCCGCCTACACACTTCGCGAGCGGCTCGGCACCTTCGCCGACCGGCACGTCGTGATCGTCGGAGACATCACGCACAGCCGGGTGGCGCGCAGCAACGTGCTGCTGCTCGCCACGCTCGGCGCCCGGGTGACGCTGGTCGCCCCGCCGACGCTGATGCCCTCGGGGGTCGCGAGCTGGCCGTGCACCACGAGCTGGGACCTCGACGAGACGCTGTCCGGCAAGTCGCACGGCGACGTCGATGCGGTGATGATGCTGCGGGTGCAGCGCGAGCGGATGTCGGGCGGCGCTGACGGGTCCGGCGTCGGGTACTTCCCCTCCGCTCGCGAGTACGCGATCGGGTACGGGTTGTCGCCGGCCCGGTTGGCCCTGCTGCCCGAGCACGCCCCGGTGCTGCACCCCGGCCCGATGAACCGCGGTCTGGAGATCTCATCGATGGCCGCCGACGGTGACCGGTCGCTGGTGCTGGACCAGGTCCGGGCCGGTGTCGCGGTCCGGATGGCCGTGCTGTATCACGTGGTGGCCGGCGCCGATGACATAGCCGAACCGATCCCGGCCGAGGTGACCGCATGATCCTGCTGCGCGAGGTAGCTCCGCTGGGCGCCGACCCGGTGGACGTCCG
>NZ_JBQCEE010000083.1:0-32453 GCF_051960575.1 Jatrophihabitans sp.
TGGACCGCGGGCGGTCCATGCGGCCGTGTTGATCATGGCTCGATGTCGCCCTCGGACGCGGCCAGCTCGGCCAGCCGGGTGCGGCACTGCGTGGCGACCTCGTCGACCTCGGCGAGGGTGCGGCGCAGGTCGGCCTGGCGCACCCGCAGCTCGGTCGCGATCTCGTCCAGCCGGCCGAGCAGCACCTGCAGCTGCTTGCGCTCGGAGCTCGTCGCGCCGTCGTACATGTCGACGATCTCGCGGCACTCGGCCAGCGTCATGCCGAAGCGCCGGCCGCGCAGGATGAGCCGCAGCCGGGCGCGGTCGCGCGGGCCGTACACGCGGTTGTTGCCGACGCGCTCGGGCGACACCAGCCCCTCGGCCTCGTAGAAGCGCAGGGTGCGGGTGGTGACGCCGAGGTCGTCGGCGAGTTCGCCCACCGTCCACGTGCGGTCAGTGGTGCGCTCTTCCGTCGACCGGGCCACGCGGCTATCGTGGCTTTACGTTGACGTGAACGTCAAGGTGGCAGCTCGGGGAGGCAGACGGTGTCGTTCCAGTTGAACGAGGAGCACGAGGCGTTCCGGAAGGTCGTGCGCGACTTCGCCGAGCACGAGATCGCGCCGCACGTGCGCGAGTGGGACAAGGCGCACCACTTCCCGGTCGACACCGTGCAGAAGATGGGCGAGCTCGGGCTCTTCGGCCTCAACGCGCCGGAGGAGTACGGCGGCGCGGGGGGCGACTTCACCACCCTCTGCGTCGCGATCGAGGAGCTCGGCCGCATCGACCAGTCGATCGGCATCACCCTCGAGGCCGGGGTCGGCCTCGGCATCAACCCGATCCTGACCTTCGGCACGGACGACCAGAAGCAGCGCTGGCTGCCCGACCTCGTCGCCGGCCGCACCATCGCGGCCTTCGGCCTGACCGAGCCGGACGCGGGGTCGGACGCCGGTGCCACCCGCACCCGCGCGACCCTCGACGGCGGGCAGTGGACGGTGAACGGCAGCAAGGCGTTCATCACCAACTCGGGCACCGACATGACGTCGGTCGTCACGGTCACCGCGCGCACGAACGACCCGGCCGAGGGCGGCAGGCCGGAGATCTCGGCGATCATGATCCCGGCCGGCACGCCCGGCTTCACCGTCGAGCCCGCCTACGACAAGCTCGGCTGGCACATCAGCGACACCCACGGGCTGACCTTCGACGACTGCCGCGTGCCGGAGGAGAACCTGCTCGGCGCGCGCGGCAAGGGCTACGCGCAGTTCCTCGCCGTGCTGGACGACGGCCGCATCGCCATCGCCGCGCTCGCCGTCGGGCTCGCGCAGGGCTGCCTCGACCTCTCGCTGCGCTACGCGAAGGAACGGCACACCTTCGGCGTCCCGATCGGGGCGCGGCAGGCGGTCGCGTTCTCGCTCAGCGACCTCGCCGTGTCGGTCGAGGCGGCGCGGCTGCTCACCTACAAGGCGGCCTGGCTCAAGGACGCCGGTCGGCCGGCCGCGGAGCTCAAGCAGGCTGCGTCCATCGCGAAGCTCTACGCCACCGAGGCGGCGGTGACCGCAACACGTGTTGCGACGCAGGTCTTCGGCGGCAACGGCTTCATGGAGGAGTACCCGGTCGCGCGCTTCTACCGCGACGCGAAGATCCTCGAGATCGGCGAGGGCACGTCCGAGGTGCAACGGATGTTGATCGCCCGCGGCCTGGGTCTGCCCGTCCAGTGACCGAGAAGGAGATCAGGGCGGCGCGCGAGGCGACGCTCGCGCCGTCGCCGAACGCGGCGGCGAAGCTCGCGCAGCAGCGCAAGCTCTACGTGCGCGAACGCATCGCCCTGCTCTTCGACGACGACACCTTCGTCGAGGACGCGCAGCTCGCCAACGCGCTCGCGACCGGGCTGCCGGCCGTCGGCGTCGTCACCGGCCAGGGGCTGGTCGACGGCCGCCCGGCGCTCGTCGTCGCGAACGACCCGACGGTGAAGGCCGGCTCGTGGGGCGCGCGCACGGTCGAGAAGATCATCCGGGTCACCGAACGGGCGCTCGCCGAGGAGCTGCCGATCTTCTGGCTCATCGACTCGGCCGGCGCCCGCATCACCGACCAGGTGGCGCTGTTCCCGGGCCGGCGCGGTGCCGGGCGGATCTTCCACAACCAGGTGGCGCTGTCGGGGAAGGTGCCGCAGATCTGCTGCCTGTTCGGGCCGTCGGCCGCGGGTGGCGCGTACATCCCGAGCTTCTGCGACATCGTGATCATGGTCGAGGGCAACGCCTCGATGTACCTGGGCTCGCCGCGCATGGCCGAGATGGTCGTGGGCGAGAAGGTCAGCCTGGACGAGATGGGCGGGGCGCGCATGCACGCGTCCGTCTCGGGCTGCGGCGACAACCTGGCCGTCGACGACGAGGACGCCATCGAGCAGGCCAAGCTCTTCTTCGGCTACCTGCCGACGTGCTGGCGCGAGCCGGCGCCGGAGGTCGAGCCCGAGGCGCCGGTGGCCGAGCTCGACGACGACACCGTGCCGGCCGACGAGTCGGTGCCGTTCGACATGCACCGCGTGCTCGACGGCCTGCTCGACGCCGACAGCTTCTTCGAGACCAAGCCGCTGTTCGCCGCCGAGCTGATCACCGGCTTCGGGCGCATCGACGGCCGCCCGGTCGGTGTCGTCGCGAACAACTCGGCCGTGCGCGGCGGCGTGCTCTTCGTCGACTCGGCCGACAAGGCCGCGCGGTTCATCTGGCTCTGCGACGCGTTCAACATCCCGCTGCTCTACCTCGCCGACGTGCCCGGCTTCATGATCGGCAGCGAGGTCGAGCGGCAGGGCATCATCCGCCACGGCGCCAAGATGATCACCGCGGTCTCGGAGGCCACCGTGCCGCAGGTGTCGGTGATCGTGCGCAAGGCCTACGGCGCCGGGCTCTACGCCATGGCCGGCCCCGGCTTCATGCCCGACGCCTGCATCGCCCTGCCGACCGCCCGCATCGCGGTGATGGGGCCGCAGGCGGCGGTCAACGCCGTGTACGCCAACAAGATCGAGGCCATCGCGGACGCCGACGAGCGCGCCGCCTTCGTGGCCGAGAAGCGGGCGGAGTACGAGCAGGACGTCGACCTGCTGCGGCTCGCGTCCGATCTGGTGCTCGACGCGGTCATCGACCCGGGCGAGCTGCGCGCGGAATTGGTGCGGCGCTACGCCGTGCTCGTCGGCAAGACGCGCGTCGTCGCCGAGAAGCGGCACGGGGTGCCGCCGACGTGACCGGCGCTGCCGGTGGAGACATCGCATCGGGCGTCTCCGTACGGGGCGCGGCGTCGGCCGAGGAGGTCGCGGCCGTGCTCGCCGTGCTGCACGGCGGTGCGGCGGGCGCTGCCCGTCCCGCCGGCGTCGGCGGGTACGAGCGCTGGCGGCGCACCCGCCTCGAGGCGCTGCGACGCCGCTCACCACGCGGGTGATCCCGGCCGTCCCGACAGGACCGCGCGCCGCCCGTGCGGGAGGATCGCGGTGTGGCGCCGCGATCGGTCGAGCCGCCGTCGACGACGGTGGAGCGCACGGCCGCGCCCGCCGATCGCCCTGCACCCGCTGACCGCACCGTCGAGCCGGGGTCGCGCCGGCGTGGGTCGGCCGGTGGGCCGTTCCCGCACGCCGCCCTGCAGCACCTGGGCGACTCGCGGGTCGAGGTGGCCCACATCGCCGCCAACCTCGGTTTCGTCGTGCGCACGTGGCTGGGCATGGGCGTGCTCGCCATCGGCGCGAACGTGCTCGCGTCCGTCGTCGTCGCGGGCATGATCCTGGCGGTCAACAAGGACCTCACCGCCCACCAGCGGCTGGTCACCGAGCGCACGTCGGTGGCCTACATCAGCGCGGCCATCGTCGTCGCCGCGATCCTCGGCTCGCTCGCGCAGCGGCGCACCCTGCGCTGGCTGCTGCGCGGCGAGGTGCCGACCTGTGGCGAGGCGCGCCGGGCGGTCAGCATGCCGCGCGACGTCGCGCTGATGACCACCCTGCTGTGGGGGTTCGGCGCCGTGCTCATCCCGGCGGTCGAGCTGCTGAGCGGGGGCACCGACCGCGCCGCCGTCGGCATCTTCAGCGGGCTGGTCGTCACCGGTCTCGTGGCCGCGGGCGTCACCTACCTGCTCATCGAGCGGGCCGCCCGGCCGGTGCGGCGGCTCGCGCTCGAGGCCTGGCCACCGCGCGAGGCGCCGCTGTTCGACCTGCGCTGGCGGCTCATGCTCGTGTGGGGCTGCACCAGCGGCACGCCGATCATCGGGCTGCTCATGGTGCTCACCGTCCCCGACGCCCCGCGCACCGTCGTCATCTCGACGGCGGTCAGCGCGGCGGTGGCGGCACTGGCGGTCGGCGTGCTCGCCACCTTCATGGTCGCCCGCTCGATCGGCGCGCCCCTGGTCGAGCTGGTCACCGCGCTCGACCGGGTCGGTGACGGCGACCTGGACGTCTCGGTGCCGGTCACCGACTCGGGCGAGATCGGCGTCGTGCAGAACGGCGTGAACGAGATGGTCGAGGGGCTGCGCGAGCGCGACCGGATCAGCGACCTGTTCGGGCGTCACGTCGGCATGGCCGTCGCCCAGGAGGCCCTACGCAGCGGCGTCACGCTCTCGGGCGAGGTACGCGAGGTCGTCGCGCTGTTCGTCGACATCACCGGGTCGACGGCGCTCGCCGGTGCGTCCGACCCGGTCGAGTTCGTCGCGATGCTGAACCGGTTCTTCCAGATCGTCGTCGACGAGGTGGAGAGCAACGGCGGGCTGATCAACAAGTTCGAGGGTGACGCCGCGCTGGCCGTCTTCGGCGCGCCGATCGCGATGGACGACCCGGCGACCCCGGCACTGCGCGTGGCCCGGCACATCCGCGACCGGGTGGCAGCGACCGGCGAGGTGCAGGTGGGCGTCGGCGTCTCGTTCGGCCCGGTCGTCGCCGGCCAGGTCGGCGCCCGCAGCCGGCTCGAGTTCACCGTCATCGGCGACGCGGTCAACGAGGCGTCCCGGCTCACCGACCTGGCGAAGACCACCCCGCACCACCTGCTCGCCAGCGGCCCGACCATCGCTCGCGCCTCCGCCGACGAGCAGGCGCACTGGACGCGCTACGGCGAGAGCCTGCTGCGCGGCCGCTCGAAGTCCACCGATCTCTGGACGGCCTGACTGGATCCGCCCAGTCGAATCTCCTCAGGGACCACTCGCTGCGCTCGGGTCCATCGTCGATTCGAGGCGCGTCGCGCGGGCGGGCTCTTCGCGCGAGCGCTCATCGCGATTCGGTTGCTACTTGGCGGCGTAGCCGATCGTCTCGAGGGTGTGGCCGAGGTCGGCAAGCAGGCGACGCAGCAGGGGCAGCGAGACGCCGACGACGTTGTGGGCGTCGCCGTCGATGCCCTCGACGAACCAGCCGCCGAGCGAGTCGAGGGTGAACGCGCCGGCCACACCGAGCGGCTCGCCGGTGCCGACGTAGAGCTCGATCTCGGCATCCGAGAGGTCGGCGAAGCGCACCTCGGTCGCCGCGGCCGTCGCCACCTCGCGTCCGGACGCCGTGTCGACGAGGCAGTGACCCGTCCACAGCGTGCCGGTGCGGCCGCGCATGCGGCGCCAGCGCTCGGCCGCGACGTCCGGTGTGACCGGCTTGCCGAGCGCCTCGCCGTCGAGTTCGAGCAGCGAGTCGCAGCCGAGCACGAGCGCCGCGCCGTCGAGCCGCCCCGCCACCGCCCGCGCCTTCGCCGCCGCGAGCGCCTGTGTCAGGTCGGCCACGGACGCTGCCGTGATCGCGTCCTCGTCGACACCGCTGACGACCTGCTCGGGTGCCACGCCGGCGCGGCGCAGGGTCTCGTAACGCCCGCGTGACTGGGACGCGAGCACGAACCGCACCGTCAGAGGCCGATCGACTTCGAGATGACCGACTTCATGATCTCGGACGTGCCGCCGTAGATGCGGGTGACGCGGGCGTCGGCGTAGCGGCGCGAGACCGGGTACTCGGTCATGAAGCCGTAGCCGCCGTGCAGCTGCAGGCACTGGTCGATGACCCGGCCCTGGAGCTCGGTGCACCACAGCTTGGCCTTCGCGCCGTCGGCCGCGGTCAGCTCGCCGGCGTTCAGCAGGTTCACGCAGTGGTCGAGGAAGGCCTGCGCCACCTCGATCTCGGTGAGCAGCTCGGCGAGGGTGAACTTGGTGTTCTGGAACGAGCCGATGCTGGTGCCGAACGCCTTGCGGTCCTGCACGTACTGCACCGTCTCCTCGTACGCGGCGCGCGCCTCGGCGACACCGTTGACGGCGATCGACGTGCGCTCCTGCGGCAGCTTCTGGGTGAGGTAGGTGAACCCCTCGCCCTCCTCGCCGAGCAGGTTCTCGACCGGCACGCGCACGTCGGTGAAGACCAGCTCCGCGGTGTCCTGTGAGTGCAGGCCGAGCTTGTCGAGGTTGCGGCCGCGCTCGAAGCCCTCCATGCCGCGCTCGAGGATGAGCAGCGAGACGCCCTTGTGCCGGTCACTGCCGGTGCGCACCGCGGTGATCACCAGGTCGGAGTTGATGCCGTTGGTGATGAACGTCTTCGACCCGTTGACGACGTAGTGGTCGCCGTCGCGCCTGGCGGTCGTCCGGATGCCGGCGAGGTCGCTGCCCGCGCCCGGCTCGGTCATCGCGACCGCGGTGATGAGGTCGCCGGACGCGATGCCGGGCAGCCAGCGCCGCTTCTGCTCGTCGTTGCAGAAGGTGGTGAAGTAGGGCAGGCAGGTGTCGTTGTGCAGCGTGATGCCGAGGCCCACGCCGGTGACGCCGGCGGCCGCGACCTGCTCGGCCAGGATCTGGTTGAACCGGAAGTCGCTCGTGCCGCCGCCGCCGTACTCCTCGGGGATCTGCATGCCGAGGAAGCCGTTCTTGCCGGCCTCCTGGAAGATCTCGCGCGGGGCGATGCCGGCGCGCTCCCACTCCATGTAGTGCGGCACCAGCACCTTGTCGGCGTAGGCGCGGAAGGCCTCGCCGAACGCGAGGTGGTCGTCGTCGTAGTGCTTGCGGTCCATGCCCCACAGGGTAGGGAATGCGGGCAGCGCTAGCGTGCCGTTGTGAGCGATTCCGTGACGGACCCGGTCGGCATCATCGGCGGCTCCGGCTTCTACTCCCTGCTCGAGGGGGCGGACGAGCACACCGTCGCGACCCCGTACGGCGAACCGAGCGACGCGGTCACCGTCGGCGCGCTGGCCGGGCGGCCGGTCGCCTTCCTGCCGCGGCACGGGGCCGGGCACCGCTACCCGCCGCATCTGGTGCCGTACCGCGCGAACCTCTGGGCGCTGCGCTCGCTCGGGGTGCGGCAGGTGGTGTCGCTGTCGGCCGTCGGCGCACTGCGGGCCGACCACCCGCCCGGGCCGCGGGGGGTGCCCGACCAGGTGGTCGACCGCACGTGGGGGCGTCCGCACACCTTCTACGACCGGGCCGAGGGCGTCGGGCACATCTCGTTCGCCGACCCGTACTGCCCGCGGGGTCGGGCCGCGGCCGTGGGCGCTGCGTCGGCGCCGGTCGACGGGGGCACGCTCGTGGTCGTGAACGGCCCGCGGTTCTCGTCGCGGGCCGAGTCGCTGGAGTTCCAGCGCAACGGCGGGTCGATCAACGGCATGACCGGCATGCCCCAGGCTGCGCTCGCCCGCGAGCTCGGCCTCTGCTACACGAACCTCGCGCTCGTGACCGACCTCGACGCCGGGGTCGAGGCGGGCGAGGGCGTCACGCACGCCGAGGTGCTCGCCGCCTTCGCGGTGAACCTGCCCCGCCTGCGCGACCTGCTCGTCGAGCTGCTCGCCGCCCTGCCCGCCGAGCAGGGCGACTGCCCCTGCGGCGACCGGACGGGCCTGCCCGTCGTCGAGTGACGGATCTCGGATCGGGTGACGGACTGCGCCCGTGCGTGACGGATCGGAAGATCGGGTGACGGATCGCAAGATCGAGTGACGGCGAATTCGCCGTCACTCGATCTCGAGATCCGTCACCCCCGGCGGGGATCCGTCACCCTGAGCCGGAACCCGTCACCCGACGGTGCGGTCGGTGACCAGCGCCGGTGAGGCGTCGGACGCGAGGGGGAGGCGCACCCGGAAGACGCAGCCCGGCGGGTTGTTCATCACGTCGATCGAGCCGCCGTGCGCGTCCACGATGCCCTTGGTGATCGCGAGCCCGAGACCCGCACCGGCGGGGTTCGGGCCGTCGACGGTGCGCGCGGACGACGCCCGGTAGCCGACCTCGAACAGCCGCTCGAGGTGCTTGCCGTCGATGCCGCCGCAGGCGTCGCGCACCCGTACCTCGGCCTGCCCGTTCACGCTCGCCACGGAGACCTCGACCTCGCCGCCGTCGTGCGTGTGCCGGATCGCGTTCGCCAGCAGGTTCGTGACGGCCCGGTTCAGCTCGTGCGGGTTGCCGACCACCACCGGCATCGCCTGCACGGCCACCCCGAGGTGCACGTGCGACGCCGCGGCCAGCGGCTGCAGGGCGGCGACGGCGTCGCTGACGAGGTCGGACAGCAGCACCCGGTCGTCGCCGACGCGCAGCCCGCCGGCCTGGATGCGCGACAGGTCGAACAGGTCGTCGACCATGCGCGTCAACCGGATCACCGACTCGTGCATCTGCTTGTAGTACCGGTCGGGGTCGTCGGCGACGCCGTCCTCGAGCGCCTCGGTCATCGCCCGCAGACCGGCCAGTGGCGTCCGCAGGTCGTGGCTCACCCACGACACCAGCTGGCGGCGCGACGCCTCGAGCGCCTGCTCGCGCCGGCGCCCCTCGGCCAGCATCGCGGCGGCGGCCTGCAGTTCGCGGCGGGCCTGTTCGAGCTCGCCGCCGAGGCGCCGGTTGTCGGTCGGCACCCGCCCCTCGCCGACGTCGGCGATCGCCGCGCGCAGCACCCGGCTGTCGGCCGACACTCGCCGCACGGCCGCCACCGCGGCCGCCGTCGCCACCACCGCGGTCACCGCGATGATCACGATCGTCGCCACGTGCTCGTGCGCGGGCAGCAGCATGCCGCGCACGCTGCCGACGACCGCGGCCGCCGTCGTCGCCGACGCCGTGATGATCACCGACGAGAGCAGCCCGCCGATCGAGCGCGTGCGCAGCGGCGTCGTGCACAGCCACGCCAGCGCCCCGCCGACCGCCGCGAACAGCAGCGCGAGCAGGATGTTGGACGCGTCCAGCATCATCGGCATGCCGATGCTCAGGCGGGGATCTCGAGCCGGTAGCCGATGCCCCACACCGTCTGGATGAGCGTCGGGTTCGTGGGGTCGTCCTCGACCTTCTCGCGCAGGCGCCGCACGTGCACAGTGACCGTCGACTGGTCGCCGAACGTCCAGCCCCAGACCTCCTTCATCAGCTGCTCGCGGCTGAAGGCCTGGCCCGGGTGGGCGAGCAGGAAGGACAGCAGGTCGAGCTCGCGCACGGTGAGGGCGAGCTCCTGCCCGTGCTTGGTGGCGCGGCGGGCAGCGGTGTCGACGGTGATCGCGCCGGCGGTGAGGGTGCTGCGCTGCGCCGGTGTCTGCTGCGCGGCGGTGCGGCGCAGCACCGACTCGATGCGCAGGATGAGCTCGCGCGGCGAGAACGGCTTGGTGACGTAGTCGTCGGCGCCGACCTCGAGGCCGACGATGCGGTCGTCGGGCTCGCTCAGCGCCGTGAGCATCACGACCGGCAGGTTCGGGAGGTCCTTGCGCACCTGCCGGCACACCTCGAGGCCGTCGACGCCCGGCAGCATCAGGTCGAGCACGACCAGGTCGGGCGGCGCCGTGGCGATCGCGTCGAGCGCGGCCTGCCCGTCGGCGACGCGCGCCGCGGTGTGCCCGTTGCGCTGCAGATAGCCGACGACCACGTTCGCGACGGTGTCGTCGTCCTCGACCACCAGGACCTGTGCCATGGGCGTCAGCCTAGGCAGCGGGCGGCCGTTTGCGGAGCCCGCGCGGCTTACGGGGTGCTGACGGATCAGCCGAGATGCCGCAGGGCGCGCCAGAGCACGGACACCGGCTGCCTCGGGCCCGAGCAGCGCCAGACCGGCATGCCCTGCTCGTCGTTGTCGACGTCGAGGCCGTTGTCGATCGTCGCGACCTGCGTGACATGGGCGAAGCGGGCGGCGAGGTCGGCCCGGTCGAACCCCACCGCGATGACGGTGGACGGATCGCCCGGCGGGGGGCCGAGCGCCCACAGGCTGTTCTGCGTGCCGAAGACCGCGATGTCCGGACGGTAGTGGGCGATGGCGCCGTCCTCGCCGTAGTTGCCGGTGATCACCGGTGCGTGCGCGCGCTCGGCCTCGGCGGCGACGGTGGCGGCGAAGCGGGGCCAGCCGATCTGCTCGCCGCTGTCGTAGTTGATGGCGACGATCGGCGTCGCGTGCAGGTCTGCCGCGGGCACGATCGGCAGCGTGATGACGGCGACCGGGACGGCCGACAGCACCACGAGCAGCGGGACGAGCACCCGACGCCGCCCGCGCGCCCAGCCCAGCACCGGCTCGGCCGCGGCCGCGAACAGCACGGGATAGATGCCGACGAGGTAGTACGGCTTGCCGCCCGTGACGACGAAGAAGACGAGCAGCAGGCCGTAGGCGACGGCCAGGAAGCGCCACCGGGCGTCACGCACGAGCCGCACCAGACCGGCGATCCAGAACGGGGCGAGCGGCGGGCCCACCTGCAGCAGCAGGTTCGGGACGAAGCCGGCGCGGGACGAACTGGTGCCCGAGCCGCCGCTCGCGATCGCCTTCGCCAGCTCGAGTTGCGGCCAGCCGTGGCTCGCCTGCCAGACGAGGTTGGGCGCCCACAACGCCGCGCCGACGAGCGCGCCGCCGGCGAGCCACGGCGTGCGCAACGGCTCGCGCGGCCCGGCGACCAGCAGGCCGATGAGCAGGGCCAGCAGGAAGAAAGCGGGCAGCGTCTTGATCTCGAGCGCGATGCCGGCGAGCAGTCCGAGCAGCAGCCATCTCGGCCCGCCGAGCCGCAGCGCCCGCAGCAGGGTCAGCGTCATGGCCGCCCAGAGCAGCAGGTCGTACGTGGTCGTCGAGGCCAGGTGCGCGCTGCCCATGAGCACGCCGCACGCGGCCATGCACGCCGCGGCGAAGGTCTGCCCGCGGCGGTCGGCGCCGAACTCGCGCGCGACCAGCCCGGTCAGCAGCACGACGGCGCCACCGGCCAGCGCGCTCGGTAGCCGCAGCAGCCACAGGTGGTGGCCGGCGGCGTCGAGCGCGTGCGCGAGCAGCGGCACGAGCGGCGGCTGGTCGACGTAGCCGAAGGCCGGGTGGCCGCCGATGACGAGGAAGTACAGCTCGTCGCGGTGGTAGCCGTACCGCGAGCTGAAGATCAGCTCGAGCGCGGTGAAGGCGGCGGCGAGCAGCACGACGGGGCGCAACGACGCCCCCCGGCTCGGCCGCATGATCGACATTGTCGCTCATTACGCTGCGTCCATGGCCCTCGTCCGACTCGACCACGACGGTCCGCTCGCCGTCATCACCTTCGACTCGCCGCCGCTGAACCTGTTCACCTCGGCCCTCATGGCCGACTTCGCCGAGGCGATCGGCGCGGTCGAGTCGTCGAACGCCCGCGGGCTGCTGCTGCAGGCCGAGGGACGCGCGGTGAGCGGCGGCGTCGACGTGCACGAGTTCGAGCCGCTGACGCCCGCGACCGGCGCTGAGCTCTGGCGCTCGTGGTTCGAGACGATCCACCGGCTCGAGGACCTCCCGATCCCGACCGTCTTCGCCGCGCATGGGCTCTGCCTGACCGCCGCGTTCGAGATCGCGCTCGCCTGCGACCTGCTGCTCGCCGCGCCGCGGGCGAAGTTCGGGCTGGTCGAGCGGGTCGTCGGGCTGACGCCGTCGATGGGCGGGCCCCAGCGCCTGGTGTCGCGCGCCGGACCGGCCCGCGCCAAGGAGCTCATCTACACCGGCGGCCTGTACGACGCGGCCACGCTCGCCGCGTGGAACGTCGTCAACGTCGTGATCGAGGACGAGGACTTCCGCGCCGCCGCCCACGCGTACGCACTCGACTTGGCGAACGGGCCGACGCGGGCGCACGCGGCGACCAAGGCGATCGTCGCGGCCGCCGTCGCGAACGGGCCGCGTGCCGCGGACGAGGTGACGCCCGGGATCAGCGGCGCCCTGTTCGGCACCGACGACCTGCGCAACGCCGTCGCGTCCTTCCTCGCCGACGGCCCTGGCAAGGCGACGTACACCGGCCACTGACGCGCGAGGCTTGCGCGTCAGTCCGGCTCGTCGGCACCGTGGCCGGTGGCCCAGGCGGCGAAGTAGGTGCCCAGCCCGACGACGGCCCAGGCGAGCGCGGCCAGGCCGAAGGTGGCCGCGGGGTGCAGGCGGGTGAAGCCGGCAGCGCCGCCCAGGGCGAATGCGACGAGGCCCAGGGCGCCCGCGGTCGCGCCCCGCGCGTCGTCGCGGCAGGCCGAGCGGCCCTCCTGGTTGCGCATGAGCGTCAGGCTGGCCAGCAGGATGGCGGGGAAGGCGAGGAACGCGCCGCCGACCACCGGGGCGGTGGTGCTGCCGATGACACCCGCGAGCGCCGAGGTGCCTGCGCCGAAGGCGAACCGCACCAGCCAGTGCCGCGGCTTGGTCTGCTTGACCTTGGACGGGTCGCAGGCCAGCGCCGGCCGCCGGATCGGCGCGCGCCGGGGCACCCGGGCAGGCACCGCGACCGCCGCCGAGCCCGCCGACGTGGCCGCGGCGAGCGGCAGTGCGGCGGCGGTGACGGCGCACCAGGCGAGCAGCGCACCGGCCGCCGCGTGCCGCGTGCCGAACCGCCGCATCGCCGGCGGCGCGACGGCGCAGTAGACGACGAACCCCACCGCGCCGGCGACCATGCCGGCGCACGCCGCCCGCGCGTCCGCCGGACCCTTGGCGAGCACCGTGACGGCGAGGCTGGCGAGTGCGACCGACGGCGCGGCGGCGAAGACGCCGGCGAACCGCTTCGGCGACAGCGTCTCGGCCAGCAGCGCGAAGACGAGCACGAGCACGCCGCCCGCTGCGGCCTTGGCCACGATCTCCCACACCGCTGCGTCATCCTCCGTTCACCCCGTGGTGAACAGGGATACCCGGACGGCGAGATCACGACGCACAGCACGAACCCCCTGCTCGGGCTCGTCCGAAGGGTCAGGAATGGGCCACAGCAGGGGGTTCGTCAGGTGGAGGGCGGCCTCAGGCGAGCCAGGTGGCGCGCCAGGCGCCCGGGCCCGGCAGCAGCGGGCGTCGCGTGCCGCGGGCCGGGTCGTTCCAGCGCCCGCGGCGGGGTGCCTCGGGCGCCGCGGCGACGCCGCCCGCCCCGGCCGCGGTCACCAGGGCGGTGAGCACGGCGAGCTCCTCGGGCGTCGGCGACCCGCTGACGATGCGCAGCACCGGCCGCTCGCCGGTGCCCTCGGCCGGCGCCGTCACAGCGGGATGTTCCCGTGCTTCTTCGGCGGCAGCGTCTCGCGCTTGTTCCGCAGCATGCGCAGCGCCTTGATGACGTAGGTGCGCGTGTGCGACGGCGGGATGACCGAGTCGACGTACCCGCGCTCGGCGGCGATGTACGGCGTGACGAGCGTGTCCTCGTAGTCCTGGATCAGCTCGGCGCGCGTCGCCTCCGGGTCGTCGGCCGAGGCCAGCGCCTTGCGGTGCAGGATGTTGACCGCGCCCTGCGCGCCCATGACCGCGATCTGGGCGGTCGGCCACGCGACGTTGATGTCGGCGCCGAGGTGCTTCGAGCCCATGACGTCGTAGGCGCCGCCGAACGCCTTGCGGGTGATGACGGTGACCTTCGGGACCGTCGCCTCGCAGTAGGCGTAGATCAGCTTCGCGCCGCGCCGGATGATGCCGGTGTGCTCCTGCGAGACGCCGGGCAGGAAGCCGGGGACGTCGACCAGCGTCAGGATCGGGATGTTGAAGGCGTCGCAGGTGCGCACGAACCGCGCGGCCTTCTCGGACGCGTCGATGTCGAGGCAGCCGGCGAAGTGCATCGGCTGGTTCGCCACGACGCCGACCGGGTGGCCCTCGACGCGGCCGAAGCCGACGATGATGTTCGGCGCGAACAGCGGGTGCACCTCGAGGAAGTCACCGTCGTCGAGCAGGTGCTCGATGATCGTGTGCATGTCGTAGGGCGTGTTCGCCGAGTCGGGGATGAACGTGTCGAGGAACGCGTCGTCCTCCTCGACCGCGTCGCTGACCTCGGTGTCGTACACCGGCGGCAGGTCGAGGTTGTTGGACGGCAGGTAGCTCAGCAGCGCCTTGACGTACGCGATCGCGTCGTCCTCGTCGCTGGCCAGGTAGTGCGAGTTGCCGCTCTTGGTGTTGTGGGTGCGCGCGCCGCCGAGTTCCTCGAGCGTGACGTCCTCACCGGTCACCGTCTTCACGACGTCGGGGCCGGTGATGAACATCTGCGAGGTCTGGTCGACCATCACGATGAAGTCGGTGAGCGCGGGCGAGTACACGTGCCCGCCGGCCGCGGCGCCCATGATGAGCGAGATCTGCGGGATCACGCCCGAGGCCATGACGGTGCGGTGGAAGATCTCGCCGTAGAGGCCGAGCGAGACGACGCCCTCCTGGATGCGCGCGCCGCCGCCCTCGTTGATGCCGATCACCGGGCAGCCGGTCTTCATGGCGAAGTCGAGCACCTTGACGATCTTCTCGCCGTAGACCTCGCCGAGGGCGCCGCCGAAGACGGTGACGTCCTGGCTGAAGACGCACACCGGGCGCCCGTCGACGGTGCCGTAGCCGGTGACGACGCCGTCGCCGAAGGGCCGGTTCGCGTCCATGCCGAAGTTCGTCGACCGGTGCCGGGCGAACTCGTCCAGCTCGATGAACGAGCCCTCGTCGAGCAGCGCCTCGAGCCGCTCGCGGGCCGTCTTCTTGCCCTTCGCGTGCTGCTTCTCGACGGCGCGCGCCGACCCGGCGTGCACCGCCTCGTCGTAGCGGCGGTGCAGGTCCGCGAGCTTGCCGGCGGTGGTGTGCGGGTCGACGGAGTCGAGCGGCTCAGCTGCCATGCCCGAGAGGGTAAACCGGGCCACCGACAGGAACGCACCGGTAGGGGAGGAGAGTGACGTACGGTGCGGTGATGGCCTCTGCCGACCCAGCCGCACCCTCCGCCCGCACCCCGCTGGACGCGCACCGGCTCGCCGCCGCCCCCTGGCCGGTCGAGGTGGTCGCCGAGACCGCGTCCACCAACGCCGACCTGCTCGCCCGCGCCGCGGCCGACGGGGGGGCCGACCGGCTCGTGCTCGTCGCCGAGCTCCAGACCGCCGGACGCGGCCGGCTCGACCGCGGCTGGGAGTCGCCCGCCGCCGCCGGCCTCACCTTCAGCGCGCTCGTGCGCCCGCCGGTGCCCGCCAACCAGTGGGGCTGGCTGCCGCTGCTCACCGGGGTCGCGGTGCACGACGTGCTGTCCGGCCTCACCGACCACGTGACGCTGAAGTGGCCGAACGACGTGCTCGTCGGCGAACGCAAGGTCGCCGGCCTGCTCGCGCAGTCCAGCGGCGGCGCGGCCGTGCTCGGCGTCGGGCTGAACGTCAGCACGACGGCCGACGAGCTGCCGGTGCCGACGGCCACCTCGCTGCGCATCGAGGGCGTCGACGCCGACCGCACCGACGTGCTGGTCGCCCTCGTCCGCGCCCTCGACGCGCGCTACCGGGCCTGGCTCGACGCGCACGGCGACGCCGAGGTCTGCGGGCTGACCCGCGCCTACCGCGAGGCCTGCGGCACGCTCGGCCGCCACGTCGCGGTGACCCAGCTCGACGGCACCACCCTGCGCGGACGCGCCACCGACATCGACGACGCCGGCCGGCTGCTCGTCGACGGCGATCCGGTCGCCGCGGGCGACGTCGAGCACCTGCGTCCGGCCTGACGGGGGGCGCGCCCAGCGGCTACGGTGGGAGCCCCGACAGCTGGAGGTTGCCGTGGCGTATCCGGACAAGGTGCTCGCCGAGGACGAGAAGGTCGTCGAGCACCTCCACCCGCACTGGATCACCCTCGTCCCGGCGACGCTGTGGTTCCTCGTGATCTGTGCCGGTCTCGGCTTCGGCATCGCCTACGCCCCCGACAACGGCACCGGCCGCACGGTCGTCCTGATCCTGCTCGTCGTCGTCGCGGTGGTGCTGTTCTGCTGGCTCACGGCGGCGCCGTGGATCCGGTGGAAGACCACCCACTACGTCTTCACCACCCACCGGGTGCTGATCCGCCGCGGCATCCTGCACCGCACCGGGCGCGACATCGCACTGCCCCGCATCAACGACGTCGCGTTCAGCCAGTCGCTCTGGGACCGCATGGTCGGCGCGGGCACGCTCACGATCGAGTCGGCCGGTGAGCAGGGGCAGGAGGTGCTGGTCAACGTGCCGAACTCCGACGACCAGCAACAGCTGTTGAACCGTCTCATCGAGCAGGACCACGACCGCCGCGCCCGCAGCTACGGCTACCCGCAGGGCGGCTACGCCCCGCCGCAGCAGCCGGGCTACGCCCAGCAGCCGCCGTACCCGCCCCAGCAGGCCGGGTATCCCCAGCAGCCGGGTTACCCGCAGCAGCCGGGCCACCCGCAGGGCCAGCCGGGCTACCCGCCGACGCAGCAGTACCCGCCCCAGTGACGGTCGGGGGTCCGCACAGCTCGTGGTGTTGAGGTCGCCGCACTTCGGTGCGTGGTTGCTGGGGCTGGACGTCGAGGCCATGACCGCGCTGCTTCGCAACCGCCCGGAGGTGCTGTACCAGCCGGCGCCCGAATCGTTGCTCGAGCTCGCGTTGCGGCTCGACCGCCACGACCTCGTGCGCGAGGCGCTCGACCGGCTGCCGCTGCCCTGCACCCAGATCGCCGAGGCCGTGACGGCCCACGACCTCGAGACGTCGGTCGCGGCGCTCGCGCAGCTGCTCGCCGGCGAGGGCCCCGAGCACCTCGAGGCGGTGGCCGGGTGGGTCGACGTCATGGTCGACCACGCGCTGCTGCGCCGTGACGGCGACCGGCTCGAGGGCTCACGCGCCTTCGTCGACCTCTTCGACGATCCCTACGGCGTCGCCGCGCACGAGTTCATGGCCGGACGCACCCGGGCGCCGTACCGGCTCGGGCACTGGCGCGCCGCGGTCGACGACATGGTCGCGCACGGCTTCCGCGCGCCGTTCGAGCCGCGTCCGATCGGGTTGCACGCCTTCCCGATCGACGATCCGCGGTGGCCGGAGTGGTCCACGGCGGCGGTCGGCCGCTTCGCCGACGTCGTGATGGCCGTGCTCGACCGGCTGGCCCGCGCGCCCGTCCCCACCCTCAAGAGCGGTGGCATCGGCGCCCGCGAGATCGCCCGGCTGGCGAAGGCCGTCGACGCGGACGACGCCGAGGTGCGCCTGTCGCTGGCACTGCTGTTCGAGGTCGGCGCACTGCAGTACCTGCCGGCGCGCGCCCCGCAGGATTCGGCGACCTGGGGACCGTCGGCTGCCGCCGACACCTGGCGCGCCCAGCCTCCGGCCGAGGCGGTGGCCGAGCTGCTGCACGTGTGGTGGTCGCTCGACCACAACCCCACCCAGCTGACCGAGCGGGGCGCGCGGGTGGCCGTCCTGCAGCCCGAGCGCCACCCCCGCTACCGCACGGCGCGGCAGCGGTTGTTCGCCTACTGGTCCGCCGTCCGCCTCGGCCACGCCGTCGACGTCCCGAACCTCGCGGCGGTGATCCTCTGGCACCACCCGTTCACGCTGGTGCCGGAGGAGGGTGTCCAGGCCTACCGCACGGTGGTCGATGAGGCCACCCGGCTCGGCCTGGTCGCCGCAGGCGGGCTGACCGCCCTCGGCCACGCCCTCGCGGCGGGCGGCGAGGACGTGACGTCGATGCTGCGGGCTGTGCTGCCCGACGCCCACGACAGCGCCATGTTCGGGGCCGACCTGACCGCCGTCGTGCCCGGCGTCCCGGTCGCCCGGGTGAGCCGGTTGCTCGACGCCGCAGCCGACCGCGAGGGCAGTGGGGGCGCGACCGTGTGGCGCTTCACGCCCGGCTCGGTGCGGCGCGCGCTCGACGAGGGCTACTCGGCCGCAGGTCTGCTCGAGGATCTCGCCGCCGTGGCGTCGGCCGAGCTGCCACAGCCGTTGCGGTACCTCGTCGAGGACGTGGGTCGCCGGCACGGGCACATCCGGGTGGCGCCGGCGGTGAGCGTGCTGCGCAGCGACGACGAGGTGCTCGTGCGGCAGCTCGCCGGCGACCGGAGCCTGCTGCATCTCGGGCTGCGGCAGCTGGCCCCGACGGTGCTCGTCGCCGCGGTCGACATGGCCACCGCGCTGACCGGGCTGCGCGCCGCGGGGTACCTGCCGATGCCCGACGGCGAGCTCATCGACCTCACGTCCGGCCATGCGCCGCGCGACCCGGTGGTGCAGGCGCGGAACGGTTCGACCAGGCCGCGTCGGCTGCTGTTCGGCGAGCCGTTGCCGCCGGCCGATCCGGCGGTCGTCGCGCAACGCCTGTCGAGGCCCCGGGCGGAGACCGACACCCGCACGCCGACCGAGCACGAGCTCGTGCGCTTCGGCGCCGACGGGCTCGACCTCGACGAGATCCGGCTGCTCGCCCACGCCATCGACACCGGCGGCCCCGTGACGATCGACTACCTCTCGGGCACCGGCCGGATCACCCGGCGCACGATCAGCGCCGCCACCCTCGACTTCGGCGTCCTCATCGCGTACTGCCACCTCAAGGACGCCGAGCGCCACTTCCGCGTCGACCGCATCGAGGGCGTCCTGCCCGCGACCTGACCGGCATCCCCGCGTCCGACCGGACCCTCATGGCCCGGACGACCCATGCCCGGCTCCGACCATCAAGATCCGGGGGCGCCGGCACGATCCGGGACGCGGGCGCTCAGCCGGCGAGCTTGACCGTCGTGCCGCGCAGCGACGTGTGGCACCGGTCCTGCGCGTCGCGGGCGATGAGGTCGGCGTCCGCCGCCACCTTCGCGAGCTCGTCGCCCTTCGGCACACTCGGCCGGCTGCCGCCGGTCACCACGCCCAACAGCAGCTCGCCGACCTTCTGCCACGCCGAGGTGAGCGAGGTCGGCGCGACGGCGGTGAGCTCGGCGAGGTAGGCCCGCGTCGCCGCGTGCAGAGCCGGGTCGGACGCTGCGACGCCCGAGGTGAGCGACGTGCCCGCCGACACCGTCTGCCGCAGCATGCGGCAGTAGTCGGCGCGCGAGGGGTGCAGCGTCGACGCGGCGGACGTGGGGTGCTGCACGTCGATCGGGCTGCCCACCCCTCCCGCGGCGTCAGACCACCAGCGCACCGCCGTGAACGAACGCGTCGCCGCGCCGGTCGCAGCACCCGTCGTGGCGTCCGACCCGGTGCCGACCGGCGACGACGGGTTCACCGCCGCGCGCGGCGTGCCCGACGACGTGCACGCGGCGGTGTCGAGCAGCAGCGTGCCGAGCAGCACGCCGCCGAGCACGACCCGTCGCGCGCGGGTCACTTGCCGGCCGCCGCGGCCTGCAGCTGCGAGCTCTCGGCCGCGGTCGCCGGGGCGACGAAGGCCGAGAAGGTCATGACCAGCTGGGGCACCTGTGCCGTCTTGGCGGTGGTCTTGTCGGGGATCCCCTCCATGATCGAGGTGATGAGCACGGCCCGGGGCTGCACCGCCTGCAGCTGGGTGAGGAACGCGTTCAGCGCGTCGACCGACCCGGACACCGTGGCATTGATCGGCAGCGCGTAGACCCGCGGGCCGGTGGCGACCGCCGCGGCAGGCGCGGGGTTCGACGAGCCGTTGAGGATGGACGCGTTCGCCGCGGCCACGTTCGTCGGCGCCGCGGTCGGCCTGCTCGCCGTCGCGACGGTGCCGGTGGTGGCCACCGTGGTCACGTCCACCGGGGTGCCCGCGGTCAGCGACGACACGTCGCTGTTCGTGGCGCTGCCGATGTTCTGCAGGCTGCGCAGGAAGGTCGACAGGTCGCTCGTCTGTGGCAGCGCCTGGCGCGCGGCCGCGGCGGCGGCCTGGTACTTCGCGCGCTGCTTGTCCTGCTGCTGCAACTGGGCGAGCTTCGCCTGCAGCTGCGCGTTGGCGGCCTGCGCCGACGACACCTGGTCGCGCACCGAGGCCGTGTCGTCGCGCTCGGGGCTGATGAACAGGAGGTAGCCGAGCAGCAGCATCACGACACCGACGATGGTGCCGCCGATGAGCCACAACCGCTCGGTCTGCGAGCGCGCCATCACTTGCCTCCTGCCGTGGTGCCGGTGGTGCCGGTCGCGCCGGTCGCCGCCGGTGCGGCCGCGTAGCGACCACCGAGCACGTCCGTGGTGAGGACGGCCTGCACGGTGAAGCTCACGCCGTTCAGGATCACCGTGACGTTGGCGGGGTACGGGGTGGCGAGACCCTTGACCGTGGCGAGACGGTCGACGTACGCCGCCACTGCGTCCTTGTCGCTCGCCCGGCCGGTGATCGTGAGCGAGCCGACGACCGGCTTGCCCGACGTGTTCAGCACGGCGATGCCGCTGCTGGTGTTCGTGGCCACCGACGCGCCCGCGCCGCTGATGATCGTGCCCGTCACGTTGAGGAGCGTGACGTCGGCACCGGCCTGGCTGCGCAGGGTGGCCAGCATGTCCTTCCAGCTGAGGTCACCGGTCATCAGCTTGTGCAGCTGCACGGCGACCGTCGACGACACGCGCTGCGCCTCGGTCAACGGGGCGAACCGGTGCTGCTGGTCCTGCAGCGCCACCGTCTGCTGCTGGGCGGAGGTCAGGTCGTCCTCGGCCGAGTTCGTCTGCCACCAGGACAGGCCGTACCAGAACAGCAGGAACGCGAGCAGGGCGCTGAGCGCGATGATCACGTGCCGGCGCAACTGGTCGGTGCGGCGGGCGACGACGATCTCGTCGGGCATGAGGTTGGCGCGGATCGCGACCAGTCGCGAGTTCGGGCTCGGCCGGGCGTCGGCCGGGTCGGCCAGCGCGACGGGCGCGGGGGACGGGCGGACCATCAGGCTGCTCCCAACGTGAGGCCGATCGAGACTGCGGCCGACGAGCGGAACCGGCCGAGGATGTCGTGCTTGCCGCCCCGCCGCGGATCGCTCACGCGCTGCAGCGGGTCGGACAGGTAGGCGGGCACGCCGATCTGGCGCGTGAGTGCGCCCGGCAGGCCGGCGAGCATCGACGCACCGCCGACGAGGGCGAGGCGGGTGACGCGGTCGTCCGGGTGCGCCGTGCCGAAGTAGTTCAGTGAGTTGCGGATCTCGGTGACGAGCGGGCGCAACGCCTCGGCCGCGACGTCGGCGGCCTCGCTCGACTCGGCCGCGTCGAGCCCGACCCGGCACTTGAGCACCTCGGCCTCCTCGGTCGAGATCCCGAGCCGCGACGCGAGCATCTTGGTCACCTCGGCGCCGCCGCGGGGGATGGTGCGCACGATTTTCGGCACGCCGTCGGTGTGGATGACGATCGTCGTGGCGTTCGCGCCGATGTCCAGTACGGCCTCGGTGTCACTGTTGACATGGGCGGACGCCCGCAACGCGGCGAAGCAGGCGAGGTCGACGTGCACGACGTGCAGGTTCGCGGCCTCGACGGCGCGCACCATGTCGATCACCGCGTCCTTCGGCGCGGCGATGAGCAGGCCGTGCACGGAGTCGGCCTTGCCCGGATCCTCGAGCGGGTAGAAGTCCAGCAGTGCCTGCTCGACCGGCAGTGGCAGCACGTCGCGCACGAGGAACGGCAGCGCCTGCTTGAGCTCGCGCGCCGGCAGGTTCGTCACGTCGATCTCGCGGACGACCATCTGCTGGTGCGTCACGCCGAGCACGATCTTGCGGCTGCTGAAGTCGTGCGCCGTCCAGAGCTGACGCAGCGCGCCGGTGACGGCCTTGTCGTCCTTGACGACACCGGCGACGACGGCGCCGGCCGGCAGGAAGGACTGCCCGAAGTTGCTGACGACGGGCCGGTCCTTGGCCGCGGTCGCCTCGACGGCGCGGATCGAGGTCGATCCGACGTCGAGCCCGACGAGGGTGGTTCCGGACATCACTGCTCCTGGATGGTCGGAGGGTGGACGACGGCGGCGGTCATGACCCGCTCACCGCGCTGGTGCTGATGACCTGCCACGTGCCGTTGGAGTTCACGCCGGACAGCTGCGGCAGGTAGGGGAGCCCTCGGGTTCCCATCGTGCTGTCCCACGTGATGTTGAGGGTGTAGCCCGACGTCGGCCGGGTGGTCGCGTCGCTCTTGATCTCCCACTGCACGCCGAGCGGGCCGTGGTGCAGCTGGTACACCCCGCCGGTGACGGTCACCGACCGCAGGCCGCCGGCGGCCAGGGTGCCGTCGGGGTCGTAGCCGGCGCCTCGGTCGTAGTTGTCGGCGTAGAAGGCGCCGCCGAGTGCGAAGATCCCGGCCTGGACGGACACGGTGGCCAGATCCGTGCCGTCCTGCGCGCCCGCGTAGGTCGCGGTGCGGCTGAGGTTGGTGTACTGCCGCGACGGGTGCTTCGCGAAGTTGGACGAGGTGAACTCGAGCACGCCCTTGGGCGACAGGCCTGTCGTGTCGTTCGGGCAGAAGCCGGCCGTCGTCACGGTGGTGGCCGTGTCGGTGCACCGCACCGGGTGGTAGACGCGCACGCTGTCGTTGGCGATGAGGTCGGTGACGTCGGTGCCCGGGGTGTCGTAGGTGAGGTTGCCGGTGATCACGATGTCGTGCTCGGCGACGATGCTGAGCTTGCCGGTGACGTCGCCCTCGACGTACACGTCGCCCGGGCCGTCGGTGTTCGTCTGGTACTTCGTGACGTCGGCGCTGAGCGGGAACGAGGCGGTGGCGGCCGACGCGACGATCGTGTTCGCCGTCGTCTGCTGCCGTGTCGAGGTGAAGTCGAACTGCGGCTTCGCGTTCGCGGTGTCCCAGGCGTAGGACCACGTGCCGCTGCACGAGCCGAGGATGACCGTGCCGCTGCACGACGACTTGGACAGGACGCGGCTCACCGTCACCTTGATCGCGTCCTGGGTGCAGTCGGTACGGCCCTGCGAGGTGCCGTAGGCGGGCTGGCCGAGCAGCGGGTCGCCGTCGGCCTGGGTCGGCGCGGTGAGCGAGGTGTTGGTGCTCGCGCCGGACGCGGTGCCGGTCGTGCAGCCGCTGGTCGTCGCGTAGCCAGGATCGCTGGTCGGCGCGAAGGTCGCGTAGTAGCCGGTGTAGCTCTTGGCCGTGCCGCCGCTGTTCGTCGGCGGGGTCGGCAACGACGCCTGTGTCAACGCGAAGGTCTTGGACGAGGTGAAGCTGCCGCCCGTCCCGATGCCGTCGGCATTGAAGACGCCGTTCAGCGCGGTCTGCATGTCGGTGAGCAGCGACGCGCGGGTGCCGGACACCGTGTCGGTGAGGTGGTACGCCGCGGCCTGCACCTGCGCCTTGAACTGGGTGTACGTCTTCCCGAGGTCGGTCTCGAAGTTGTACTGGTTCAGGTTGCCGTTGCCGCTGCCGAGCAGCGTGCCGTCGCACGTCGCCGTGAGCGAGCAGTCGTAGGTCCAGTCGAGGTTCCAGGCGCCGTCGGCCTTCGGCGCCGGCAGTTGGACGAGCCCGCCGAGCAGCGACGTGATGAGACTGCCGTTCGACGCGACGTTGTTGTCGGGGGTGCTCGTGGTCGTGGTGACCGTCGGATTCGGCAGCGTGGCGCCCGCGCCCGTCGTCGACTTCAGCTGGAAGATCGGGGTGCCCGGCGTCCACGCGGTCGACGAGGTCAGCGGCGACTTGTGCACGTACACCAAGGTGTTCGCGACCGGGATCTTCGCCTCGACCACGCTCGGCGACCCCGCCCCCGCCAGCCCCGCCGGCACGTTCGGCGCCGAGACGCCCGAGTCGCCCGAGGTGGTGCACGCGCTGCCCGCGTTCGCCGCGGTCAACGGGCTCGTGACGTAGGCGTAGGCGCCCTTCACGAACACGCGGGTCGGGCCGTAGTACTCGCACACCAGCGTCGCGGTGTTGCTCGTGAGCGCGGCCGCACCCGACGCCGGCAGCGCGAGCGTGAAGCCCGCCGACACCGGACGGTTCACCGCGTTCGAGCCCGCGCCGATGTACGGGAACGGGTTCCACACCTGGCCGCCCGCCGGGCTGTCGCTGGTGCTCCAGGCCGACTGCGGCGCGACCGTGAACGAGGGGCCGGTGCCGTTCGCGGTGCCCGCGCTCAGCAGGTACGCGTCCCGCGAGTACATCTGGCCGTTGATGGTCGTGCCACTCGTGAAGTCGACCTGGCAGACGCCGTTGTGCGTGGGGTCGGGCACCGAGCCGCCGGTGGCCGAGACGAGCGGCTCCTGGAAGTCGTAGCCGAGCGGCAGGCCGCTGGCGCGCGAGAACCGTCCGGCACCGCTCGTGCTCGCGTTCACCGTCGAGGCACCGGTCGCCGGCGTGTAGTAGAGGGCGTCGCACCACTGGCTGCCGGTCGCGCCGGTCGTCGGCACGCCGCCCCACACCACCTTGGTGAGGCCGGTGTCGGCGCCCGCGGCGCTCAGCGTCGACGCGTCGTCGAAGGCGATCGTGCGCGGGCCGAACTCCGACTGCACGAGGCTGGACGGGATCGTCTCGTAGGTCGAGTAGTACGCGTACTTGGTGTAGTCGGCGCCGCTGATGTCGGCGATCAACGTCTTGCTGGTGGAGAACGGCTGGCTCGGGCTGGTGCCGACCGTGCCGGTCGACTTCACCCGCACGAAGGAGCTGGTGACGGCGACGACCTGGTAGCTGTAGGACGCCTGGTTCTGCGTGGTGAAGGCGTTGGCGGTGTCGGCGCTGACGAGCTGTGCGGTGTGCGCGCCCGAGCCAGGGCCGAGCCCGGCGCAGGCGCCCGCGTTGGTCGCGAGCACCGGCAATGACGTGCACCCGCTCGCCGCGAGCAGGCTGGCGTAGTAGGCCTGGATGCCGGCCTCGGCGGCGGCGAGCGCCGACTGCTCGTTCGCGCTCTTCTTCGCGGGCCGCACGTTGCCCTCGGCGCCCACCGTGAGGAAGGTGACCAGCAGCGAGATGATCGTCGCGACCATGAGCACGTAGACGAGCACGAAGCCCTGCTCGCCCTCGGCGCGGCGCACGCGGTGCAGGCGCGCGATCATGTCGTGCCACCGAGCACGGTGACCGTGGTGTCGTAGCTCTGGGTGTGCTTGCCGCTGGCGTCGGCGACGGTGAAGTCGATGCCCACCGACGTCACCTGCGACAGCGCGGTGGTGGTGCCGTTGCTCACCGACGCCGCACTGACCGACGCCGGTGTGTTCGCGCAGCCGGTGACGGCGGCGAACGGGGTGGTGGACGCGAAGGCCGAGCCGTAGTCGACGGTCGACAGCATCTGCCCCGGGTTCGGGGTGAACAGAGTGCTCGCCGACACCGTCGCGTGCTGCGCCAGGCCGAGCACGCGGCACAGCGTGCGGTTGTAGGTGGTCTGGCCGGGGGTCACCGTGTACCGCGCCTCGAGCAGTGCCCCGTTGCGCAGCGCGAGCCACACCATGGTGGGCGGCGTGCACGTCGCCGCGGTGGCCGACTTGTTGTCGAGGTTGCTGTAGAACAGCGTCTCGCGCGCGGTGATCCACTCGAACCGGTGGGCCGTCGCGCCGACGCTGCACGTGGTGTCGGTCTGGGGCGCGTCCGCCGCCTGGATCAGCGACTGCCACGTCAACAGGGTGGCGCGGGCGTTGCCGGTGCCCAGCAGCGCGTCGGAGGTGTCGTTCACCGCGTCGTTGCTGCTCGAGAACACCAGCAGGGTCGCGGCGCCGCAGATGGTGGCGAGCACCATCGCGACGAGCAGCTCGACCAGGCTGGTGCCCGCGTCGTCCGCACGTAGGCGGGTGAGCCCGGCGGTCAGCATGCGAGCACCGAGTCGGTGCGGGCGCTCGGTGCGCCGGTCGACGTGCTCACGCCCGGCGCGTACACGAGGATGCTCACCGTGCGGGTGCCGCCGGTCGCGCAGGTGCCGGCAGGGTTGACCGCGATGCGCACGCCGTAGCCGTTCACCGTGGTCGGGAACGTCGACGGCACCGTCTTGTCGCGCTGGAAGCCGGCGAGCAGCGACTGTGCGATGGTGCTCGCCTGCGTGCGCTGCCGGCTGTACTTCGCCGACACCATGTCGTCGACGATGGCGCGGGCCGAGACGGTCGCGACGATCACGAACAGCACCATGGCGACGAGCACCTCGATGAGGGAGAACCCTGCGTCCGACGCCTCGTCCGGGCCGCGCAGGGGTCGCCGGGCTGGACGGACGGTCGACACCGCGACACGGACACGGTCGGACACAGGGTTCACCTCCTCAGGGGCGAGCCACCACGGGGTGCGCCGCGGGACGCGACGCACCGAGCAGGGGCGGAGGCCACGCCTCCGCCCCTCAACGGGCGTTGATCAGCAGCCGGTCGGGACGGCGGTCTCGACCTTGCCGTCGGCCGGCGAGTAGTACCAGGTGCCGTTGTCGTTGGTGCCCTTGACGCAGTAGCTGCTGCCGTTCTGCTTGTACTGCAGCGCGGTCGTGTTACTGCTCATGTGGATCGTGTTCACCAGCGTCGGCAGGTCGGTGTACGTCGCGGCGGTCGGGTACGCGCCGGTGTCGCTGAGGAACTGCTCGAGTGCCGGGGCGGCGTTGCGCACGTCCGACTGCGTCGCACGGTTCTCGGCGCCGTTGCGGTAGTTGAGGTACAGCGGGATGGCGATGGCGACGAGGATGCCGATGATCACGACGACGACGAGCAGCTCGATGAGGGTGAAGCCCTTCTCGCCGTTCGCACGCCGCGCGCGGATGTCGTTGAGCTTGTCGTACATAGGTGAGCCTCCTGGACTCTGTGTGGGGAAGAGCCGGGCTGGGGACCCGGTCGATGTCCGGAGCAGTCCGGGCATCACGCCCGGTCGGCGTGGGGCCGAGGGGCGGGGCTGCGGTGCGCTAGTTCACCCCCGGAGGGATCTGCGCAGTGGTGCTCGAACTGACGGCCGAGCAGGTCGTGTACGCCAGCTTCAGGTCGAGCAGGTTGCCGTAGGCGGACGACGTGATGCCGGTGGGCAGCGCCACGTCGATGCCGACCAGGCCGGCGACGGTGAGATCGAGGCTGCCGGAGAGATCAGCCCCGACCTCGAGGCCCCAGGCGCCGGCCGACGCCTGGGACGAGGAGGTGGTCTTCTGCGCACCCGGGCCGACCGTCAGCGTCAGCACCAGGTTGGACGCGGTGATGAGGCTCATTAGCGAGCCTGCGACCGAGAGCCCGAGCTGCTGCAGCAGGTAGCTCGGTGTGATCGTGATCTTCGCCGTGAGCAGGTTGCTGTTCAGCGTGAGCGAGACCGTGCCGCCGGGGATGGTGACCGTCTGCGTACCGACCAGCGGGTTGCCGCCGACGAGCACGGACAGCAGGCCCGTCCCGCTCGCCACCGACGCGCTGACGGCGTTGCCGAACAGGCCGAGACCGTTGAAGGCGGGCGACGCGGCCGTGGCCGAGGTCGACCCGGTCGTCGGGCACGACGAGGTCGCGGTGACGGTGCCCGCGCCGACCACGTTCAGGCCGAGCACGCTGACATCGGTGAGGGCGGCGCTCGCCACGGCGGTCACCGGTGTGCCGGTGCCGTTCGTGAAGGTGCCGGTGTAGCCGTTCGCCGCCTGCAGGCCGACGTTCACCAGCGGCGCGAGCGGCGCGCCGAGGCTCAGCGTCGAGTAGCAGGCGTTGCCGGCGTTCCACGGCGCCGTCGCGCAACTGGGCTGGCCCGACGGGGTCGTCGTGCTGATCGGGTTGTTCGCGCTCGCGTTGCCGGCGTTGACGATGCCGGTGAGGACACCGGCGAGGACCGTCTGCGGCGCCTGGGTCAGCGCGGCGACGAGCGGGTTCACCAGCCCGGCGAGCGCCGGGTTCACCAGCGGCCCGACCAGACCGCCGAGCGACCCGGTGATCGTCGTGACGGGAGCCAGGGAGCCCGGTGTCGCGTAGCCCGCGGCCGAGTAGGCGCTGGTGGTGGACGCAGCCGTCGCCGGCGCCGCGACCGCCGTTGCGGCGAGCGCGCACGCCGCCACGACGACGGCCGACGAGCGGAGGCGCATCAACTCGTCGCCCCCTGGATGTTCTGGTAGATCGTGAACATCGGCAGGTACAGGCAGATCACCAGCACGCCGATGATCGCGCCCATCACGACGACCATGAGCGGCTCGATCGCCGCGGTGAGCGACTCGGTCGACGTCTCGACCTCGTGGTCGTAGAAGTCGGCGACCTTCTCGAGCATCGCGCTGATCTGGCCCGACTCCTCGCCGACCTCGATCATCTGGGTGACCATCGGCGGGAAGATGTCGTGGCGTGCCAGCGGCGTCGACATCGGCTGGCCGTCGCGCACCGCGTGCTTGACGTCCTGCATCGCCTCGCTGACCACGGCGTTGCCGGTGGTGCCGCCGACGACGTCCAGGGCCTGCATGATCGGCACGCCGACCGAGAGCAGCGTGCCGAGGTTGCGCGAGAACCGGGCGATCGCGATCTTGGTGAAGAGCTTGCCGAAGACGGGCAGCCGCAGCTTGAACCGGTCGAACCCGAGCCGCCACGCGGCGTCGTCGCGCAGCTTGCGCCGGAACGCCTTCGTGGCGACCAGCACGACCGCGATGGTGAGCGGGGCGAGCCACCAGAGCTGGTGGCTCACGTCCAGCACGATCTGCGTCGGCAGCGGCAGGTTCCCGCCGAGCTGCGAGAACATGTGCTCGAAGATCGGCACGATGAAGATCAGCACGGCGAGCACCATCAGCACGCTGAAGGCGATGACGATGGCGGGGTAGGTCAACGCCGCCTTGATCTTGGCGCGCAGCTGCGCGTCCTTCTCGAAGTTCGTGGCGATGCGGTCGAGCGCGCTGTCGAGGAAGCCGCCTGTCTCGCCGGCGTTGATCATGGCGACCATCAGCCGGGGGAAGACGTCGTCCTGGCGGGCCATCGCGGCCGAGAGCGACAGGCCGCCCTCGACCTCGCGCCGCACGTCCTTGATGGCGGCGGCGAGCTTCGGCTGCTCGGTCTGGGTCTCGAGGATCGCGAGCGACCGCAGCAGCGACAGCCCGGCGCCGTTCATGGTCGCGAACTGCCGCGAGAAGATCGCGAGGTCCTTGGACGAGACCCGCTTGCGCCGCAGGCCGGGGATCTGGATCTCCTGCTGCAGGCCCTTGCCGGTCTCGCCGATGAACAGCGGCGTCAGCGCCTGCTGCTTGAGGGAGGCGGCCGCGGTCGACTCGGACGTCGCTTCGAGCTTGCCCTTGCTGCGCTTGCCCGACGCGTCGATCGCCTCGTAGGCGTAGGTGCGGGTGGCGGTGGCGGTGGCGGGCATCAGACGCGTCCCGCCAGACGCTTGAACTCCTCGGGCGCGTGGCACAGCTCGAGGCCCTGCTCGTAGCTGATGGCCGACTCGTGCACGCGCTGCGCGAGGTGCTGGTCGAAGGTCAGCATGCCGTCGGCCCCGGAGGACTGCATGAACGACGGGATCTGGTGGTTCTTGCCCTCACGGATGAGGTTGCGGATCGCCGCGGTCGCGAACATGACCTCGCAGATCACCGTGCGGCCGCTGCCGTCGGCCCGCTTGGCCAGCGCCTGCGTCACGACGCCCTGCAGCGCGGTCGACAGCTGCGCGCGGATCTCCTGCTGCTGGTGCGGGGGGAAGACGTCGATGATCCGGTCGATGGTCTGCGCGGCCGACTGCGTGTGCAGCGTCGCGAGCACGAGGTGGCCGGTCTCGGCGGCGGTGATCGCGGTCGACACCGTCTCGAGGTCGCGCAACTCGCCGACCAGGATGATGTCGGGGTCCTGGCGCAGCACCCGCTTGAGCGCGGTGGCGAAGCCCTCGGTGTCGACGCCGACCTCGCGCTGGTTCACGATGCACCGGTTGTGCTGGTGCAGGAACTCGATCGGGTCCTCGATGGTGACGATGTGGTCGCGCCGGGTGCGGTTGGCGACGTCGAGCAGGCTGGCCAGCGTGGTGGTCTTGCCCGAGCCGGTCGGCCCGGTGACGAGCACCAGCCCGCGCTTGAGGTGCGCGAAGCGCTCGATCTGCTCGGGGATGCCGAGCTCGTGCAGCGGCTTGATGACGTGGGGGATCGCGCGCAGCACCATGCCGTAGGCGTTGCGCTGCTGGAAGCAGTTGACCCGGAAGCGGGAGACGCCCGGCAGGTCGTAGGCGAGATCCATCTCGAGCTCGGTCTCGAACCGCGTCCACTGCGTCTCGGTGAGGACGCTGCGCACCAGCAGCCCGGTCTCCTCGGCCACCAGCGGCGCGTAGTCCGACGGGCCGCCGAGCGGACGGAGATCACCGTGCACGCGGATCATCGGCGGGGCCCCGACGGTCAGGTGCAGGTCGGAACCGCCGTGGCGCACGAGGTCGACCAGCATCGCGTCGAGCTGGTGCCGCACGTCCGCTCGCTCGGAGCGGACCGGAGCAGGGTAGGGGCGCACTGCATCCTCATCGGCCGGTGGGGAGGGAAGTCAAGTTCAGGGACGGGGTGGGGAGCCCGTCGCCGTCATGTGTGATCGGTGTTAGGTGAGACAGTGTCATGGGCATGACGGAGTGTCAAGACCGCGTGAAGAAAAAGAAGGGACGGAAGTCCCGGCGGCACGGGTCGACCGGGTCGACCTCGGGTCCCGACCGGGACGCGACGGGTCGAACCCCCGCTTGTCCCCCGGCCCGGTCGTTCTCGGGCTCAGGAAACGACTGGGCCGGGGGACAAGCGGGCTTGGACGTCGAGTCAGACGGCGACGCGGAGGACCTCGGCGAGCGAGGTCTCCCCGGCGGCGGCCTTGCGGAGGCCGTCGACGCGCAGCATCTCCATGCCCTCGCTCATGGCGGCGCGCTGGATCTCGTGTGCCGAGGCCCGGGCGACGGCGAGCCGCTCGATCTGCTCGCTCACCGGCATCACCTCGTGCAGCGCGATGCGCCCGTAGTAGCCGGTGTTCGAGCACGACCGGCATCCGACCGGACGCCACAGCTGGGGCGGCGGGGGCAGCAGCTCAGCGGGCCAGCGGGCGCCCTCGAGCTCGGCGGCCGCCGGAGCGTACGGCTCCTTGCACCACTGGCACAGCCGCCGGGCGAGGCGCTGGGCCATGACGCAGTCGAGCGACGACCCGACGAGGAACGGCTCGATGCCCATCTCGACGAGCCGGGTGACCGCCGACGGCGCGTCGTTGGTGTGCAGCGTCGAGAGCACGAGGTGACCGGTGAGCGAGGCCTCGATCGCCAGCTGCGCGGTGACCCGGTCACGGATCTCGCCGATCAGCACGACGTCGGGGTCGCTGCGCAGGATGGCCGGCAGCACCGCGGCGAACGTCAGTCCTGCCTTGTGGTTCACCTGCACCTGGTTGACGCCGGGCAGGCGGTACTCGACCGGGTCCTCGACGGTGATGATGTTGATCTCGGGCTTGCTGATCTCGGTGAGCGTCGCGTAGAGCGTCGTCGACTTGCCCGAGCCGGTGGGGCCGGTGACGAGCAGCATGCCGTGCGGCTTGGTGAAGCTCTCCGCGAAGCGGCGGTGGTTCTCGGGCGTGAAGCCGAGTCGCGACAGCTCGAGGTCGATGCCGCCGGTGTCGAGCACGCGCAGCACGATCTTCTCGCCCCACACCGTGGGCAGCGTCGCCACGCGCAGGTCGACGTGCCGCTGGCCGAGCTGCACGGTGATGCGCCCGTTCTGCGGCACCCGGCGCTCGGTGATGTCGACGCTCGCCATGATCTTCAGCCGGCTGATGAGGGCCGACTGCACGCCCTTCGGCACCGACTCGATCTCGTGCAGCACGCCGTCGATGCGGTAGCGGATGCGCAGGTCGCTCTCGGTCGGCTCGATGTGCAGGTCGCTCGCACGGTTCTCGATGGCCTGCTCGATGAGTGAGTTGACGTAGCGCACGATGGGCGCCTCGTCGCCGAGGGTGTCGATCGAGGCGCTGAAGGACGCGAGGGCGTCGGCGCCCTGCACCGACAGGTCGCTCGCCATCTCGTCGAGGTCCTGCTCGGTGCGCTGGAACCGGTCGACGGCCTTGTTCAGCTCGTCGCGGGCGACGACGACCGGCCGCACCTGCAACCCGGTCGCGGCGCGCACGTCGTCGAGCGCCAGCACGTCGCCCGGATCGGCGACGGCGACGACGATGCCCTCCTCGTCGAACGCGATGCCGAGCACGCGGTGACGGCGCGCCATCGGCAGCGGGATGCGGGCCGCGGCCGAGGCGTCGATCGGGTACGCGGCGAGGTCGACGCTCTGCAGTCCGTAGGCGTCGGCCAGCGCCGCCGCGAGCTCGAGGTCGGTGACCAGCCGGTCGTCGACGAGCACCTCGTGCAGCGGGCGTCCGGACGAGTCGGCCTCGCGCAGCGCCTGCTGCAGCGCCGACGGCGAGACGCCGCGCAGCCGCAGTGCCTCCAGCACGGGGCCGTGCGTCTGGTACATGGCGTCCTCGGTCGGGGGTCGTGGGCTGGGCGTGCGTCGATGTGGGCCCGAGGTTAGCGCCGCGGGCCCTGCCTCCGCCTCGATCGGCCGGAGTGCCCGGCGCACAACGGGACGAGAGTCCCGTTCCGGACAGCGTGCAGGTCACAGCGGCGTCACCGAGCGGGGGTCAGCGCCGTTGGTACGCGTGAGTACTGCCCGTGCCGCACCGATCCCCGGGAGTCGTTATGCGTCCCGCCCGTCTGCTCGCCCTCG
>NZ_JBQCEE010000084.1:0-4127 GCF_051960575.1 Jatrophihabitans sp.
AGAAGGTGCTCGCGGCGGCCGGTGTCGGGTCGCGCCGCAAGAGCGAGGAGCTCATCGCGCAGGGGCGGGTGAGCGTCGACGGCCGCGTCGTCACGGAGCAGGGGATGCGCGTCGATCCCGAGACAGCCGTGGTGCACGTCGACGGCAAGCGGGTCACCGTCCGCGCCGGGATGGTCTATCTCGCGCTGAACAAGCCGCGCGGCGTGCTGTCGGCGATGTCGGACGACCGGGGCCGGCCCACCGTCGGCGACCTCGTGCGCGACCGTCCCGAGCGGCTGTTCCACGTCGGCCGCCTCGACAACGACAGCGAGGGGCTGCTGCTGCTCACCAACGACGGCGAGCTGGCGCACAAGCTGATGCACCCGTCGTTCGGCGTGAGCAAGACCTACCTCGCGACCGTGCCCGGGCCCGTCGCGCGCGAGGTCGGCCGGCGGTTGAAGGCGGGTGTGGTGCTCGAGGACGGCCCGGCCACCGTCGACTCGTTCCGCATCGTGCAGAGCCAGCCGCCGCGGGCGATCGTCGAGGTCGTGCTGCACGAGGGGCGCAAGCACATCGTGCGACGGCTGCTCGCCGAGGTCGGGCATCCGGTCGAGCGGCTGGTGCGCACGGCGATCGGGCCGGTACGGCTGGGCGGGCAGCGCCCGGGCACGCTGCGCGACCTGACCCGCGACGAGGTGGGGGAGCTCTATCGCCTCGCCGAGGCCTGAACCGCGTGTGGAAGGCTGACGGCGTGGCGGTGCGAGCGGTGCGGGGCGCGATCCAGGTCGACGCCGACGAGCGGGACCTGATCCTCGAGGGGACGACCGAGCTGGTGCAGGAGGTGCTGCGCCGCAACGAGATCGACCCGGCGGACCTGATCAGCATCGTGTTCACCGCGACGCCCGACCTCAAGGCCGAGTTCCCCGCGTACGCCGCGCGGCTGCTCGGGCTCACCGACGTGCCGCTGCTGTGCACCACCGAGATCGCCGTGCCCGGTGCCATGCCGCGGGTGCTGCGGCTGCTCGCCCACGTCGAGTCGCCGAAGCACCGCGACGAGATCCGGCACGTGTACCTGCGCGGGGCGGCGGCGCTGCGCACCGATCTGCCGCAATAGCGCCGGGCGGGCGCACCGGCTGCGTCCAGTAGCCTCGATGCGTGGCATTCACTGGCGTCGTGGCGCTCGACGGACCGTCCGGCACCGGCAAGTCCACCGTCGCGCGGCGGCTCGCCGAGCGGCTGGGTGCCCGCTACCTCGACACCGGCGCCATGTACCGCGCCGCCACCGTCGCGGTGCTGCGGGCCGGGGTCGACCTCGCCGACGCGGACGCGATCGCGGACGCGGTCGCTGCGGCCGACATCCTGATCTCCACCGACCCGACCCGTGCCTCGGTGCGCCTCGACGGCGCGCCGGTCGACGCCGAGATCCGGTCGGCGGGCACGACGGCCGCGGTGAGCGCGGTGTCGGCGGTGCCCGCGGTGCGTGCGCAGCTCGTGCAGCAGCAGCGCGACCTGATCGGCGCCGGCGGCATCGTCGTCGAGGGGCGCGACATCGGCTCGGTGGTCTGGCCGCAGGCGCGGCCGAAGATCTTCCTCACCGCCAGCCCCGAGGCGCGCGCACAGCGCCGGGCCGGGGAGCTGCACGCCGACGTCGCCGCCATCGCGGTCGACATCGCCCGTCGCGACCGGCTCGACAGCACCCGGGTGACGAGCCCGCTGGCGCAGGCGGACGACGCGATCAAGGTCGACACCACCGAACTGGGCATCGAGCAGGTCGTCGACCGGCTCGTCGAGCTCGCAGGCGCGGTCGTCGTCGATGGCTGACGTCGACCTGCCCGACGTCGACGGCACGAGTGACGAGGGCGCCCTGTCGGTGCCGGTCGTCGCGGTCGTCGGCCGTCCGAACGTCGGCAAGTCGACGCTCGTCAACCGCATCCTCGGCCGCCGCGAGGCGGTCGTGCAGGACGTCCCGGGCGTCACCCGCGACCGCGTCTCCTACGACGCCGTCTGGAACGGGCGCCGGTTCGTGCTCGTCGACACCGGCGGTTGGGAGCCGGACGCGCAGGGGCTGCAGGCGATGGTGTCCGCGCAGGCCGAGCGGGCGGTCGCGACCGCCGACCTCGTGCTGTTCGTCGTCGACGGACGCACCGGCGCCACCGAGACCGACCTGGTGGTCGCACGCACGCTGCGCCGCGGCGACCGTCCGGTCATCCTCACCGTCACCAAGATCGACGATGAGCGCTCGGAGCCCGACGTCCACGAGCTGTGGTCGCTCGGGCTCGGCGAGCCGCATCCGGTGAGCGGCCTGCACGGCCGCGGCAGCGGCGACCTCCTCGACGCCATCCTGGACGCGCTGCCGGAGGCGCCGCGCGAGCAGGAGGCCGAGGGCGGCCCGCGCCGGGTCGCGCTGGTCGGCCGGCCGAACGTGGGCAAGTCGAGCCTGTTGAACCGCCTCACCGGCGAGGAGCGGTCGGTCGTCGACGCGGTGGCCGGCACGACGGTCGACCCGGTCGACAGCCTGGTCGATCTCGGCGGCGAGACGTGGCGCTTCGTCGACACCGCCGGCCTGCGCCGGAGGGTGAACCAGGCGAGCGGGATGGAGTACTACGCGTCCCTGCGCACGGCGGCGGCGATCGAGGCGGCCGAGGTGGCGATCGTGCTGCTCGACGCGAGCGAGCGGATCAGCGAGCAGGACCAGCGCGTGATCGGCGAGGTGATCGAGGCCGGACGCGCCCTGGTGCTCGCGCTGAACAAGTGGGACCTCGTCGACGAGGACCGCCGTCTGCAGCTCGAGCGCGAGGTCGAGCGTGACCTCGCCCGGGTGGCCTGGGCGCCGCGCGTCAACGTCTCGGCCCGCACCGGACGGGCGGTCGAGAAGTTGGCGATCGCGCTGCGCACCTCGCTCGCCTCGTTGGACCAGCGCATCCCGACCGGACGGTTGAACAGCTGGCTGACCGAGGTCGTCGCGGCGACGCCGCCGCCACCACGGGGCGGGAAGGCGCCGCGCGTCCTGTTCGCCACGCAGGCCGACACCCGCCCGCCGCGGTTCGTGCTGTTCACCACCGGCTTCCTCGAGGCCGGGTACCGCCGGTTCATCGAGCGCCGGCTGCGTGAGGACTTCGACTTCACGGGAACGCCGATCGAGATCTCGGTGCGGGTGCGGGAGAAGCGCGCGCGGTAGCCGCCGCCGGGTCCTGAGACCCGGCTGGGGAACGGCCCAGAACGTGCTGAACGTGTCCGGTTGTGTTCAGACCGGCGTCCCTACCGTCACGCGCGTGCATGCCCTCGCGTCGACCGACGCTGCCCCGACGGCCCCGGCTGAGCGGCGTTCCTCCGGCCTGGTGGTGGCAGCGGCGATCGGGCTCGTGGCGCTGGTGGTCATCGCGGTGGTGTCGTGGACGCAGGGCGCGGTCGAGCTGCCGGTGCATCGGCACCAGCGGCACGGTCTCGAACGGTGGCTGTACTTCACCGCGATCGCGGTGCTCGCCTTCGCCTGGCTCGGGGTGCTGCGGGCCGCGACCGACGGGCGCGTGTCGACGCGCGCGGCGCAACTGGTGGGCCTGCTGTGGTCGCTGCCGCTGCTGGCCGCCGCGCCGCTCGGCAGCCGCGACGCCTACGCCTACGTCGCGCAGGGGAACGTGCTCGCGCACGGGTTGAACCCCTACCGCGTCGGGCCGGCGGCGGTGCACGACGTCTTCCGCACCCAGGTCAGCGCGGTCTGGCGGCACTCGACCTCGCCCTACGGGGCGCTCTGGACGGAGGCGAGCCGGCTCGTCGTCGCCGTGGCCGGGCCGCACCCGCTGCGCGCGGCGATGACCATCCGGCTGTTCGCGTTCGCGGGCATCGTCGTGCTGCTGCTGACCCTGCCGCGGTTGGCCCGGCTGGCGGGCGGCTCGCCCGTGCGCGCGGTGACGTTGTTCGCGCTCAACCCCTACGTCCTCGTCGTCGGCCTCGGCGGCGCCCACAACGACGTCGTCATGCTCGGCCTGATGGCGCTGGGCCTGTGGCTCGCGCTCGACCGGCCCGGACGCTGGTCGCTCGCCGTCGGCGCGGCGGTCATCACCGTGGGCGCGGCCGTGAAGCTGCCGGCCGTCATCGTGCTGCCGTTCCTGCCGCTGCTGTGGGTACGGGTGCGCAAGCCGGCCGGTCGG
>NZ_JBQCEE010000085.1:0-5730 GCF_051960575.1 Jatrophihabitans sp.
TCTCGCCTTCGGGCTCGGGCTCGACCCCGGGTCGCGCGGGCCGGCCGAGCGGGCGCACTAGATGTCCGCTCACGGCGGATCGAAGGCGGTGCTCGCCGCCCTCGGCGCCAACCTCGGCATCGCGGTCATCAAGTTCGTCGCCTTCGCGATCACCGGGTCGGGCTCAATGCTGGCCGAGGGCGTGCACTCGGTGGTCGACTCGGGCAACCAGGGCCTGCTGCTGCTCGGCGGCCGCTCGGCGCGGCGACGGGCCACGCCCGAGCACCCGTTCGGCTACGGCCGCGACCGCTACGTCTACGGCTTCCTCGTCGCGCTGATGCTGTTCTCGGCCGGTGGCCTGTTCGCGCTCTACGAGGGCGTCGAGAAGCTGCGGCACCCCGACCACCTCGACAGCCCGATCGTCGCGGTGATCGTGCTGCTCGTCGCCGTCGCGCTCGAGGGGTACTCGCTGCGCACCGCGCTGCGCGAGTCGCGCGAGCTCAAGGGCAGCGACAGCTGGTTCGGCTTCGTCCGCCACGCCAAGGTGCCCGAGCTGCCGGTCGTGCTGCTCGAGGACGTCGCGGCGCTCACCGGCCTGGTGCTCGCGCTGATCGGCGTCGGGCTGGCCGATCTCACCGGCGAGCCGCGGTGGGACGGCGTGGGCACCTGCGCCATCGGCGTGCTGCTCATCCTGGTCGCCGTCGTGCTGGTGATCGAGACGAAGAGCCTGCTGGTCGGCGAGGCCGCGGCGCCCGCCGACGTGCGCGCGATCGAGCGCGAGCTGGTCGGCCCCGGCATCGAGCGGGTCATCCACCTGCGCACGATGCACCTCGGCCCGGAGGAGCTGCTGGTGGGCGCGAAGGTGGCGATGCCCCCGACGGCCGGCGCGCGCGACATCGCCGCCGCGATCGACGCCGCCGAGGTGCGGGTGCGGGCGGCCGTGCCCGCCGCGCGGGTCATGTACATCGAGCCGGACCTGTTCCGTGCCTGACGCCGTCCTGCTCGAGGGCGCTCGCCGCGACTACGCCTGGGGCTCGACGACGGCGATCCAGCACCTGCTCGGCGAAGCACCGGACGGGCGCCGGCTGGCCGAGATCTGGTTCGGCACCCATCCCGACGGCGCGACCGCGATCGCGGGCAGCGGACGAACCCTGCAGCAGTGGGTCGAGGCGGACCCGATCGCGACCCTCGGCGCGCGCGTGCACGGGCGGCACGCCGACCTGCCGTTCCTGGTCAAGCTGCTCGCGGCCGACCGGGCGCTGTCGATCCAGGTGCACCCGACGAGGGCGCAGGCCGAGGCCGGATTCGACCGCGAGGACGCCGCCGGTCTCCCGCGCGACGCGGCGCACCGCAACTACCGCGACCGCAACCACAAGCCCGAGCTGCTCTACGCGGTGAGCGACTTCGAGGCCCTGTGCGGGTTCCGTCCGGTGGCAGCGACGCAACAACTGTTGAGAGCCCTGGACGTGCCGGGGCTGCTGCCGATCGCCGACCTCCTCGACGGCCCCGACGGCCTGCGTGCCGCGTTCACCCACCTGCTGACGCTCGACGACCCGGCCCCGCTGGTGGACGAGGTCGTCCGTGCCGCCGCGCGCGTCGAACCGTCCCCGCCGCTCGACGGCGCGCTGCGGGCCGTGCGGCAGACCGGCGCCGACGACCCGGGCGACCCCGGCGTGCTCGTGACGCTGCTGCTGAACCACTTGACCCTGCGGCCGGGCGAGGCCATCTTCCTCGGCGCCGGCAACGTGCACGCCTACCTGCGCGGCCTCGGGGTCGAGGTGATGGCCACCAGCGACAACGTGCTGCGGGCGGGCCTGACGCCGAAGCACGTCGACGTCGACGAACTCCTCGCGATCACCGACTTCACGCCGCTTGCCGAGCCGCGGTGGCCGGTGACCGACCCACCGGACACCTTCGCCGTCCCGGTGGACGACTTCGCCGTGCGCGCGGTGCGGCCCGACGGCGCCCGCACCCGGGTCGAGCCGCACGGCCCGGCCGTCGTCGTCTGCACCCACGGTGCCGTGCAGGTCGACGGGCTGCCCCTCGGCCGCGGCGCGGTCGCCTTCGTCCCCGACCGTGCCGCCCTCGAGCTCACCGGCAGCGGGCAGGCCGTCGTCGCGACGACCGGAAGGTCAGCGACCGCCTGACGGCGGGACCGTCGTTGCCCCGGCGCTCGGCGGCGCGCCGCTGTCGCCGCAGCTCGGGACGCCGTCGCTGACCGTCCGGGACGTCGCGATCAGGGTGACGTCCGCCGGACCGGTCAGGTCGCCGGGCGTGGAGGTCGTGACGGTCGGTGACGCGCCGTAGGGCAGGGTCGAGGGGGCGGTGCGTGGCTCGCCGTTCGTGCCGCTGCGCTGCTCGAGCAGGCGGAAGTCGGTGGGGTCGAAGTAGAGCGAGTCGAGCTCGCCGGCGCGCCGTGCCTGGTCGGTGTAGTCGACGCGCACCGCCGCACGTCCGGCGGCATCGGTGACCCCGGTGTGCACCGTCGTCTCGGGCAGCTCGGCCAGCGCGTCGACGAACGCCGCCCGTAGACGGGGCGACGCGAGGCCGCTCGTGAGACGGAGACTGTCCCCGACGGCGACGAACACGGCCTCGTCCTGCGAGGCGGATCCGCTCACCTCGCGGCGCATCCGCGCGAGCAGCGCGGTCGGGTCGGTCGGCAGGTCGGCGAAGAAGGCGACCGAGGGGGTCTCGAATCCCGCCCGGGCGACGGGGTAGTACTCGCAGCCGTGGTCGCGCAGGTAGGTCTGGTCGCCCCGCGCGTCACTCCAGCTGGTGAGGGTGGTCGTGGCTCCGTCCCGCACGTCGACGAACCAGAACTGCCCGGCCGCGACGTCGGGCCGGTCCGAGAGCGCCGTGGTGGCGAAGCTCGTCCCGCCACCGGACAGCGACGGGCCGCCGTCATCACCGCTGGTATCGCCTCCGCCGAGCGCCGCGACCGCCCCGACGGCGGTGAGCACGGCGGCACTGGCCGCCACCGGCGCGAGCCACCGGCGCCGGGACGGCCGGGACGCGACGAAGCGCACGACACCGTCGTCGGTGGCCATCGTCTCCGCGCACAGCGCGCTGCGTGCTGCGTCCGGCCATTCGTCACCGAGGCCGGCGGTGGTGGGGCGGTAGCGCGCCAGCCGCTCCACGAGATCGTCGGTCATCACGGTCCTCCAACCGGTTCGGGTGCTGCGAGCGTGCGTTCCAGCCGTGCGCGGGCCCTCGACAGCCGCACCTCGAAGGCCCGCTTCGAACACCCCGCGACGGTGGCCGCGTCGGCGTTGCTCAGCCCGTCCCAGGCGACGAGCAACAACGCCTCGCGCTCGCTCTCCGTCAGCGTCGCGAGCCCCCGCAGCAGGGCGTCCCGCTCGGCGACGCTCTCGTCCGGTTGCGTCGGCGGGCCGGCGACGCGGGCGAGCGTGGCAGCGGCGTCCAGCAGCGCGTCGTGCCGGCGCTCGCCGCGGCGCCGGTTCGCGATGGTGTTGCGGGCGACGACGAGCAGCCACGGCAACGGCTCGTCGGGCACGACCGCGAGCCGGCGCCAGGCGACCAGCATCGTGTCGGCCACGACGTCCTGGGCGGTGGCGGCGTCGCAGTGCCGTCTGGCGTAGGCGTGCACCCTGGCGGCGCACGCGTCGAAGATCGCGCGGAACCGGTCCTCGTCACCGCTCACACCTGGCAGTGTCCGCCCGCGTCCGGAACTCACACGTCCGTTCACCGCGCGAACCTGACACGATCGTGGTAAGTTCGGCGTCGATGCAGCCGATGACGATTCAGCAGGCCAGCGCGGCGACCGGGTGGTCGCAGCGCATGCTGCGGTATCTCGAGCAGGCCGGGCTGGTCGTGCCGATGCGCACGCCCGGCGGTCACCGGCACTACGGCGCCCGCCAGATCGAGCGGCTGCAGGGGCTCAAGGAACTGATCGACACCTACGGCCTCGGCATCACCGACATCGCGTTCGAGCTCCGGGTGCGCACCGACGCCCACCTGGCGCGGGCGGTCGACGAGTGGTTCGGGGCGCTGCACCGCACGTCGGCGCCACCGGAGGCCGGGCTCTACCGCCGGCTCGCCGGACCGGACGTCGTCACCCCACCCACCGTTCCACCCGTCCACCCCGCAGGTCCCAGCACAGGAACAAGCGCAGAAGGAGAGCACGTGACCATCACCCTCACGCCCGACTCGAAGGGCGCGGTCGCCGACTTCAAGGTCGCCGACCTCTCGCTCGCCGACTTCGGCCGCAAGGAGATCACCCTCGCCGAGCACGAGATGCCCGGCCTGATGGCGCTGCGCCGCGAGTTCGGCCCGTCGCAGCCGCTCAAGGGCAAGAAGATCGCGGGCTCGCTGCACATGACCGTGCAGACCGCCGTGCTCATCGAGACCCTCACCGCGCTCGGCGCCGACGTGCGCTGGGTCAGCTGCAACATCTTCTCCACCCAGGACCACGCCGCCGCCGCGGTCGTCGTCGGCCCGAACGGCACCGTCGACGACCCGCAGGGCGTGTCGGTCTACGCCTGGAAGGGCGAGACGCTCGAGGAGTACTGGTGGTGCACCGAGCGGATGCTCACCTGGCCGGACGGCTCCGGCCCCGACTCGATCGTCGACGACGGCGGTGACGCCACGCTGCTGATCCACATGGGCACCGAGTTCGAGGCCGCGGGCGCCGTGCCGTCGACCGACGAGAACGACTCGGAGGAGTACGGGGTCATCCTCGACCTGCTCCGTCGCTCGGTCGTCGACCACCCGGGCCGCTACACCCGGATGGGCGCGAACATCATCGGCGTCACCGAGGAGACCACCACCGGCGTCCACCGGCTCTACGAGTTCGAGCGCGCCGGCACGCTGCTCTTCCCGGCGATCAACGTCAACGACTCGGTCACCAAGAGCAAGTTCGACAACAAGTACGGCTGCCGCCACTCGCTCATCGACGGCATCAACCGCGGTACCGACGTGATGATCGCCGGCAAGCTCGCCGTCGTCTGCGGCTATGGCGACGTCGGCAAGGGCTGCGTCGAGTCGCTGCGCGGCCAGGGCGCCCGCGTCGTCGTCACCGAGGTCGACCCGATCTGCGCGCTGCAGGCCGCCATGGACGGCCTCGAGGTCGTCGTGCTCGAGGACGTCGTCGCCAAGGCCGACATCTTCGTCACCACGACGGGCAACAAGGACATCATCATGGCCGACCACATGGCCCAGATGAAGCACCAGGCGATCGTCGGCAACATCGGCCACTTCGACAACGAGATCGACATGGCCGGCCTCGCGAAGTACCCGGGCGTCACCAAGACCGAGGTGAAGCCGCAGGTGCACGAGTGGCGCTTCCCCGACGGCCACTCGATCATCGTGCTCTCGGAGGGTCGTCTGCTGAACCTCGGCAACGCCACCGGCCACCCGAGCTTCGTGATGAGCGCGTCGTTCTCGAACCAGACGATCGCCCAGATCGAGATCCACAAGAACCCCGAGGCCTACATCGTCGACGGCAAGCCCACCGTCACGACGCTGCCGAAGCACCTGGACGAGAAGGTCGCCCGGCTGCACCTTGACGCCGTCGGCGCCAAGCTCACCACGCTGACCAAGGCGCAGGCCGAGTACATCGGCGTCGACGTGGCCGGCCCGTACAAGCCGGAGCACTACCGCTACTGAGTCCCTCACTGATCAACACCCCCTGCGTCCGGCGCGCGCCGGGCGCAGGGGGGGTTGTTGTCGGCGGGGGTCGCGTCAGGCGCCGGCGCCCGCCGGGAACGGCGGCAGGTCGCCGCCCGACTGCCC
>NZ_JBQCEE010000086.1:0-19847 GCF_051960575.1 Jatrophihabitans sp.
GGCCCGCTGCGTGCCGGGGCGCCCCCCCCCGACGCCGACGACTACGCCCACGCCCTCGGTGCGACCCCCGGGCTCTACGGCGCGTCGATCGCCTACCCGCTCGATGCCGGCGGCACGGCTGCGCTCGACGACGTCGTGCACGCGGCGGCGGCCCAGGGGGCCCGCGCGTTCGTGCAGCTCGAACCGACCCGGCCGCTGGCGAAGCTGTCGGCCGGCGATGCCCGCGACCTCGCCGACGAACTGGCCCGCCTGCACCGCACCGAGCACGCGTCGGTCGCCGTCGACCTCGCACCCGAGATGAACGGGTCATGGGTGGCCTGGGGCCAGCAGCCGCAGGCCTTCGTGGCCGCGTTCCGCACGCTGGCCGCGACGCTGCATGCGCACGCGCCGGGTGCGACGACCGTCTGGCAGCCGGTCGTCGGCGCGGGCTACCCCTTTACCGGCGCGCGCGGCTCGGTGCAGCCGTCGGGCCCGCGTGACGACGCCGCGCTCGACACGAACCACGACGGCCGCATCGACGACGCCGACGATCCCTACGGGCCGTACTGGCCGGGTGGTGCCGCGGTCGACGAGGTCGGCCTCTCGGCGTTCTGGTACGGCGACCCCGACCATCCCGGGCGGTCGGCAGTGCCGCCCGCCGGATGGTTCACCGGCATGCTGCACGGCGCCGTCGGCTACGACCACGCGTCCGGCAGCGGTTGTGACTTCGTCGCCCGCTTCGCCACCGCCGAGCACAAGCCGATGCTCGTCGTCACCGGTGCGCTCTGGACGCCGGGCACTGAGGCCCCGTCGCGCGAGGCGGTGGTCGGGCCGTGGCTGCAGCAGGTGTTGAGCCCGGCGCTGTCGGGCGTCGGGGCGCCGGGCGTGTGGTTCGCGCAGTCGCGAGCCGAGGCCGTGGCGCGGTCGGGTGTCGTCGACTGGCGCCTCGCCGACGACCGCGCGCTGCTGACTGCGCTGCGGGGCGACCTGCGCGCCGGTGACTTCGCCACGGGTGCCGTGCCGGTCAGCACGGCGCAGGTGCAGGCGGACAGCGCGCCCGTGCAGATCTACGAGCCGAGGGCCCACCGCGGTGACGGCCAGGCCGACCGCGTGCTCGTCGGCGTGCTCGTGCTGCTCGCTCTGTTCGCCGTGTCGATCGCGGCACTGCGGCTGCGTCCGGGATGGCGGTACCGCGAGGACGCCGGCGTCGCCGGCGGGCAGCGCGACCGCCGCATCGACCTGCTGCGCGGCTTCGCCATCGCGTGCGTGGTGCTGACCCACGTCGAGGTCGGCGGCCCGGGCACCTGGTTCGTCGTCCGCCTGGGCGCGCTGTCGAGCGCCGAACTCTTCCTGCTGCTGTCGGGTGTCGTGCTGGGCGGCGTGTACCCGCGCCTCGCGCGCAAGCAGGGTGAGGTCACCGCGGCGATGACGATGGTTCGTCGGGCCGGCCGCATGTACGCGGCGACGCTGGCGATCACGGTCGCGGTCTACCTGTTCTCGCGCGTCCCCGGCACGGACGCGACGGTGCTGACCACGTTCACCGACCGTGGCACCGGTCTCGGGGGCGCGGGCGCCGCCGGGCGGGTCTACTACCTCTTCGGCACGGCACAACACCTGTTGGACTACCCGCCGCCCGGGTATGCGGTGTGGGACCTGCTGTTCCTTCGCTACGGGCCGTGGCCGATCAACATCATGGGTCTGTTCATCGTGCTCTCGCTGGCGGTGCCCGCCGCGATGTGGCTGGTGCGGCGCGGCCTCTGGTGGGCGCTGCTCGTTGTGAGCTGGGCGCTCTACGCGCTGAACGCGGTGTACCGGTGGTCGTTGTTCGACGCCCAGTTCGAGGCGGTGTTCCCGCTGCTGACCTGGCAGGTCGCGTTCACCCACGGGCTGGTCATCGGGTACCACCGCGACCGCATCGTCCGCTGGTTCTCGTCGCGGCGCGGGCTCGCGGCGCTCGGCGGCGTGCTCGTCGCGACGGCAGCGGTGCTCACCGCGATCCGCGCCGGTCTTCACGTGCCCGGGCTGCCCGCGTGGGACGCCCTGTACCCGCGGGTGTTCGACCGCACGACGCTGCAGCTCGGCCGGGTCTACGACCTGCTGCTCGTCCTGGTGGTCGCGTACCTGGTGGCGACCGCGTGCTGGGAACCGTTGCGCCGCACGGCCGTCCGGGTGCTCGAACCGCTCGGGCAGCACAGCCAGGGCGTGTTCTACCTGCAGGTGTTCGCCGTGCTCGCCGTGAGCTGGATCCCGGGGCTGAGCCGCACGGACTGGCTCGCCGGTGCAGCGGTGCACGTCGGCGTGCTCGCCGTCATCTGGACGCTCGTCGTGGGCGTGCAGCGTCGCCGGCAGCGGCCGCCCGCCGCCGCCGAACCTGCCCCGGCACCGTCGCGCACGCTGGTGTCGACGTGAACCGCCCCGGCCGCCGCTCCGCGCCCGCCGTCCCCGGCCGGCGTCCCGTGCTCAACGTGCCCGGCCCCCGTACCCCCTCCGATCCCCCCGCTGCGAAAGAGCTCGACATGCGCAACCACAAGCCGCCCACGGTCGCCGACGTCCCGACCGTCCCCGCCGTCGTGGTCGAGGCGCCCGAACCGCCGGCACCGCAGGCCGCGGTGTCCGCGCCCCAGCGGCCACAGTCGGCGCCATCGGCACCCTCGGCACCCGAGCGGGTGACGGTCGTCGAGGTGTGGCCGAGCACCTTCCCGCAGAGCCAGGTCGAGGCCCTGCTCGACCGGCTCGACGCCGCCGAGCAGCTGCGCCCGGCCGAGATGGCCGAGGCGTTGCGGGCGGTGCTCGTCGAGGCCCGGCGGCTGCGCACCACCGTGGCGCGGCTGGCCACCGACCGCATCGGGCGGGCCGAGCAGGAGGCCGACGAGATCCTGGCCGAGGCGCACCTCGAGGCGGCCGACATCCGCGCCCGCGCGAACGAGGCGGCTCGGCGTCGCATCACCGAGGCCGACGAGGCCGCCGACGCGGTCGAGACGTCGGGTGCGTTGCAGGCCCGGGTGCGGCTGGCCGAGAGCCGGCGCTACGTGGCCGACGTCCAGGCCGAGATCAGTGCGCTGCAGCACCGCCTCGGTGCGGCGCTCGCGGCGGCCGGCGACGTGCTGCCCACGCTGGACGCCGCCGCCGACAACCTCGACCGCCTGCAGTCGGCGGCGCCGGACGAGCCGGCCCCGGTCGTTCAGGAGTCGGTCGCTCAGGAGTCGGACGCGCCGGTCGACCCGGCCGACGGCCGTCGGGACGACGCCGTCGCCTGACCCGCGACGAGGGCGTGCACGAGGCGCAGCTTGCGCAACACCACCTCGGTGAGGACGAACGGGTACAGGTCGTCCTTGCCCATGCTGCGGTTCACCGCGTTGAGGGCGAGGCTCACCGGCACCCAGTCGGCGATGATCGTGTCGAAGTCGTCGTGCTCGTCCGACGGTTCGGCCGAGAGCGGTGCGGCGCAGCGCACCGCGATGTCCGGCCCGGCCACCTTCATGCCGTAGCCGGCGGCCGTCTGCAGCGTGTCGCGGATGTGCAGGTAGTGCGCGAAGGTCTCGGCCCAGTCCTCCCACGGGTGCGCGGCCGCGTAGGCGCTGACGTGGTCGGTGGTCCAGTCGCTGCTGTCGCCGAGGCGGTCGTAGTGGGTGCGCAGGGCCTCGGCGTAGTCGGCGCGGTCGTCGCCGAACAGCGCGCGGAAGCGCGCGAGCCGGTCGTCATCGCTCGCCACGAGCACCTGCCAGTACCAGTGGCCGATCTCGTGGCGCAGGTGGCCGAGCAGCGTGCGGTAGGGCTCGCCGAGCTGTTCGCGCATGGCCTCGCGGTGCGAGTCGTTGCCCTCGGCCAGGTCGAGGGTGATCACCCCGTCGGCGTGGCCGGTGGTGACCGGCCCGTCGGCACTCGAGAGCAGGTCGAAGGCGAGGCCGTGCCCGGGGTCGGCCGTGCGCGGTGTGGTCGGCAGCCCGAGGTCGTCGAGCTGGTACACCAGCCGCCGCTTGGCGAACTCGGTGCGGGCGAAGGCGGCGAGCCCCTCGTGGTCGTCGTCGGACGGGCGGGTGCGGGTCAGCTCGCAGCACCCGCAGAGGGCACCGGGCGCGTCGGCCAGCCAGTTGCACGCCGCGAGCTCGCGGTTGGCGCAGGGGTACGCGGTCGAGCCGTCGGCGCGGGTCAGCGTGCCGTCGTCGGCCAGCGCCACGAGCGCGTGCGCGCGGCGGTCGAAGCCGAGGCGGTGCCCGCAGGTGACGCATTCGCTGTTGGGGAAGTGGACGAGGGCATGGCAGTTGGTACAGGCGAACGGACGCACGTCACTCCCCGGGTAGGCGCAGCAGGTCTACCCCGACCTGCAGCGTCGACCGTGTGGCGTCGGTGTAGATCACACCCTTGAGCGGCGGCACGTCGGTGTAGTCGCGCCCCCACGCGGCGACGACGTAGCGCTCGTCGACGAACTGCCGGTTCGTCGGGTCGAGCTCGATCCAGCCGGCGCCGGGCACGAGCACCGCGGCCCAGGCGTGCGAGGCGTCGGCACCGCGCAGCTTGGCGCGTCCCGGCGGCGGGCTGGTCTCGAGGTACCCGCTGACGTAGCGGGCGGCGAGGCCGAGGCTGCGCAGGCCGGCGATGACGAGGTGAGCGAAGTCCTGGCAGACGCCCGAGCGGGCGGCGAGCACCTCGGGCACCGTCGTGCGCACCGTCGTGGCGCCCGAGCGGTAGGTGAAGTCGTCGGCCACCCGGTCGAGCAGCTCGGTGAGCGCCGCGCCGAGCGGACGCCCGGACACGAAGGACGGCGCCACGTACTCCCTCGCGGCGGCTGGGTCGACCAGTGGCGAGGGCAGGCGGTGGTCACGCGCCTCGTCGGACGCACCCAGGCCGTCGCGCGCGGCTTCCCACGGTGCGTCCAGGGCGGCGGCGTCAGCGTCGTGGCGGTCGACGACGAGCTCGCTGGTGGCCGTCACCTCGAGCCGGTCGTGCGGCTCGTCGACGCGGAACCAGAGCGTGGGGTTGGCATGGAAGTCGGTCGACTCGCGGCGCTCGCTCGTGCCCGGCGTGATGTCGACACTGCTGCTCAACACCTGTTGATGGGCCGTGGCGCGAGGGGTGAGGTGGGCCCGGCCGTACGAGAGGGTGACCGGTGCGTCGTAGGTGTAGGTGGTGCGGTGCACCAGCCGGTAGCGCGCGGTCATGCGGGCGCCAGCACCGCGTCGAACGAGCGCGGACGCACCGGCTGGGCGAAGTGGGTGGCGGCGAGCTCGTCGCCGAGGGCCCGCAGCCCGTCGGCCGTCTCGTCGAGGAAGCGGACGAGTTCCGTACGACGCCCGTCGGTGGCCCGGGCGAGCGCCACGACGTCGACGGCGCCGAGCCGGGCGAGCAGCCGCAGCACCGTGTCGTCGCGGCCGGCGGGGAGGCGTCCGATGTCGTGCCGCAGCCGGGTGAGCTGGTGCGCGAGCGAGCGCGGGTTGTCGGCGTCGGCGAGCAGCAGCGCCAGCACCGTGTCGACACCGGCACCTGCCGGGTAGCGGCGGCGGTGGGTCACGATGCTCTCGGCGGCGATGAGCACCGACTCGACGACGAGCTCGTCGACGGCGGGGGGCGGGACGGTGGCGAGGCACGCGCGCAGCAGCGCCACCAGCTGCTGGGCGCGCTCGAGCCGGCGGCCGGCGTCGAGCAGGTGCCAGCCGGTGTCACGCACCATGCTCTCGGCGACCAGGCCGGCGAACGCGAGCAGCGACTCGAGCACGCGGGCGAGCGACGGCGCGATGTCGTCGGCGGCGAGCCAGCCGCGCTCGGACGACAGCCCGCCGAGCACGCGGTCGAGGTCGCCGAGCACCACCCAGGTGTCGTTCGACAACTGGTCGCGCACCGCCGCCGCGGCCTCGCGCAGGCGGCGCACCGCGTGGGCGAGCGTGCCGGCGCGTGTCTCGTCCGTGACGAGGGCGAGCAGCTCGTCGCGAGGCGCCGCGAGTCGGCGGGCGGCGCCGGCACCGACGAAGCCCGGGTGGGTGGCGGTGACCTCGGTGACCGCCTCGAGCAGCACGACGAGGCACCGGGCGACCGCCGCGTCACCCTCGGGCCGCACGTCGTGCCACCGGTTGTCGGTGATGCGCAGCAGCCGGGTGACGGCCTCCGCGCGCTCGGCGTAGCGGCCGAGCCAGAACAGGTCCTCGGCGACGCGCGGCGGCACCGCGGTCTCGACGGCCTCGGGCGGCCGCACGTCACCGAGGCCGGTGTCGTCGCCCGTCGCCGCAGCAGCGCTGAGCACCCAGACGTCCTTGCTCACCGCCCCGTGCCCGCTCGCCACGTGCAGCCGGTCGTCCGGGGCGACGCGGGCCAGCCCGCCGGGCAGTACCCGGTAGCCGGTGCCGGCCGCGACGGCGAAGGTGCGCAGCACGAGCGGGCGCCGGCGCAGGCCGTGGTCGCCGACGGTCGGCACCGTGCTGAGGTCGAGCGGTTCCTGGCCGACCCAGGCGTGGGGGGCGGCGAGGATGCGCCCGCGCAGGTCGTCGCGCGCTGCGGCGTCGAGCTCCCAGACGAAGTGGCTGCCCCGGCCGAGCGGCCGCGAGATCGGCTTGACGACCAGGCGGTCGAGCCGGGCGAGCACGTGATCGCGGCCCACCGGGTCACCGCACCACCAGGTCGGCACGGTGGGCAGGCGCAGATCGTCACCGAGCACCGTGCGGGCGATCGCCGGCAGGAACGGGAACAGGCCGGGGTTCTCGAGCACGCCCGCGCCGACCCCGTTGACGATGGCGACGTTGCCGAGGCGTGCCGCCTCGAGCAGGCCCGGCGTGCCGAGCTGCGAGTCGGGGCGCAGGTCGAGGGGGTCGCAGAACCAGCCGTCGACGCGGCGCACGATCACATCGACCGGCTGCCGGCGGCCGACCGAGCGTTGCCACACCCGCCCGTCGCGCACCTCGAGGTCGGCACCCTCGACGAGCGGGAAGCCGAGGAGGTTCGACAGGAAGGCCTGGTCGAAGGCGGTCTCGCTGCGCGGGCCGGCCGTGAGCAGCACGACGCGGGCGGCGTCGTGCGGGGCGAGGCGTTGCAGGCTCGCGCGCACGGCGGCGAAGAACGGGCCGAGCCGCTGCACCGGGGTGGTGCGGTACAGCCCGGGCAGGGCGCGCGAGACGGCGCGGCGGTTCTCCATCGCGTAGCCCGCGCCCGACGGCGCCTGGGTGCGGTCGGCCAGCACCGTCCACCGACCCGCATGGTCGCGTCCGAGATCGGTCGCGGTGAGGAACAGCTGGCGGTCGCCCGCGAGCCGGATGCCGTCGGCCTCACGCAGGAAGCCGTCGTGCCCGAAGACGACCTCGGGCGGCAGCAGGCCGTCGGCCAGCAGGCGGCGCGGGCCGTAGAGGTCGGTCAGTACGGCGTCGAGCAGGTCGGCCCGCTGCTGCAGCCCGCTGTCGAGGTCGGCCCAGTCGTGCTCGTCCAGCACCAGGGGGAGCGGGTCGAGCGCCCACGGCTGCTCGGCCTCCGCGTCGACGGGACGGTACCCGGCGCCGTCGTCCTCGAGCAGTCGCGCGAGCAGGTCGCGCCGTTCGCGCAGGCCGTCGACGCCGAGCACGTCGACCAGGGCCTGCACCTCGCGCCACGCGGGTCGGACGCCGCCCGAGGCGGTCATCTCGTCGTAGCGGGGGAGCGCTTCGCTCACGTCGGCAGGATCCTCCGGCTCGGGTCGCCGTACTGTATCTCGACGCCGGTTATGACAGCTGTCATAGTGAGGGGATGACGCCGCCGATCGTGCGGCCGGCCATCGCAGCCGACCGCGACGCCCTGCTCGCCCTGCACGACCGGTGCTCGGTCGAGAGTCGCCACCACCGTTGGTTCGCGCCGCTGCCGGCGATGCCGAGCGCGTACCTCGAGTCGGCACTCGCCGGACGCGACGAGCATCTCGCGCTCGTCGCGGTCGACGGCGACGTCGTCGGTCTGGGCAGCGCGGTGCTCGGCGACGAGGGGTGGGAACTCGCCGTGCTCGTGCAGGACGACCACCAGCGTCGCTCGATCGGCACGGCGCTGCTCGACCGTCTCGTCGACGAGCTGCGCGACCGTGGCGTGACGCGCGTGCGCGCCGACGTGCTGGTCGGACGCAGGGGGCTGCTCGACCGGCTCGCGAAGTACGGCCCGCTGGACGTGCGGCTGGTCGACGTGACGCTGCGCGCGGTCGTGCGGCTCTCGCCGGTATGACCGGTGTCATGACCGGCCCTAGACTGCGGCCATGACCAGCACCCAGCGCGGCCCCCGCGAGCGGATGGTGTTCAGCGCCGCCCAGCTGATCCGCCGGCAGGGGGTCACCGGCACCGGCATCCGCGACGTCGTCGAGCACGCCGCCGCGCCCCGCGGCTCGGTGCAGCACTACTTCCCGGGTGGCAAGGACCAGCTGGTGCACGAGGCGGTCGACTGGGCGGGCGCCTACGCCGGCTCGCGGGTGCAGCGCTACCTCGACCGCGCCGCCGACCCGACCCCGAGCGGCCTGTTCGCCGCGCTCGTCAAGCAGTGGAGCGACGAGTTCAGGGCCGACGGGTACGGCGCCGGGTGCCCGCTCGTCGCGACCGTCGCCGACCGGGTCGCCGATGACGCCACCCGCGAGCGGGTCGTCTCCGCCTTCGCCACCTGGCGGCGGCCGGTGGCGGACGCCCTCGCCGGCATGGGCGTGCCCCGGCGTCGTGCGCCCGCACTGGCGACCTTGATGATCAGCACGCTCGAGGGGGCGATCGTGCTGGCCCGGGCCGAGCGGTCGGTCACGCCCCTCACGACGGTGGTGCGCGAGCTCGGCCCGCTGCTCGACGCCGCCGTCGCCCGGCGGCGATGACGTCGCACGCCGCCGACGGCTTCGCGGGTGCGTTCGCCGCGGCGGGCGTCGAAGGCGAGATCGGGGTCACCGGCCCGCGGGTCGTGCTGCCGTCACGCTTCGACGTCACCGGCCTGGCCGTCGCCTCGGTGGCCGCGGCGTCTCGGGCCGTGTCCGGGCTGGCGGCGCTGCGGTGGGGCAGCGAGGTGCCGCTGGTCGCGGTCGACAGCCGGGCCGCGGCGGCAGCGTTCGTGTGCGAGTCGCTGTTCGAGCCGATCGGCTGGGAGCGTCCGCCGCTCTGGGACCCGATCGCGGGCAACTACCGCACCGCCGACGGGTGGATCCGGCTGCACACGAACTACGCGCACCACCGGGCCGCTGTCGAACGGCTGCTCGGCGCGCGCGACCGGACTGCGGTGGCGGCGGCCGTGTCGGGTTGGACCGGTGTCGAGCTCGAGACGGCGGTGGTGGCGGCGGGGGGCTGCGCCGCGGTGCTGCACCCGCGCGCCGAGTGGCTCGCGTCGGAGCCGGGCGCAGCAACGGCCGGCAGCCTGCCGGTCGTGACGGAGGTCGACGGGCCGGCTCTGCCGCGCGCGCTCCCGGGCCTGCCGCCGGGCGCGCCGCCGCTGCAGGGTGTGCGGGTGCTCGACCTGACCCGGGTGATCGCCGGGCCGATCGCCACGCGGGTGCTGGCGGCCTCCGGGGCGGACGTGCTGCGGATCGATCCGCCCGGCTTCGCGGAGGTGCCGCTGCTGCTGGCCGAGACGACGGCGGGGAAGCGGACGGCGGCGCTCCACCTGCGGCGTCCGGACGACCGGCGCGTGTTCGAGGCGCTGGTCGCCGACGCGGACGTCCTCGTCGGCGGGTTGCGACCGGGCGCGCTCGACCGCCTCGGCTACGGCGCGGATCAGCTGCGGGAGCGCAACCCGGCGCTGCTCGTCGCCGCGCTGGACGCGTACGGCTGGACCGGGCCGTGGGCGACCCGGCGGGGCTTCGACAGCCTCGTCCAGATGAGTTGCGGTCTCGCGCTGGGGCCGGACGGCGCACCGGACCCGCTGCCCGCGCAGGCGCTCGACCACGCGACCGGGTGGTTGCTCGCCGCGGCGGTCGTGCGGGCACTCACGGCACAGCAGGTCGACGGGCGCGCGCGGCGGTTGCGGGCCGCACTGATCGGCACGGCCGAACTGCTCTGGCGGCTGCCGCTGCCGGACGTGGCTGCGTCCGGGCTGGGGGAGCCGCCGCTGGAGGCGGTGACGACCGCGTGGGGTCCGGCGCGCCGGGTGCCGGTGCCCGGCGTCGTCGCGGGCGCCCCGCCACGGTTGGTGACCGACGCGGGCCCGCTCGGGCGCGAGGCCGCGGTGTGGCGTCCGCGCTGATCAGTTGACGGTGTTGCCGTACGGCGCGGGGTTGCCCATCGGGTACGGCTGCGGGGCCGCGGCGCCGTTGTGCGCGGCGCAGTAGGCGTCGCGCGCGGCGTTGGTCTGCTGCAGCGGGTTGACGGCGAACGAGACGAGCATGCCCTGGGCGACGCTGTTCGCGTAGTTCTCGATGTTGGCGGCGACCTGCGCCCGGCTCGCGGCGTCCGGCGCGGCGGCGAGGGCCTCGGCGTTGCGCCACGCCATCTCGCGCCAGCCCGACACCATCTGGAACGTCGCCCAGTCGATGAGCGGGTTGTTCACGTCGTCGATCGTCGGGTCGAAGCGCGCGGCCTCCTCGGCCAGCAGCGGCGACGTGTCGTCGCTGAGCCACTGCTCGACCTTGTCGTAGTCGGCCTTGCCCGAGACGCCGCTCGAGTTGACCAGGCCGGACGCGTAGAGCACGAACGGCAGGTCACGGTTGATGTGCGCGTTCATGCCGAGGAACAGGTCACCGGCGCCGGTGACCGTCTCGTTCGTCGCGGCGTCGAAGGCGTACTGCCATGCGCCCGGGACGGCGGCGCGGTTGCCGCCGACGTAGTTGTAGTAGGCGTCGGTGTAGTACTTGGCGAAGATCGCGTCCATGTGGTTCATGTACGGGACGTCCTGGTAGTACCCCGCCTGGCTGCGCGTCCAGCCGTAGGTCTGGGTCATGCGCACGTAGGCCAGTGGGAAGACCGCGAGGTGCGAGCACGACTGCCCGGTGATGCCGAGGATGCGCGTCTGCTCCTTGAGCGTCGCGGTGAGGCAGTTCGAGCGGCCGGCGGCGCAGTCGTTGCTGCTGCTCGGCACGAACTGGTCGTTCCAGCCGGGCAGGTAGGTCGACCACGGGGTGTACGGGGTGGAGCCGCCGGTCAGCGAGCCGAGGGGCAGGAGGTCAGCGCGCGCCGGAGTAGCTGCCACCACCATGGCGATCAGCATGATCGGGACGATAGAAAGACGACGGAATGACACCGGCGGAACCCCCGCGGACGAACGGGCGACGGTGGGGCGTCGCGTTTGGTCAGCGTTAAGGAGCCTGCTCATCGTGTCGGTACTTGTCAAGTTCCTGTTAGCGTGATTGTCGTGCGTCCGAGCAGTCAGGCCCTCGAGCACGGGAACGGGGGCGGTGAGCCGACCGCGCCCGAACTGCTCGCGCTGCTGGATGCGCTGCCGGCCTCGGTCGCGTTCTGGGACGCGGACGTCCGCCTGCGGTACGGCAACCAGCGAGCGCTCGACCGCTTCGGGCGGCCCGCCGACCAGTTGCTCGGCATCCACCTGTCACAGCTCGTCCAACCGCAGGCGGTCGAACTGTCCGCCGCCTACATCGAGGGCGCGCTCGCGGGACGGGTGCAGCAGGTCGAGCGGGCGAAGGTCGGGGCCGACGGGCAGCGCTTCAACGCACACCAGGTCACGCACATCCCGAATTTCGTCGGCGGCCAGGTGACCGGGTACTGCGCGCTCGCCGTCGACATCACCGCGTCGATCGAGGGCTACGAGCAGGCCCGGCGCGCCCGCGAGCAGGCGGCGCTCGAGGCCGAGCGGGCGCGCATCGCCGGCGACATCGGCAGCCACAACGTGATCGACGAACTCGGCGACGCGCTCGAGCGGCTCGACGCCGCGGTCGGTCGCGCGTCCGAGGTGTCACCCACGATGCGCGCCGCCGCGGGCGCGATCGAGCGGGCCATCGCCGAACTGCGCGCGACCGTGCCGGCGCGCATGCGCGACGACCGCAGCGGCGACTGGCGGCTGGTCGCCTTCCCGCACCCGAGTTCGGAGCTCGACCTGGGCCGGACGCTCGGCGTGCGGTGGCCGGCGAAGGTGCACGGCGCCGGCTGGACGGCGGCGGACGCCACAGCGGCGCTCGACCTCATCCCGGCGGCGGTGGCCGCGTGGGACCCGTCGCTGCAGTGCGTCTTCGCCAACCGGGCCGCGCTGCGCTGGTTCGGCGTCGCCGAGCGCATCGACGCGCGCGGGCGCCCGGCGCGCGAGCTGCTCGGTCCCGGGCTGTTCGAGACCGCGAACAAGGCCTACGCCGAGGCGGCGTTGAGCGGCCGCGCGCAGCAGTTCGACCGCAGCGTGCCGCACGCGAGCGGGCTGCGGCACCTGCAGATCTACTGCGGCCCACGCGAGGGCGGCGGGCTGTTCAGCTTCGTCGTCGACGTCACCGACCGGGTCGAGGCCGAACTGGTGCTGCAGGACGCCCGCGCCGAGCTGGCGCAGACGCGCGAGCGGCAGCGGATCGCCGACGAGCTGCACAACATGGTGATCCAGCGGCTGTTCGCGGCCGGGCTGGCGGCCACGCGTCCGTCGCCGCGGCCGAACGAGCAGCAGCTGCACTCGGTGCAGGACGGCATCATGCTGGCGCTGGACGAGATGGAGGCGGCGCTGTCGGCGCTGCACGACCGTCCGCCGTCGCTCGACCTGCTGCCCGACCTCGCGCGGCTCGTCCACGCGGTGCTCGATCCGCGCAACATCGAGGTGACGATCGAGAACGTCGGCTCGCTCGAGTACGTCCCGCCGGCGTTCGGTGCGGAACTGCTCTCGGCGGCCGAGGCGGTGCTGTCGCAGGTGATCGCGCGCGCCGGCGTGCACAAGGTGGTCGTGACGGTCGCCGCGGACACCGCCGGCCTGTGGTTGCGGATCACCGACGACGGCCGCCTGACGGCTGCGGGCACCGCCGGCGTCGGTCTGGACGACGTCGCCCGGGCGGCCGAACGGCTCGGCGGCTCGTGTCTGTTCGGATGGCGCCAGGGCGTCGGCACGGTCGTCGACTGGCGCGTCCCGTTCGTCTGAGATCCTGCGGGCCATGGGGTTGCTGACGCCGGTGGCGGTGCGGGTCGGATCGATCGGCTGGATGCCGCGGCTGCTGCCGCAGATCGTGTGGGTCGACCAGCATCTGCAGCAGCTCTCGCGGGGACGCGTGTCCCTGCTCGACGTCGCCGGACTGCCGAACATCGTGCTCACCGTGCCGGGCCGCCGCACCGGCGTCCCTCGCAGCACGCCGTTGCTCGCCGTGCCCCGTGGTGCGTCGTGGCTCGTTGCGGGCTCGTACTTCGGCGGGCCGAAGGAGCCGGTCTGGGTGAAGAACCTCGAGGCTGCCTCGTCGGCCGAGGTGACGGTGAAGGGTCGGACGTCGCGGGTCGTACCGCGTCGGCTCGACGGCCCGGACCGCGCCGCCGCGTGGCAGGAACTGCTCGCCGTCTGGCCCAACTTCGCCCTGTACGAGCGCCGGACGGAGCGCGTGATCAAGGTGTTCGAGTTGGCGCCGGCGGACTGAGCCGTTGAGCCGCCGAGCCGCCTGCTCGCCCTCGGCGACGGGCGCGGTCGGCCCGGGGTGTGCCGGATCTTGATGCCGTGGCCGGGGCCGAGCCCGCTGTCGGCATTCCGGTCGCTCGGCCGGTCGAGGCGGATCGGGGTTTTGCCGGATCTTGATGCCGTGGCCGGGCTCTGGGTCGGTGTGGGCATCCGGGTCGCTCGGGTCGGCCTCGCGTCGGCCTCGCGTCGGCCGCGCGTCGGCCCGGGGTGTGCCGGATCTTGATGCCGTGGCCGGCCTCTGGCCCGCTGTGACCATGCAGGGTGCTCGGCCGGTCGAGGCGGATCGGGGGTTTGCCGGATCTTGATGCTGTGGCCGGGGTCTGGGCCGGTGTGGGCATCTCGGTTCGGCGGTGCCGAGCTGGTTCCGGGATTGTTGTCGGGCCCGTCCGGGTTTTCGAACGTTTTTGTCAGAGGGTCGGGCTAGCGTCGTTGGCGTGATGGGGGACGGGCGGCTGCCGGCGGGTGCGGGTGATCTGGTGCCGGGTGCTGCGCTGGCGGCGGTGCTGGAGTCGGTGGATGTCGGTGGGTTGGACGATCCGGAGCTGGTCGGCCTGTTGCAGGCGCAGTCGCGGCAGTTGGCGCACGTGCAGGGACAGGTGTGGGCGGTGATGGCGGAGTTGGCGCGGCGTGATCCGATGCCGTTGCTGGGTGGGGAGCCGTTGCAGGGGCACGAGTTGTTCGACCTGGTGGTGGACGAGGTGCGGGCGGAGTTGATGTTGACTCGTGCGGCGGCGCGGGTGGAGGTGGAGGCGGCGGTCGGGCTGGCCGCGTTGCCGGCGGTGGCGGAGGCGCTGGGGCTGGGGTTGATCGACCGTCGCCGGGCGTTGGTGTTCACCGATGCGTGTTGGGATCTGCGGCCGGAGCATGCCGAGCAGGTGGTGGCGGCGTTGTTGCCGGAGGCGATGTCGGTGACGGCGACGGGGTTGGCGGCGCGGGTGGCGCGGGTGGTGATCGAGCTGGATCCGGGGTGGGCCGAGCGGCGGTACCGGGAGGCGTTGCGGAGCCGGAAGGTGGTCGCGTATCTGGGGCGGGACGGGTCGGCGGTGATCACCGCGTCGGGGTTGCCGGCGGACGAGGCGGCGGTGGCGGCGGCGAATCTGGACGCGGTGGCGAGTGCGGCGAAGCGGGCCGGGGCGGCGGCGGGCATGGACCTGCTGCGCGCCGAGGTGCTCATCGGCCTGCTCGACGGGCGCTGGAACGGATGGACCCGTGACCAGGTCGTCGCCGAGCTGCTCGCCCTGCACCCCACACCTACCGGCCTGACCGATGACGCCGAAGCGACCGACGATCGCGAGGCCGCCGGCGGCGCGAGCAGCCGTCGTGGCGGACGCCGACGCCCCCGCCGCCGGCACGACCGCAGCCACCGAGCGCGCAGACGTGCCCGCGCGACGGCCGCCCCCGAGGGTGCTGCCGACGCGAGCGCTGCCGCGAGTACTGCCGCGAGTAGTGCCGAGGTTGTGGTCGGCGACGAAGCGGCTCCGGCGGGCGAGGTCGTCTCCGGCGGCAGCGAGGCCGAAGCGACTGCCACGGGCGTTGCGGGTGGTGCTCCCGCCGGCGTCGAGGTCGAGCCCGAGGCGGGTAGAAGCGAGGACTCGGATGACCAACTGCGGTCGCCGGGTCGTGCGGTGCCTGCGGAGTCGCAGCGGCCGGTGAGCGCCCACATCCAGCCAGGCGAGGCCGCGGACGGCGGCGAGCCCTCCGCGAGCGCGAGCGGACCGCCGGGCGGTCCACCGACTGGATCACCTGGACCGTCCGAACCACACGGCCCACCCGAGTCGCTCGGACCGCCGGGCGGCGGGCCGTCGCTGTCGGGCGTCCGGGCGGGGGTGCACGTCAGTGTGGGGTTGGGGACGTTGCTGGGATTGGACGAGCGGCCGGGGGAGGTGGCCGGGTGGGGTCCGGTGCCGGCGTCGGTGGCGCGTGTCCTGGTGGCGCGGCAGCAGCGGTGTGAGTGGCGCTTCGGAGTGCATGACCAGGGTGGGTGGCTGGTGTTCGACGGGCTGACCCGGCGTCGCGGCATGCCCGTCGGCGCCGACGCACTTGGTGCCGGTGGCGGTGCCGGTCCCGGTACGGCTGCCGAAGCGCACCCGAGGGTGGACGGGGTGGTGGAGATCCATCTGCCGCTGGACTGGGTGACGGCGGACGGTGCGTCGGCGGTGATACCGCGCGTGCCGCCGATGTCGGTGTCGGCTCGGGCCGGGTGGGCCGCGGTGCTGGCCGACATCGCGAGGCAGGTCGCGACGGCTGGGCCGATCGTGCAGGACAGTGAGGCGCGGTTCCCAAGGCCGGCGTTGCGGCGGCGGATCGAGATGGTCTACCGGTGGTGTCTGTTCCCGGGGTGCCGTCGTCCGGCGCGCTGGTGCGACATAGACCACCGCACCGAGTGGGCGAGCGGAGGGCGGACGGTCGAGATCAATCTCGGTCCGGAGTGCCGGCACGACCACGTGAACAAGTCCGAGCGGGGCTGGCGGCTGGTCCGCACCGGGCCGCGGTCGTTCTGCTGGATCAGCCCGTACCGGCGGCGGCACCACGTCCAGGCGCCACGACTGGTCGAAGCCGCGCTCACTCCCGTGCCGGCCACGGCGACCGTCGCCGGCGAGGAGGCAGCCGACCCGTTCGACGTCGAGACACCGGTCTGGATCGATGAGGCACACGTCGCCCGCCGGGCAGCCCGTGGGGACGACGAGCCGACCGTTTCGGCGTCGGTGCCGGCCACGGATGCGGCCGAGGACCAAGAAGATCCCCCGCCGTTCTGATGTGATCGACGGGAACCAGCGGAACAGGACGAACGACAAGGGGATGGTCCAGGTGTTGGTCTACTCGATGAGTGCGTCCACCGACGGCTTCGTGGCCGACCGCGACGGAGCGATCGACTGGACGGCGCCGGACGAGGAGCTGTTCGCCGTCCACCTCGAACGGGTCCGCGGGGTCGGCGTGCACCTCTGCGGCCGCCGGCTCTACGAGACCATGCTGATCTGGGAGACCGATCCGAGCTTCGCCGACACCGACGACCAGCGCGAGTTCGCCGAGGTCTGGGCGGCGTTGCCGAAGGTCGTCTTCGCGAGCAGACCCGTCGAGTTGCGTGGCAACGCCCGCCTTGCGACAGGATCGGTCGAGGACGAGGTCGCAGCCGCGGTGGCGTCGACCGGGCAGGACGTCGAGATCGGCGGTGCGACGCTCGCGGCGGCCGCGATGGCGGCCGGCCTGGTCGACGAGTTCCACCTCTTCCGGGCGCCGGTGCTGCTCGGCGGCGGCACGCCGTACTTCCCGCCGCTGGCCGCACGCGTCCCGCTCGAACTGCTCGGCCTGCGCACGTTCGCGAACGGCATCGTCCACGAGCACTACCGGCGCGCGTCGACCTGACGCGACGGCGGTAGGCAAAGAGGGCGACGCGGCGAGGGCAGCGGACGCGCCGGTGTGGCGGCGGCCGCGCCGGTGTGGCGGTGGCCGCGTTTGACCGGAAACGTCAGGGGGCACCACGTCCGACGTGACCCTGTTCCGCACGAAGCCGGTCGAGGACGTGCTCGCCCAGCAGGACGACGACGGCGGCGAGCATCCGGCCGGGCTGCGCAAACGACTTCGTGCGCGTGACCTCGTCGGCTTCGGCGTCGGGATCGTCATCGGTACCGGCATCTTCACCCTCACCGGCGTCGAGGCGAAGAACCACGCAGGACCTGCCGTCGTGCTGTCGTTCGTGCTCGCCGGCGTCGTCAGCCTGCTCGCCGCGCTCTGCTACACCGAGCTCGCGTCCAGCGTCCCGACGGCCGGCAGCGCCTACACCTACGCCTACGCGACCATCGGCGAGCCCGCGGCATGGATCATCGGCTGGGACCTCGTGCTCGAGTTCGCCCTCGGCGCCGCCGTCGTCGCGCGCGGCTGGTCGAGCTACCTGCAGGACCTCTTCGACCTGCCGACGTCGGTTTTCGGCGAGCACTCCGACGTCAACCTCGGCGCGATGTTCATCGTCGCCGTGCTCGGTGTCGTCGCGATCGTCGGCATCCGCGAGTCGGCGTGGGTCACCAACACGCTGGTGGCGATCAAGGTCGCCATCTGCCTGTTCATCATCGTCGCCGGCGCCTTCTACGTGAAGACGGCGAACTGGCATCCGTTCGTCCCGACGAGCCACGGCACCACCGGCGCGTCCGGCGGCACGCGGCCCCTGATCCAGGTGCTGTTCGGCGTGCAGCAGTCGGCCTTCGGCTTCGCCGGCGTGCTCACGGCGGCCGCGGTCGTCTTCTTCGCCTACAGCGGATTCGAGGCGGTCGCGAACCTCAGCGAGGAGACGCGCGACCCGGGACGCGATCTGCCGCGCGGGCTGCTCGGCACGCTCGCCCTCGCCACTGCGCTGTACGTGGGCGTCTCGCTCGTCGTGACCGGCATGGTCAGGTACTCGAACCTGGACGAAGGGGCGCCGCTCTCGTCCGCCTTCGACTCGGTCGGCGCGAGCTGGGCCGGCACGCTGGTGTCGATCGCGGCGGTCTGCGGCCTGACGTCGGTCACCCTCGTCGACATCGTCACCATGTCGCGCATCGGCTTCGCGATGTCGCGCGACGGCCTGCTGCCGCGCAACGTCGCCGCCGTGCACCCGCGCTTCGGCACGCCGGCGCGCTTCACCGCCGGCACGACCGTCGTCGTGATGCTCATCGCCGGCTTCATCTCGCTGTCGACGCTCGCCGACCTGGTCAGCATCGGCACGCTGTTCGCCTTCGTGCTCGTGTCCGTCGCCGTGCCGGTGCTGCGCCGCACGCGTCCGGACCTGCAGCGCGCGTTCCGCGTGCCGCTCTCGCCGGTCGTGCCGATCCTCTCGGCGCTGGCCTGCCTCTACCTCATGCTCAACCTGTCGATCGCGACCTGGATCCGCTTCGCTGTCTGGCTGGTGATCGGGTTGGTCGTGTACGTCGGCTACGGACGCCGGCACGCCCTGCTCAACCGCCGCGAACAGCCCCGGGCGACAGCACGAGCAGCGTGACACCGACGATCACGAGCGCGATGCCGGCGATGCCGAGCCACCCGACCCGATCCCCGAACAGGACGAAGCCCGCCAGCGCCACCACCGTCGTGCCCACCGCCGACCAGACGGCGTAGACCTGCCCGACGCTGAGGTGCGCGAGCGAGCGGCCGAGCAGGTAGAACGAGGCCAGGTAGCCGGCCACCACGATCACGTCGAACACGGGTCGGGTGAAACCGTTCGACGCGCGCAGCGAGAGCGTGGCCACCACCTCGCAGCCGATCGCACCGGCGGCGTACCACCACGCTGCAGCCATCCGCCGAGCCTACGAGGCGAACGGGTCGCGCAGCGGCAGCAGCACGTTCCGGTCGCGCGCGGTGCCCGACGGCTCGCCGATCACCTGCTGCCAGTCGTTCGCGGCGAGCTCGCGCGACAGCCCGGCGAGCGCGGTCGGCGAGTCGATCGCCCCCGACCACGGCGCCTCGCCCACGTGGTCGACCATCGTCGTGGCGACGACCAGGCGGTCGCCGGCACGCAGCAGCTCGACGAGCCGCGCGTGCTGCGGCCGGTCGATGAGCGAGGGCGTGGTGACCTCCCAGAAGGTCCTGCGCGCCGTCACGGTGGTCGTGTGCGAGTGCCCGTTGAGCCACAGCACGACGCACCGGTGCCCCGTGAGCAGGTGGGCGATCTCGCCGCCCAGCACCCGGGACGGGCCCGCCGCGTTGACCAGGTCGTCGAGCGGGTGGTGGCTCGCCAGCACGACCAGCCGCTGCTCGGCGTCGGCCGCGGCGAGCTGACCCTGCAACCAGTCGAACTGCGCACGGTCGAGCGATCCCTGCCAGCCGCCGTGCTCGTCGACGGTGTCCAGCACCAGCAGGGTGACCCCCTCGCGGTCGTGCCGGTAGTACGCGTCGCCGCTGCGCCGTTGGTCGTCGCCGAACCCGTGCCCCACCGGCCGCGCCCCCGGGCCGAAGTGCGCCGCGACGAACTCCGCCCGCGACACCGGGCGCCGCGACGGATCGGCCGTCACCGTCGCCGTCCGCGCCTCGCCGAGCCGGGCCAGCGCGGCCGGCTCGCACTCGGCCAGCCCGGTGAGCAGCGCGACCACCTCGTCGGCCGACCAGTCGTCGGCGAGCCCGATGCCCTTCCGGTCGCCGACGGCCACTCGCGCGAATACCTCCGCGGCCGGCACCGTGCCCTGCAGCAGACGGTCGTGGTTGCCGTGCACCGCCAGCCACGGCATCGCCAGGCCGGTGGCCGCGAACGGCCGCCGCACGGCGTCGAACATCCCGGGCACCGTCGGGAAGCCGTACGACGATCGCGGGCGGTCGGCGACGTCGCCGTCGGGGTGCCAGAACCGGCCGTCGCTGCCGAGCGCGGTGATGCCCTGCCACCGCGTCAGGTCGCCCGAGTCGGCGCACACCCGGCCCCCCGCGAGCAGCGC